>JAKDLG010000088.1 GCA_030452985.1 Humibacillus sp.
GCCCTCGTAGCTCAGGGGATAGAGCACCGCTCTCCTAAAGCGGGTGTCGCAGGTTCGAATCCTGCCGGGGGCACTCCACGTTTGTGCAGGTCAGATCAGCGGATTGGCCACCCGGGGCCTGTCCGCGTCAGCCCTCGAATCGGCCCATGGTGCCATGAGGGTGCCATCTGCCACCGCATGACGGAACCGGACAGCGGGCCACACCGAGCCTGTGGAGGACTGGCATTCTCTGTCGGCTGTGCTGCCTACCATCTCAACATGAGCGGCGGCCTCCGCTCTCCAGCACACGTCCCGGGTTAGGATAATCATATGACAGCGACCGTGGTCGACCTCTTCTCGGGCGGTGGAGGCGCCAGCGCTGGGTTCGCCGCCAACGATCAGTTCCGCATCGTTGGCGCTGCGGATGCGCAGATCGGCAAGCCGAGCAGCGGCGAGGGCACGTTGGCGTGCAATTCGACGTATTCGACCAATATGGGGTTGGAACCCGTGGAGGCGAACCTAGGCTTGATCGCACCCGGCGAGTTGGGCGAGCGGATGGCGCTGAGCTCGCCCCCCGAGGTACTCATTGCCTGCCCGCCATGCACTGGCTTCTCGCGCACGAACGCGCAAAACCACGTAGTGGATGACCATCGGAACGGCTTGGTGTCGCGCGTAGCCGATTATGTCGCGGAGTGGCGCCCACAGGTGATGGTCATGGAGAACGCTCGGGAACTTGTGATGGGCAAGTTCAAGGGACACCTCGCGGAGTTGACAGCCCGGTTGAACTCGTTGGGCTACTCCGTCTCCGCCGAGACGAAGTTTCTCAACGAGTTTGGACTCCCCCAGCGGCGCGAGCGCGCTCTCGTGATCGCTACGGCCAAGGGCCTCCCCGATCGCAGCATGTCGGACCTTTGGAGGGGGTTGCGGATCGATCCCAAAGCCACGCATGTGCGTCGGGCGATCTGGCACCTGCCCGAACTCGCCAACGGACAGAGGAGCGCCGAGGACCCGATGCACGTCGCTCCGCGCATTGTCAAGGAGCAGGCGCTGGCGCGCACAGAGGCGATCCCGCACGACGGTGGCTCTTGGTTCGATCTGACGGATCACCCCGATCGAGAGCTGCTTCTGACGCCGACTATGAAGTATCGGCTGGCGATCGGCGCCCTGGGCAGTCATCCCGACGTCTATGGACGCATGTGGTGGGATCGGCCTTCCCCAACGATCAAGCGTGAGTGCGGCCACATGGGCAATGGTCGTTACACCCATCCCGAACAGGACCGACTATGTTCCGTCAGGGAACTGGGAATTCTGAACGGCTTCCCCTCCGACTACACGTTCGCGGGCAACCTGAGCAACTCATACCGGCACATCGGAGATGCTGTGCCGCCTTTGATCAGTTATCAACTAGCTCGTCTGGCCGCCTGGATCCTCGGCGGGGACCGCCCGACCCCTGAGGAGTTGGTCATGCCTGGGACCCACGTGGTCGCCAATGACATCTTGCAGGAATGATGCGCCCAAAGGCTTCGAGTCCTGCGGTCGCGCTCCGAATGAGCAAGCAAAAGGTCAAGGACACTGAGATTGAACTCGCCGTGCGGCGCGAGCTGTTTCGACGTGGGCTCCGCTTCAGACTCCAGGGCCCGGTCGTTCCGGGGACGAGGCGGAAGGCGGACCTGGAGTTTCGAACAGCGAGGGTTGCTGTCTTCGTGGACGGCTGCTTCTGGCATGGCTGTCCAGACCACGGCGCTGTACCGAAGGAGAATCGAGTGTGGTGGGCGAAGAAGCTTGACGAGAACCGTCAGAGGGACGATGACTCCGTCGAGCGACTGTCGGCCGACGGATGGTGCGTCATACGAATCTGGGAGCACGAGTCCGTGGATGAGGCGGTGGATCGGGTCGAGGAGGCAGCCCGGGGTCGGGCTCGACCCTTGGGCCGAGGACCGACCGAGATTCCTGAAAACGCCGCACACGGGGTCCTCAGCACCTACAGCAACTATCAATGCCGTTGTGACGCCTGTCGGGCAGCCAACGCCGCGTACCAACGGGAGTTGATAGCCAGATACCGCGAACAGGGTGGCCGTGGACAGCACGGCACGGCTTACCGGTATCAAACCGGATGCCGCTGCGATGACTGTCGCGCGGCACATGCCGCTGCCGACAGGCAGTACCGACGATCTCGCAAGGGCTCGCGACTAGAGTCCTGAGGCGTGACCCGAACCTCAACAGACGATGCCGCCCAAGGCGGCCAGATCACCGACCGATCCCGAATCCTGCAACTCGTCGATACCTTAGATGCTCCCTCCGTCAGTCAACTCCTGCAGATCGCGGGCGCTCTCGGCGCCACGATCGAGGGGCAGGTGAAAGAGGACGCGGTACTGATGGAGCCAGCTTTTCGGGGAGAGTTTGAAGCTCGCCTGAAAGTTCACCACGCAACGCATAGCAAGCAACTCGATCGCATCAGCTTTGAGGACGCCTTTCGGGCGGCTTCGCGACGAGCGGGCAGGACAGTGGTTGGCTCGGCCCACGCGACCGCTCCGTTCATTGACGAGGTGGTCGACGGCGAGGGTGTTGCGCTCAAGACCACTGCCGCACGGGATGTCCGCGCAGGCACGGCCCACATCAGCAAACTGTGCGAGGCGTCTTGGATTCAAGACGTTCGGGGCGCCCAGGCGCGAGAAGGGAAGGCCAAAGAACAGATACGGAGGTTCCTCGCACAGGCGGATCGCATCTACCAGTTGCGCGTCCTGCCGGACCGCGTTAATTGGAAGTATCAACTCATCGAGATTCCCGTGGAACTCTTCCACCCGATCCTCGACTTGGACCGTAACTTCTTTGCACCAGACGGCCCGCGCATCCCCATCAGCGACGCAGTCGGACCATGCATGACGTTTGTGCTCGACCGTAGCGACGCCAAGATCACGATCGCCAAGATACCCGTAAGCAGGTGCATCGTCCATGCTGAGTGGACATTGCCCAAGAAAGATGGCGACCTCGGCAGCGGGTAAGAATCCCTGCGTTGTGGCGAAGTGTTGAGAATCGCGATCCGAGGGGCCCGTCGGGCCCGAACCGGCGAATTCTCGTCAGCGGCCCGCCTTCGCGAGAGGCGACACGCTGCTCGGCCGCGCCTTGGCCCTTGCCGCTGCCCTGCGCTCGGCCACACGGGTCGCCCAGACCGGCACCTGCGTCGGCGAACCGGTGGCCGTGGCATCACGGTCACCCGCCTCGTACTCGGCCAGCACATCACGCTTGTACTTGCCC
The DNA here is from genome assembly GCA_030452985.1 of Humibacillus sp. GTDB lineage: Bacteria > Actinomycetota > Actinomycetes > Actinomycetales > Dermatophilaceae > DSM-29435. The sequence goes on from JAKDLG010000088.1 coordinate 3,235, forward strand.
GTGTACGTGCGCCGCTTCGCCCGCTGGGGGACCTGCGGGTCCGGCACGTCATCCATGACTCACAGACTGCCCGGTGCATGGTGTCGTCGTCATGCTCGTACTCACTTCGGGTACCTCCTCCCCGCCCTTCAAGGCACTTACCAGGACGATCCCGGTGCCTCACCTGAGGTTGACACAGAGGGCGGTGGGCCTCGTTTCAACGGCCGCCGTGACCGCAGCCGATCCGTTGCGTCAGCTGCTGCTGGGCAGGATGTTGATGACCCGCGCCAGCACGACCACGATCACCGAGAGCGCCACGATCGACTGCGCTGCCATCAGCCCCTTGGCCCGATGCGTCAGTGGCAGGGTGTCCGTCGGGCTGAACGCCACGACGCCGGTATAGGCGACGTAGAGGTAGTCGAAGAACAGCGGGGTCCATCCGGGGGCCGCCAGCCCCGGCTCGCTGGTCTGCGGAAACTGGAAGTCGACGTACCGATCGGGGTCATCATCTTCGCGAGCGCGGGGACCACCACCGTCGAGCTGCCAGTACAACAGTCCGAAGGTGACTGTGTTGGTGGCGAGGACCGTGACCCCGGTGACCAGCAGTCGGGTCGCGCTGGGAACAACACCATCGATGGTGTTCTCGGTCAGCACCAGTCCGACCAGGTGGGCGGCCGCCCCGATGTTGGCGACCACGAGCAGCCCGAACAGCGACAGCACCAGCGGGCGGGAACCGCGCGGCATCGGGCCAGGGCGGGCGGCGATGGCCACGATCACGGCGAGCAGGGCCAGCTCGGCGATCGGAACGATGCTCGGGGGTCCGACTCGGTTCCGCGCCGGGATGACGACCTGTGGCACGATCACCACGAACATGAACAGGAGGGGCCAGACGTATTGCTCGTGTCGGCCCGTTTTCTGCGGCGGCTCGGACATCAGATCTCCTTCGAGTGGTGCGGCTGCAATTGTTGATCGAGTCGACATCTGCGGCTGGGGGCGACCACCGCGTTGGCGAACTCGATGAGGTCGTCGGTGTCGCAGCGAGACCCGGCGCGGCCCGTCACCCGGCCTCCGCTCGGTCACCGGATCTGGGTCCCAGGTCAACTCGCATCATCCCGATGGCGAATAGGGCATAGACGCGGGCGATCTCCCGGGGACTCGCAGGTTCATCCGGGCGGAACCATTGGGCGAGTGCAGTGCACATGGTCGAAACGGCGCGGCCGGCGGTCGCGACGTTCATGGTGGTGAACTCCCCGTCTTGCGCCGCCTGCTCCGCCTCGGTGTCGAGCAGGCGCTGGATCTCGGTTCGCAACCCGGCGATTCGCCCCCTCTCCGGCTCAGCCAGGCTACGCATCTCGCTCGCCCCGATGAAGGCCACCTCACGCCTCGTCGCGTGGAACAGGGCCAACGCCTCAACGATCCGCGTGAAGCGCTCCGAAGCGAGACCACCTTCGTCACGCGCTGCGATCACACGCCATCGAAGATCCACCATGGTCCGGTCGAGGATCGTCACGAGAAGCTGTTGCTTGCTCGGGTAGTGGTGATAGATCCCAGGGACGCTGACACCCGCGCCACGGGCGATCTGTCGCATCGTCGCGCCGTGGTAGCCGGTCGCGACGAAGACCGTGATGGCCGACTCGATCACCGGGTCGACATCGAGCGGCCCGAAGACCCTCCAGTCACCCATGTCGGCGCCCACCTGGCCTTCCCCACCGGTGATGGAGGTCTCACCGAAGCCGGCGCCGGGGTCGGCGCCTGACCCGTCGCCAAGAGCACCGTGCTGATCGGCGGTCGCGACCCCCGAACCAGTCGCCACCAGGCCCCGTGGCCCACGCGCGAGCAGCTCGGCCGGCGCGGTGTCCAACTCCCACGCGATGCGCCTGAGCCGGTCGGTGGTCAACGCGGTCCGACCGGTCTCGACTGCGCTCAACGTCGCCGGGCTCACTTCGATCCGCCGGGCCAGCTCGCGCAAGGACAGACCACGGTGCTCGCGGGCCGTACGCACGGCCATCCCGTCGCGCCGCGGCTCTCCTAGGTGTTTCACCATGCCGAACAGGCTAGTCCTGCGGGTGCGGCGACACGCCGAGGAACCTTGACAACAGGCATCACTCGTGATGACAGTGATGATGCCACGAGGCCGAGCGCCCGCTCGGTAGTTCATTCTTGATGACTGCGAGGACCCCCATGGCCGACGTACCAGACCTGACCACCCTGCTTCGCGATGCGCCCACCAACTGGGGCAAGTGGGGCGAGCACGACGAGGTGGGCGCGCTCAACTACCTCGACGCCGCCCAGGTGCTTCGCGGCGTGTCTGAGATCAAGGACGGCAAGACCTTCACCCTCCAACGACTGATCGGCGACCCAAAGGGCGACCCGGTCTGGCCGGGGCGCTCCCCCGCCGAGCGGACCATGGTTCTCGACGAGTCCGACTGGGACAAGGGAGGGAAGGGCCCGGCCTTTCCCGGCGGCCTGCACTATGCCGATGACAAGATCAACGCCTTTCTGCAGGGCTCGACCCAGTACGACGCCTTGGGTCACGTCTGGCACGGCGGCAAGATCTGGAACGGCTACGACGCGCGCACCACGATCGGGGGCCTTGACCACGCGAGCGTGGAGCCGATCGCCCAGCGCGGCGCGGTGGGGCGTGGCATCCTGCTCGACATGGCCCGCTACTACGGCAAGGAGGCTCTCGGCGCTGCCGAGACCTTCACCCACGTGGACCTCGAGGCGTGCGCGGCCAAGCAGGGTGTGACGATCGAGCCGCGTGACATCATCGTCATCCGCACCAACCACCTGCAGCTCTTCTTCGAGCAGGGCGACAGCTTCTACGACGGCTTCTGTGAGCCCGGGTTGGTCTACTCCCCCGAGCTCGTCGACTGGTTCAAGGATCGAGAGATCCCGAACCTCGTGACGGACACGATCGCCAACGAGGTCACGACCGACCCGAACAACGGGGTGGCCCTGGTGCTTCACAATGCGCTCATGCGCAACCTCGGCATCGCCTTCACTGAGATCTGCGACCTCGAGGCACTGGCGGCGGACTGCGCCGCAGACGGTCGCTACAGCTTCCTCTACGCAGCCGCCCCGCTGAAGATCCACCGCGCGACCGGCGCCCCGGTGAACCCGCTCGCCATCAAGTGAGGACCCGATGAGCGTCTACGCCGAACGGCCGTGGCTGGCCCGCTACACCGAGGGGAGGCCCTCCGACATCAGACCCGAGTTCTCTTCGGTCCTGGCCCTCTTCCAGGCTTCGCTGGCGCGGGATCCCGACGCTGTCGCCATCCGCTACTTCGACGGGAGCATGACGCTGGCACAGCTCGATGACGCGAGCAACGCTCTCGCGTCATCGATGCTCGACCATGCTTTCGCGGCCGGGGACCGCCTGGCTATCTACGTGCAAAACGACCCGTGCTTCGTGGTCGGGCTGCTCGCGGCGTGGAAGGCGGGCGGCGCAGCCGTGGCGGTCAACCCGATGAACAAGCAACGCGAGCTGACCTACCTGCTGGAGGACTCCGGCGCGAGCGCGCTGCTCACCCTCGACGAACTGTATGACGGGGTGGCCCGCGAGGTCATCGCCGATGGCACCACCCGGGTGCAGACCGTCTTCACGGCGTCCGCTCTGGACGGGCAGACGCGCAACGACCCCAGGCTCTTCATGGGGCTTGCGCCCACCCACCACGACACGCTCGACCTCGCGACCGAGCTCACGTCGTACGCCGGGCAGGCTCCGCCACCCGTGCAGCCCGACGCGGACGACTTGGCGATCCTCAGCTACACCTCAGGCACCACCGGTGTGCCGAAGGGCGCCCTGAACACGCACGGCAACATCGTGTTCAACGCCCAGACGTACCGGGACTGGGTGGGGCTGCAGCCCAGCGACGGCGTGCTGGCGATCGCGCCGCTCTTTCACATCACCGGGCTGGTCGGCCACGTGGCCATCGCCCTGCTGCTGCCGTCACCACTCGTGCTGACGCACCGCTTCCACCCCGACGTCATGCTCGACTCCCTGCGTGAGCACCGGCCGGCGTTCACCGTCGGCGCGATCACGGCCTTCATCGCGCTGACCGGCGCCGATGGGGTGACCCCGCACGACTTCTCCTCACTCAAAGCGGTCTACTCCGGCGGCGCCCCGATCGCCCCCGCGGTGCAGGACCAGCTCGAGGCGAAGATGGGCGCCTACGTGCACAACATCTACGGCCTCACCGAGACCAACTCACCCTCGCACGCGGTCCCCTTCGGCCAACGCGCTCCGGTCGACCCGGATTCGGGTGCCCTGTCCGTCGGCGTGCCGACGTTCAACACGACTGTGCGGGTCGTGGACGAGGTCGGTACCGAGGTACCGATCGGGCAGATCGGCGAGTTCCTCACGACAGGCCCACAGGTCGTACCCGGCTACTGGAACAAGCCCGAGGCCACCGCGGAGTCGATCCCCGGGGGCGAACTGCACACGGGCGACGTCGGGTTCATGGACCAGAACGGCTGGTTCTATGTCGTGGACCGCAAGAAGGACATGATCAACGCCGCCGGCTACAAGGTGTGGCCGCGCGAGGTCGAAGACGTTCTCTACGGCCATCCGGCTGTGGAGGAGGCAGCCGTGGTCGGGGTGCCCGACGAGTACCGCGGCGAGAGCGTCAGGGCTTTCGTGTCGCTCAAGCCCGGCGCGAGCGCCACTCCCGAGGAGATCATCGAGTACTGCCGGGCCAACATGGCCGCCTACAAGTACCCGCGGTCCGTGAAGATCGTCGAAGAGCTGCCGAAGACGGTGACCGGCAAGATCCTGCGGCGGGAGCTGCGCGGCACCTGAGAGAAGCCCCGACCGCTGCCCCATCTCGGAGGCCGGTCGGGCCACCGGCCTGCCTTCGGGCTGTCAGCACGAGTTCACCACACCAGAGGAGCGAACGGCCATGGACTTCGACCTATCCCCGAAGGCCCAAGAGACCTGTGACCGTATGTGGGACTTCATGCGGGAGAAGGTCTTTCCCGCGGAGCCCGTCTGGGCGCAGCAGCTGCTCGACCAGGGCGAGCACAGCACACCGGCCGTGCTCGAGGACCTCAAGGCCGAGGCCCAGCGGCGGGGCCTGTGGAACCTCTTCCTGCCGCACGTGTCCGGCTTGACGAACGTGGAGTATGCCGCTGTCGCCGAGGTCTCGGGGTGGTCACCGGTGATCGCGCCCGAGGCGATCAACTGCCAGGCGCCAGACACCGGCAACATCGAGACGCTGCACCTGTTCGCGAACGAGGAGCAGAAGCGCCGCTGGCTCGACCCCTTGATGGACGGCACCATGCGCTCGGCCTTCGTGATGACCGAACCCGACGTGGCCAGCTCCGACGCAACCAACATCCAGATGGCGATCACCCGCGACGAAGACGAATACGTCATCAACGGCCGTAAATGGTGGATCAGCGGGGTCGCCGACGAGCGGTGCAAGATCTTCATCGTGATGGGCAAGACCGACACCAGAGCCGAGCCCCACCGGCAGCAGTCCATGATCCTCGTGCCCCGCGACACTCCCGGAATCGAGATCGTGCGGCACCTGCCGATCTTCGGCTACCAGGACCAGCACGGGCACTCCGAGGTCGTCTTCACAGACGTGCGGGTGCCGGCGTCCAACCTGCTGGCCGGAGAGGGTGAGGGGTTCAGGATCGCCCAGGCCCGACTCGGCCCCGGCCGCATCCACCACGCCATGCGCGCGATCGGGATGGCCGAGCGGGCGCTAGCCCTCATGGTCGACCGCGCGAAGTCGCGCGTGGCCTTCGGCCAACACCTGTCCGAGCAAGGCGTCGTGCAGGAGCTGATCGCGCAGTCCCGCATCGATATCGACCAGGCCCGGCTCTACGTCTACAAGACGGCGTGGCTGATCGATCGCCACGGAGCGCAGGGCGCACGCACGGAGATCTCAGCCATCAAGGTCGCAGCACCAGCGGCGGCGATCGCGGTCATCGACCGGGCGATCGAGGTGTTCGGCGCCATGGGGGTGAGCGACGACACGCCGCTCGCGTACTTCTACGCCTGGGCGCGGGTCCTGCGGATCGTCGACGGGCCGGATGCCGTTCACCGTCGATCCATCGCCCGCCAAGAGCTGCGCCGGGAACGGCCCTACGTCGGCTGAGTCGGTGATGCCGGCTCGTTCAGGTGTTGCTCGCGGCAGGGACGTCCGTCGACGAGCCCGGTGAGCGCGTGCGAACAGGTCGTTCTCAGGTTACGCGTGCACGGTCACTTGGCGTTGACGGCGAGCACCGGGCAGTTGGCGTCGAGCAGGATGTTCTGGGCGGTGCTGCCCATCACGACCTTGCCCACCGGCGAGCGTCTGCGGACGCCGATGACGATCAGATCGGCCCCGATTTCGTCGGCCACGAGCAGGGTCGCTTCGGAGGCCGCACGGCCCTCGGTGGGCTGACGCACCTCATGATCGATCCCGGCCTTGCCGAGTTCGGCGTCGATGACGTCCATGTCCTCGGCCGTGGCAAACAGCGCGTCCGCGTAGTTACCGGCCCGACCGGTGTTGACCACGGTGACCCGGGCCCGGTCCGCCGTGGCGAGCTCGATCGCCGTGTCCAGGGCCGCGGTGCCTTGAGGGGTGGGAATGTAGCCGACCACGATGCTCTGCAGGGGAACTCCTTGGTTGCTGCGGTTGGTTGGCGTTCTCGAGACCCCCGTTCGACTCCTCGACCAAGCGCCGTGACCGGCTCGTCGAGGGGGCCCAGATTACCACCGAGCCCTGGTCCCGAGCCGACCGCAAAGGGGTAGCACGGCGCCCGAGAGACGGCCTCGTCGGGCGCACTCTGGCGCAGGCAGATTCATCGATTCTCGGTACCGGGGTCCCACCCGGGCCCTACTCTCTGCTCACAGACGACGCTCTCCGGGGGGACGAGGTGGCACGGGCCAAGGGGTCGAGCGTCTGGAAGCTCGGAGGGTTCGGATGGGCGAAAAGGGAAACGACCCAGGGCAGTTGGCTGCCGCGACGGTGACGGCTGCGATCGAGCCTTCGGTCATCGAGCGGGTGACGACGACCACCACCGCGACGCTCATCGACTCGAGCGGGGACGTGCTGGCGAAGGTGCGGGACAAGACTGTCGACCACACCGCGGACGCGGTGTTCGAGGGTGCTCGGGACCGCATCAAACGCAAGGATCCCGAAGCGGAGACCTCCGCCGTGGCCGACCCGGCAGGGGGGGCCGACGATGAACAGCCGAGCAGCTGAACGTCGAAACGGCTTCGCCGCCCTCGCTCTCGTCGTCGTCACCGCGTCCGCGTGCGGTGGAGGAACGACGCCCCCGGCCTCCTCGGGCGCCCCCGCTGGCACAGCCGCCTCGGCCTCGACGCCGACGTCGTCCTCACCATCAACTTTGGCGGCGGCAGGCGACTCCACGCAGCGCCCTGAGGGTGCGTGGACCCTGGTCACGTGGCCGATCAAGAGGTCCGACACCAAGGACTTCCAGCCGATCGCAAATATCAGCAACATGATGATCACACCATCGTGCACCCAGGGTCCTTGCGACTTGGCGTTCAGCACCGCAGAGTCCAGTAACACCTCCAATGGTCCCGGGCCCGCCCCCACCACCGGAGCTGTGGAGTCGGCCAAGCTGCTGCAGTTCCATTGGGACGGAACGTCCTACGTCGCCAGGAAGCCCGCGCGCGAGGTCTCCTGCACCGCGAAGGTGGGCGCTGCCGAGATCCCCAAGGGCTACACGTCCAAGAGCACCTTCAAGCTGAGCTTCCTCCCGCCCTCGGCCGGCGGACCGGCTCGCGTGCACGGCACCGTCATCGAGACCAACACCGGGACCAAGGCCGGCAAGGGCAAGGGATGCCGTGACTTCACCGAGACCTCGGCCGTCAGCGGCTCGTCAACAGGATCCGTCGATGCGGCTGCCCTACCCCAGGGCGCGTACGACGCCTCGATGTCCTCGACCGGCTCGACCCCCAAGTCCCTGGCGCCGGTCGGCGCCGGCTTCTGGCTCGGTCCCATGACCGCGAGTGGGACCAAGGACGCCCTGACCATCACCGGGATGACGTCCGCGACGGCCCCGCTGGCCCCGGCGACGGAGGGCTGGGACGGTAATGCACCGGGTGCCCCCATGGACTGCGAGGCCATCGACGGGTCGCCCGCGAGCAAGGGCTCGGACGGTTTGGAGTCCTTCAGCGGCCTGCACCCCGTGGCCGTGACCAAGAGCGGCGATCCGATCTTCTCGGGCACGTGGCGACTGCGCACCAACCCGAACAAGGTCGGCCTCAAAGCCGGGTGCAGCCTGACCCGGTGGGAGGGCCGGCTCCTCCTCGTCCCGCACGGGGCCGGGCTGTGAGGGACGTCTACGGGCGCCTCGCCGAGTCCCGGCTCCTGCCTCGGGAGCGGGACGTCGTCTCCGGTCGTCTGACCGCCCGGCGAGACGACAAGCGACACGACCGGGGACAGTCAGACTCCTCGTCTGGCTCTGAGGCACGCGGCGGACCCGATGCGGCCAGCCGCGCGGGCCCGTCGCCCAGAACCTGGTGGGCGGTTGGCGGTGCTGCGGTGCTGCTCTTTGCGAGCATCGCCGGTGCGGTCGCGGTAGCCGGACCGACGCCGGATGAGCCACGGGCTCTGGCCCCCTCCTCGAGGGTTGGCACGTCGCCGGCGGTCGGTGGTGCAACCACCGCCAGCGTGTTTCCCCCGGTTGCGGCATCTCCGACGGAGCCACCGGCGACGGCGATCCGGCTGGACTATTCCGGAGGGAAGCTGGCCCGAAGGGAATGCAGCGACCCCAGCGGTAGCGACGCGTGTGTCTACTTTAACGGCGCATGGGACCCGCTGACGGCCCGCTGCACCGACGCCGGCTGCAGTATCTACGTCTTCGACGGGGTCGCCAGGCCCATCGACGCACCCCTGTCGAGCAGCGGTGACCAGCCGAATCTAGGGAAGGGCTGCGCACCCACCCACTGGACGCTCAAGCTCACTCCGGTGGGCAAGGCCGTCACCGAAGGGATCACCCATCCCGCCCGGCTCATCGGGACGGTGACTGCGAGCCGTCCTGCAGAGAGCGTGCCGGGGAACAACTGTCTCGGAGCGGAAGAGGCCTACCGCTACGACGCCACCCCGTCCTGAGCTCGCGGCAAGAGCACGGAGCCGGTGACCACCGCGTCCACCGCAGCCAGTTCACTCTCGCCCACCACACCAGCGAGCGCCGCACGAGCACGATCCCAGGTGCGTTCGAGGTGGGCCCCGGCGCTGCGGCGCTCCCCCGATCCGGTGGCCCGCAGCGGTGCCTCCCGACCGAGCGCGTAGAGGTCACAGCCGAAGGCCCGCCGATCGACGTACCAGCCATAGCGTTCCACCGCCGCCTGCAGCGACACGTCGACCGCCAACCCGTGGGCCACCCGACGACTCATCGAGGCAGCCGCCAGGGTGCCCCCGATCGCGAAGGTCAGGGCCACCCCGAGGGCTCGGCCGTCAGCGAATTCCCCACCCAGTTCAAGACGCCCGGGGCGCGGCCGGACGAGCAGGCCGGGCGATGTCGGGCGGTCGAGCAGCAGCATGAGCGACGGCGCGAAGACCGTCGCGAAGCAGAGCGCGAGCCGCTGGTCACCGCGTCGGGGTGCGCTGACGTTGAGGTGGGTGCTGTAGCCCTCGAGCCGATATCCGTCACCGAGCGCCTCGGCCAGCGCCGTTCGCCCGGCTGCAGCCAGAGCAACGACCTGCGCGACGGCGCCCGGGGCCACGTCGACCGGAGGGGTGGCCACCTCCGCCTCCGGCCCGTCCGCCGTGACGACTCCACCCCACGGACAGCGCTGGGCGTGCGGGTCCGTGGGGTCGGCCCGAACACCGAGTTCCAGCCCGTCCACGATGGCGCGGACGTCGACCCGACCGGATGGCCCTTCGACGACGTACTCGTGCTCGACCCCGGTTCGCAGGCGCTGCTTCGTCCGGGGCGGCCGGCGCAGCTGCCGTCGAGGCGGATGCCGCAGGGCCGCGGCCAGATCCGCGTCACGACGGCCGGCGTCGAGGTCGGCCATGAACGCCCGGAGCCGCTCGTGGGGCTGGGCCACAAACACCGAGGGTCCACCGTTCAACGGCTCGACGCGCAGCACGACGACCTCCCAGGTGCAGGTCTGGGCCCGGACCGTGAAGCCAGGGCGGCGCCGCATCCGCAGGTCAACCTCGTGTGACGACAGGTCTAGCCCGATCGGCTCAAGCACGGGGCGCGCCTCGGTCGGGGCTGCTGGCGGGCAGCTGCGTGTCGCGGCGTCGCCCGGCGTCATGTCGTCCACGACGTGATCATCCCGCGGGGCTACCTGTGGGGGTGCGCTTTCGCAGGCCCGGCTCCGCGGTACGCGACGCTTGTCGTCTCCCTGCTCTGGCGCGCCGGCTCGGTTCCGGCCCTCACGACCGCCGCGCGTAGGCGGCCAGCGGCAGCCGGTAGGCCAGATCGACTGCCGTCTCGGCGGCCTCATCCGCGGTCAGGCGGTGCTCGCAAACGAGCCTCGCCAGGTATCCCGCGTCGATGCGCCGTGACAGGTCGTGCCGGGCCGGGATCGAGGCGAAGGCGCGGGTGTCGTCGACGAAGCCGGAGGTGTTGTAGAACCCGGCGGTCTCGGTGGCGGCCTCACGGAACCTCCGCATCCCGTCGGGGCTGTCGAGGAACCACCACGGTGCGCCCAGCCGAATCGACGGGTAGACCCCCGCCAGGGGGGCGAGCTCGCGGCTGAAGGTCGTCTCGTCGACGGTGAACAGCACGGCACGAAAGTTCGGGTCTCGGCCGAAGCGTTCGAGCAGGGGCTGCAGGGCGCGGGTGTACTCCGTGCGCACGGGGATGTCGAACCCCTGGTCGGGGCCGTAGACCGCGAAGCTCTCGCTGTGGTGGTCACGAGCCACCCCCGGGTGGATCTGCATGACCAGCCCGTCGTCGGTCGACATCTGCGCGAAGGTGAAGAGCATGTGCGCCTCGAAGGCGCGGGCCTCGTCGGGCGTCACCTCGCCGGCGCAGGCGCGTTGGTAGATCGCGGCCGCCCGGCCGGGGCTCAACGGTGTGCTGTCGGCCGTGAGGTGGCCGTGGTCGGCAGCGAGTGCACCGGCGGCGATGAACCGCTGTCGCTGGGCCCGCAGCGCGGCCAGGTAGCCGACGTAGTCACCCGTGTCGAGGGCGGCGACGCCGGCCAGCTGCTCCACCTGTTGCCGCCACGCCGGGTTCGCCAGCCGAACCAGGGCATCGGGCCGGAAGGTGGGGATGATTCGTTGCCCGAGCCCCTTCTCGGCGAGCCTGCGATGGTCGCTCAGCGTTGCCTGCGCTGGGTCGGTCGTAGAGAGCAGCTCGATCCCGAACCGGTCGAGCAGGCTCACGGGGCGGCAGGCCGGGTCGGCCAGCCGCTCGCTCAGCGCGTCGAAGATCGCGTCGGCCGTCTCCGCTGACGGAACGAGGTCGATGCCGAAAACCTCGACCAGCTCATGCTCGAGCCAGAAACGAGAAGGCGTGCCGCGGAAGAGGAACCACCCCTCGCAGAACCGTCGCCAGATCTGGCGTGGGTCGGTCTCGAAGGGGCCCCCGTCGAGGCGCCGCACCCCGAGGTCTTCCGGAGCCACCCCCTGCGACACGAGCATCCGGGTGACGTAGTGGTCGGGCGTGACAAGTAGAGCGGCAGGGTCGGCAAACGGCTCGTCGCGGTCGAACAGCGACGCGTCCACGTGACCGTGCAGACACACGAGGGGAAGGTCGCGGGTGCCGTGGTAGATCTCTCGCGCCACGTCGCGCAGCCGCGGCTCGGAGGGCAGCGCCCGGTCGGGGTGGAGACTGATCGTGTCGGGCATCCGGGCTCCTCGCTTCATCGAACCACTGACCGTCGGGCCAGGATGTCGTGATGAAAAGGGTTGCATACTTGACCACGAGACAGTGGCGATGATGGCCACAGTCGCCGTGCCGAAGGCCGAGCTGCGCCGCGCCATCGCCCTCCCCACCCGTGTGGTGCGGCAGACCATCGCCCAGATCGGAGCACACTGGTGAAGCGGCTTTCTCGAGAACAGCTTCCGGCCCCCCGACCGGGAGTCGCGCTGCCGCCGGACCGTGGCCTCGCGGCATCCGTGGGCATCGTCCATCTCGGCATCGGCGCCTTTCACCGCGCCCACCAGGCCGTCTTCACCGAGGATGCCGCTCTCGCCGCCGACGAGCCCGGCTGGGGCATCTGCGGCGTCACACAACGGTCGAGAACGGTCGTGGACCAGCTGCGACCCCAGGACGGTCTCTACACCGTGCTGCAACGCGACCAGCAGGACATGACGGCCCGGGTCGTGGGTCAGGTGAGTGACGTGTTCTTCGCGGCGGAGGAGGGTGAGCGGCAGCTGCGCCTGCTCGCCGCCCCCGCGACCCGCGTCGTCACCCTGACGGTCACCGAGAAGGGTTACCGCCGCGACGAGCACGGCGATCTCGACCTCGCCGACGAGGCTGTGGCACATGACCTGGCGCACGACCTGGCGCGACCCGGGCGCGGGCGGGCCGGTAGCCGAAGCGTGGTGGGCCAGCTGGTGCGGGGCCTGCAGGCGCGCGAGCTGGCCGATGCCGGACCGGTCACGGTGCTGTCGTGCGACAACCTCCCCGAGAACGGCCGCGTGGTGCAGCGGCTGCTCGCCGACTTCTGCCGCGCGCTGCCCCGTCGCGAGGGCGAGCAGACCGCCGCGTGGATCACGGAGCACGTCAGCTGCCCCTCCTCCATGGTCGACCGCATCGTGCCAGCCACCACGGATCGCGACCGCGCCGACGCCGAGGCACTGCTCGGGGTTCGCGACGCGGCCCTCGTCGTAGCAGAGCCCTTTCGGCAGTGGGTGATCGAAGACCGCTTCGCCTCGGCTCGCCCGGCGTGGGAGCGGGCGGGAGCCACCTTCGTCAATGACGTGGCGCCCTACGAACGCCTCAAGCTGCGGGTGCTCAACGGCACCCACTCGATGCTGGCCTATCTCGGTGCGCTCGCCGGGTACGAGACCATCGCCCAGGCCGTCTGCGACCCGGACCTACGGTCAGCAGCCCGGCGGCTCGTTGCCGACGACGTGGTGCCGACGCTGCAGGTGCCGCCCGGGGTCGACGTGTCGGCGTACGCCGAGGAGGTGCTCGACCGGTTCGCCAACCCGGCCCTCGGGCACCGCACGACGCAGGTCGCCATGGACGGGTCACAGAAGCTTCCGGTCCGACTACTCGGCACCGCCCGTGACCGGCTGGCCGCCGGCGCCGTGCCCGACTCGGTGGCCCTCGCGGTCGCCGGGTGGATGGCCTACGTCGCCGTGGGCGCCGACGCCACCGGCCGAGCCCTCCCCCTCGACGACCCGCTGGCGCGGCGCCTGAAACAGGCCCTGGGGGACGCCCCCGGCGACGCCCGTTCTGTGACCGACGCTTTGCTCGGCATCTCAGAGATCTTCGGCACCGACCTGACCGACCACGCGGCCTTCACCCAGGCCGTCACCACACACCTCAAGGAGCTCCTGTGAAGATCGCCACCGCCGACGTCGTCGTGTGCAGCCCTGACCGCAACTTCGTCACCCTCAAGATCACGACCGACGACGGCCTGACCGGTCTGGGCGACGCCACCCTCAACGGTCGCGAGCTGGCCGCGGCCTCCTACCTGCGCGACCACGTCGTGCCGCTGCTCATCGGCCGCGACGCACGCAACATCGAGGACACCTGGCAGTTCCTCTACCGCTCGGCGTACTGGCGCCGCGGCCCGGTCACGATGGTCGCCATCGCAGCGGTCGACGTGGCTCTCTGGGACATCAAGGCCAAGGCCGCCGGGATGCCGCTCTACCAGCTGCTCGGCGGCGCGTCACGCACCGGCATCCGCGCCTACGGCCACGCGTCGGGTCGAGACCTGCCCGAGCTGTTCGACTCCATCCGCCGCCATCAAGAGCTCGGCTTCCGGTCGATCCGGGTGCAGACCTCCGTGCCCGGCATCAAGGCCGTCTACGGTGTGGCCGCCCAGCCGAGCGCCGGGGGCACGCGGTACGACTACGAGCCGGCTCAGCGGGCGCCGTTGCCGGCCGAGGAGGACTGGGACACCGGGGCGTACCTGCGCCATCTCCCGACCGTCTTCGAGGCCGTGCGCAGCGAGTTCGGGCCCGACCTGCCGCTGCTGCACGACGGGCACCACCGGATGACCCCGATCCAGGCCGCCCGCCTCGGCAAGGAGCTCGAGCCCTACGACCTGTTCTGGCTCGAGGACTGCACGCCCGCCGAGAACCAGGAGGCCCTGCGTCTGGTGCGCCAGCACACGACCACCCCACTGGCCATCGGCGAGGTGTTCAACACGGTGTGGGACTTCCAGACCCTCATCCGGGAGCAGCTCATCGACTACGTGCGTGCCGCCGTCACCCACACTGGTGGCATCACGGCAATGCGCAAGCTGCTCGACTACGCGGCCCAGTACCAGATCAAGTCGGGCATTCACGGGCCCACCGACATCTCCCCGGTCGGCATGGCGGCCGCGCTGCACCTCGACCTCGCGATCCACAACTTCGGCATCCAGGAGTACATGCAGCACGGGGAGCGCACCAACGACGTGTTCCGACAGAGCTTCCGGTTCGAGGACGGCTACCTCCACCCCGGTGACGAACCCGGGATCGGGGTGGAGCTCGACACCGACCTTGCCGACCGGATGCCGTACCAGCAGGCCTACCTGCCGTACAACCGCCTGGGAGACGGCACCGTTCACGACTGGTAGCCTGTCGAGAAGCAGCCAAGACTGCACGACCCTAAGCGTGCCACCTTGCCCAACGGGCCCGTCTGACGCCAGCCGCGCGAAGTCGCTTGGCGCACGCACTATCTGCGGCAAGATCGGACGAGCGTAGCCGTCCTCAACGCGGCTGCTTGACCGTGCATGTGCTCGGAGGGTCGCAGTGGCTGGCAAACTGGCGCGGTGGACGACCTGCGCACCAGTTTGATCGCCGCGTTTCGGTGGCGCTCAGATCCCCCGGCGGGGCCTGGGCCCGGATCTTCTCTGGCGGATGACACTTCTTGGTGGCGCGACCCCCGCATCTTGTCAGGTCTGGGTCCGGCTCTGGCGGGACTTATGCCTGACGTGACCCCGACAGTGGTGCTCGGCACTGAGTCCCGCGGCAGTCTCCTTGGCCCCTTGGTCGCAGTTCATCTTGGTGTCGGTTTTGCTGAGGTCCGCAAGCGACCCGAGCGTGCGTCTGATGATGACAAGTGGTGGGGCCGACGGACGGTGCCTGACTACTTGGACCGCCACCTCGACCTTGCCGTGCGGCGTTCAGTGCTCGGGGCCGGCGACCGCGTGCTGTTCGTCGACGACTGGGCTGACACGGGCGCCCAGGCGTTGGCCTGTCAGCAACTCGTGCACGGCGCGGACGCGACCTGGTTGGGTGCCGTCGTTATCGTCGATGGATTGGAGAATTCCGCCGACCGCCGTGCTCTTGCCCTGCGAGGACTACTACACCACCGAGACCTCGACCGCCGTTGAACGGTTCGCGGCTACTTGCGGACGTTGACGGGCGTCGCCCCGCAAGTTAACTTGGTGATGTGGATGAGCCGATCTTCGCCAAGTCCGCGTTCAAGCACGGGCTGCGCGAAGACGACATCCTCCACGCCGACCTCAACCCCATCCGGGTCTGGGATCTCGGGGACGGGTTCACCATGATGGTCGGTGCCAACGCGGCGGCCATCATCCTTGAAGTCGGGTACGTCGAAGGTCAGAGCGCAACCGTCATCGTTCATGCGATGCCGGCCCGGGAGAAGTTCTTAAGGTGATCTGTGATGCCACGAAGCGTTGAAGAGATTCTGCAGCACGCCGACGAGTTGGCGGCCCGGTTCGAGGACTACGAACCGGACCCCGCCGACGAGTTCGACCCATCCGCAGTCACTGCACTACGCACCGCGGTGATGGAGCGTTCTGCTGCCGAGCGTCACCTCCTCGCCGCGGTGGCACAGGCTCGTGCCGCTCACCTTTCGTGGTCAGCGATCGGAGCTCTGGTGGGCACCAGCGGAGAGGCCGCCCGCCAGCGGTACGCCAGTAAGGTCGCATAGGACACGACAGCGGCGGATCCGGTTGGCCTACTCGATGTAGCCAGTGGTGGGATCGACCTGGCTTAGGAAGTTGCGGATGGCGTCCTCGAGCTCAGCGTCGGTTTGGCCATCACCGCTGTGGGTCGACGTCGCGAAGCCGTAGTCCGCGTTTGGGCCCGAAGTCCATCGAAGCTCGTAGACGCAGGGCTCTTCGATGCGCTCGGTGACGTCGAACTGCTCACCGTCGACCACCATCCGCTTCACGAGGTGAGGCTACCTATCCGCGGCTGAAGAGGAAGACCTCTGTGCTCAGTTACGCACGGTAGATGTCGCCACGGTGGCCGATCGCTAGGACGGTTACCGTCTGGGCGTGTTCGTCGATGCGGTAGAGGATGCGATAGGTGCCACGTCGTGCGCTGTGTCGGTCTGTCAGGGGTGGGCGCAGTTGCTTGCCAACGCGGTGAGGGTTCTCGAGCAAGGGGCCGGTGATGAACTCGAAGGCGGCGGTAGCGACGGCTTCTGGGAGATCTTCAGTCAGGTGTCGGCGAGCTGAGGAGACGATCCGCAACTGGTAGCGACCGTTGGTCACGCCGAGGTCCGGCGTGACCGCATCGCCGCCTCGAGGTCGCCTTGGGTCTCGACACGGCCGGCAGCCAGGTCGGCGTCGGCGGTGGCAAGCTGCGTCATGAGGTCGCGGTCCCCCAGGACGGCGATGGTCTCCTCGAGCATCGCGAGGTCATCGGGCGCGAGCAGGACGGCCGAGGGCTG
>JAKDLG010000274.1 GCA_030452985.1 Humibacillus sp.
CGTAGTCGATGTCGGGGCCGACCATGATGCCGAGGTTGGCCGGCAGGGTCCACGGGGTCGTGGTCCAGACCAGCGCCAGCTCACCCGTCTCGAGACGCAGCCCGATGGTGACAGCCGGGTCCTGACGATTCTTGTAGACGTCGTCGTCCATGCGTAGCTCGTGGTTGCTCAGCGGCGTCTGGTCGTTCCAGCAGTAGGGCAGCACCCGGAAGCCCTCGTAGACCAGGCCCTTGTCGTGGAGGGTCTTGAAGGCCCAGATGACCGACTCCATGTAGCCGGGGTCGAGGGTCTTGTAGTCATGGTCGAAGTCGACCCATCGCGCCTGACGGGTGACGTACTCGCGCCACTCGCCGGTGTACTTCAGCACCGAGCTGCGGCAGGCCTCGTTGAACTGGTCGATGCCGAGGTCGAGGATGTCCTGCTTGGTCTTGAGGCCGAGCTGACGCTGGGCCTCCAGCTCGGCCGGCAGCCCGTGGGTGTCCCACCCGAACCGGCGCTCGACGCGCCTGCCGCGCATCGTCTGGTAGCGCGGCACGATGTCCTTGACGTAGCCGGTGAGCAGGTGGCCGTAGTGCGGGAGCCCGTTCGCGAAGGGCGGGCCGTCGTAGAAGACGAACTCGTTGTCACCGTCGGTGCCCGCGTCGCGGTTCTCGACCGAGGCGATGAAGGTGCCGTCGGTGTCCCAGTACTTCAGCACCCGTTGCTCGATCTCGGGAAACCGCGGGTTCGAGGGCACGCTCGTGGAACGGCCGGTCGCTGTGTCGGCAGACGACTCGTCGGTGGTGGTGACCTTGGGGTAGGTCATGCTCGGTTCTCCTGGCAATCGCGAAAGTGGTGATCCAACACGAGGACGACGTCTCCGCCGCGGTGCCACCCCGCTTGCCGGATGCCGTGTGCTCACTCTCGTGAGCGGCATCCGACCGCTCTTGCCGAAGGCTCTGACGGGGCCCACCCGTCCGGTTCTACTGGGGCCCGCTGACGCGGTCCTGTTCTTCCGGAGGCTCACCGCTGATGACGGCTCGAACGCCTGTGTCGACGAGTCTAGCCTGACGAGGTGAGCACCCCCACCTCGAAACTGCCTGACCACCTTCTCGGCAGGGTCGTGACCGACCCCGACGTGGCCCGCTCCCATGCGGTCGACGCCTCGTCAACGGCCGCTGGGCTGTCGCTGCCGGGCGACTTCACCGTGGTGAGGGCACGCGACCTCGGCGACGTGGTCGCCGTGCTCGAGCACGCGCAGGCCACCCGCAGCCCGGTCGTGCCACAGGGGGCCCGCACGTCCCGGGTCGGCGGCGCCATGGCGACCGAGGGCGCGATCGTGCTCAACGTGGAGGCCCTCGCCGGTGAGCCGCAGATCGACACCGTCGAGGGCTACGCCGTGGTGGGTCCCGGCGTCGTCAACGCCGACCTCAAACGGGCGGCCGCCGCCCACGGGCTCTTCTACGGCCCCGACCCGGCCTCCTGGGAGACCTGCACCATCGGGGGCAACGTGGCGACCAACGCGGGCGGCCTGTGCTGCGTCAAGTACGGGGTCACGTCAGACTGGGTCAAGGCGCTGCAGGTGGTGCTCCCCGGCGGGGAGGTGATGACTACCGGCCATCGCACGGCCAAGGGTGTCACCGGCTACGACCTGACCGGTCTGTTCGTCGGCTCGGAGGGGACCCTCGGCGTCGTCACCGAGGTCGTCGTGCGGCTGCAACCGGCGCCCGACCCGGCGCTGACCGCGCTGGCGGTGTTCACCTCGCTGGGCGATGCCACGACCGCCATCCTGGCCCTGCGACGCGACCGGCACCGGCCGTGCCTGCTCGAGATCATGGATCGTGCCAGCATCCGCGCGGTGCAGGCGTTCGGCGACTACGGGTTCCCCGACGATGCTGAAGCAGTGCTGCTCGTACAGTCCGACCGCCCTGACCATACTGCTGATGACGTGGCCCGCTACGCCGAGCTGCTCACGGCCGCAGGCGCTTCCGAGGTCGCGGTGGCCGATGACGCCGGAGAGTCAGAGGCCCTGCTCGAGGGTCGCCGGGTCATGAGCACGGCGTTCGAGGCCCTGGGCGACCGTATCGCGGAGGACATCTGCGTGCCCGTCGGCCGACTCGGCGAGTTCATGCAGGGTGCTCTCGACATCGCCACCCGGCGCCGGGTCACGGTGCCCGTGAGCGGTCATGCCGGCGACGGCAACCTGCACCCGTCGATCGTCTACGACTACGACGATCCCGACAGCCTCGGTCGGGCATGGCAGGCGTTTGACGACCTGGTGCGTCTCGGTCTCACCCTCGACGGCACGATCAGCGGCGAGCATGGCATCGGGTCACTCAAGGCGCCCTGGCTGGGCCTCGAGCTGGGCGGCGCCGAGCTCGACCGGCAGCGTCGGCTGAGGAGCGTCTTCGACCCGCTCGGGATCATGAACCCGGGCGTCGTGTTTCCGGCGTCGCGAGGCTGAGCTCAGGGGGTCGGTTCGGCCTCTATCACCACGGCGAACGAGCCGACTCCGAGGAACCGGTCGGCCGGCACCGGCTCGCCGTCGATGAGCACCGACTCGATCGCCCCGGTGTCGCCGTTGAAGGCGACGTCGGTGACGGTACCGATGTGGTCGCCGAAGGAGGAGATCGCCTGCTTCTTCAGCATCGTGTTCGACTTGCCGGCCAGGGCCGCGATCGGCTCGTCGGCGGGCCCGATCGCGGCCTCGTCGGCGACGGTGACCGCGTCGGGCCCGAAGCCGGAGATGCCCCGCCAGGGCAGGGTGTCGCCCTGTTTGCTCTTGCCCACCACCAGCGCGACGACGTGCCGGGTGACCGGGTCGACGACGAAGCCCTTGACCCGAGCCACCGTCTCGGCCGTGCCGGTGCTGACGACCTTGTGCTTGCGCGACTTGGAGAACAGCATCAGTTCGACCGTCCTTGCAGCTGCTCGCGAAACTCGTCGACGGCGGCGCCGAAGCCCGCGAGGTCCTTACGTACGAAGTTGCGCGCCGATGCCGGCACGATGAGGTGCTCGCCGGATGCCGCCATCGTGTCGGGCAGTGGGATGAGCACCTTGGTGCCCGCGTTCTCCAGGGCCTCCGACGACTCGATCTCATAGCCGACGACGTCGCACTGTTCGTGACCACCGGCCACCTCGACGATGGCGTCGACGACGACCCCGAGGTCGGTACCCGTGTCGGTCAGCACCCGGGAACCGAGAATGTTGCCGCCCTTGCCCACCGACCCCCCAGAGTCTGACTCGAGGGCCGCCGGGTCGGTCAGCGCGTCCTCGTCCTTGACGATCAGCGCGTCACTGCCGAGCGCCGCCACGTTCGACCATGGCAGAACCTCGCGTAGCGGCCCGGAGAACAGGCCGCGGCCGGCGAGGGTGAAGCCGAGAACTGAGCCGCCGTCGGCGGCGTACACGATGTCCTTGACCTGGGCGACGTCGTCACCGGCGATGGTGACGACCGGCCGCTGGCTCACCTCACTGCTACGCATCAGACGGCTCATGCGGACCCCGTTCCTGAGGTGCCGGCCGACCCGCCGGGTGCCTTCGGCCCGCCCGACGTCGGCCCCGTTCCGCTGCGGTCGATGATGACCCCGCCCCGCCGGCGCCGACTCTGTACGAGCAGGGCCGCTCCCACGAGCACCACCACGACCACGACCACGACGATCAGCCAGCCCCACCACTCCATGGCACACCGTTCTCTCTGCAGAATCGGGCGCGACCTCACCCTCCGTACGCTCGTACCCACCCTAGGCCAGCCGGCCACGGTCCGGCGGTCGGCACGACCGGCAACGTTTGACAGGATGAGACCCATGAACGACCTGGAGACGACCGGAGCCTGGCTCAGCCGCGAAGAGCTCGACAACGCCCGAGACCGGCTGCCGATCCTCTACGTCAGCGCGATCCCCGTGCGAGTCGACGACCGGGGCACCGTCACCCACATCGGCTTGCTGATGCGGGCCGACACCGACGGCGGCATCGGGCAGGAGGTCGTCGGCGGGCGGGTGCTCTACCACGAGAAGATCCGAGACGCGCTCGTGCGGCACCTCGAGAACGACCTCGGTCCGATGGCGCTGCCGCGCATCCCGCTCTCTCCCCAGCCGTTCACGGTGGCCGAGTTCTTTCCGACCCCGGGCGTCACCCCCTTCCACGACCCCAGGCAGCACGCGGTGTCGCTGGCCTTCATCGTCGCGGTGACCGGCGACTGCCGACCCCAGCGCGACGCCCTCGACCTCTCGTGGGTCACGCCGGAGGAGGCCGCCTCGATTTCGATGCGCGCCGAGATGACGGGCTCGCACGGCGTGCTGGTGCGTCAGGCCCTGGCCCACGTCGGCTACCCGATCTGACCTCCCGCCCATCCTCCAGGTCGAGTGGCCACTTTCGTACCCCCCAGCGATCGGCCCCACACCCGGGGGAGAGGGCAAACCCCGGAAGAAACTTGGCCCAAACCCACGGA
>JAKDLG010000275.1 GCA_030452985.1 Humibacillus sp.
TGGAACCCGACTCCGCCCCGGCCAGAGCGACGCCGCCGACCCCGCAGCCCGCCCGGCACACCCTCGAGCAGGCCCTCTACGAGGTCAAGCGCACCATCGTCGGCCAGGACGAGCTGCTCGAACGGATGATGGTGGCCCTGCTGGCCCGCGGCCACCTGCTTGTCGAGGGCGTTCCCGGGCTGGCCAAGACGATGGCCATCAAGACCCTGGCGCAGGCGGTCGGCAGCGACTTCCAGCGCATCCAGTTCACCCCCGACCTCGTGCCGGCCGACCTCGTCGGCACCCGCATCTACAACCAGAAGGACGGCGAGTTCCAGGTCTCGCTCGGGCCGGTCTTCGCCAACCTCGTGCTTGCCGACGAGATCAACCGGGCGCCGGCCAAGGTGCAGAGCGCCCTGCTCGAGGTGATGCAGGAGCGGCAGGTGACGATCGGCCGCCAGACCTACCCGGCCCCCGACCCGTTCCTCGTGATGGCCACCCAGAACCCCATCGAGTCGGAGGGCACCTACGCCCTGCCCGAGGCGCAGGTCGACCGGTTCATGCTCAAAGTTCTGGTCGGATACCCCTCTGCTGCAGAGGAGTTCGTCGTGGTCGAGCGTATGATCGGTGCTCTCGCCCAGACCACGCAGGTGCTCGACGCCGACGCCCTGCGTGGCTTTCAGCAGCAGGCGGATGCCGTCTACGTCGACCCGGCGGTGATCGAGTACGCCGTGTCGCTGGCCAAGGCCACCCGCGACCCCGCATCGGTCGGCCGCCCTGAGCTGGCCCGGTGGCTCACGTTCGGGGCGAGCCCGCGTGCCTCGATCAACCTGGTGCTCGCCGCCCGGGCCCTCGCCTTCCTCCGCGGCCGCGACCACGTGCTGCCCACCGACGTGCGCGACCTCTCACGCGATGTGCTGCGGCACCGCATCGTGCTCTCGTACGAGGCACTGGCCGAGAACCTCTCTCCTGACGACGTGCTCGGGCCCGTCATCGACGCCCTGCCCGTTCCGACGGTGCCGCTGCGCGAACGCCCCGTGTCAGCGGCGCCGAGCCCAGCGGCATCCGGTGGCGAAGGCGGTTGGGGCGAGGCCGCAACGGGATCGGTATGGGGTCGGCCCCGGGGCTGACCGCGGAGCGGCTGCTCCGCCGGCTCGAGTGGCGCGTGGTGCGGCCGCTCGATGGTCGCCTGCAGGGTGACTACCGCAGCCTCTTCCGTGGCACCGGCGTCGACTTCTCCGACCTGCGCGAGTACGAGCCCGGCGATGACCCCCGGCACATCGAGTGGAACGTCACCGCTCGTCTCGACACGCCTTTCGTGCGTGAGTTCATCGAAGACCGTGAGCTCACGGCTTGGCTGCTGCTCGACCATTCGGCCTCGATGGCGTTCGGGCCGGTCGACCGTCAGAAGCACCTTGTGCTCGCCGAGCTCGCGACGACGATCGCGCACGTGCTCACCCGCGGCGGCAACCGGGTGGGGGCGGTCGTCTTCGACAGCGGTGTTGAGACCGTCATCCCGCCGGCCACCGGGCGCACCCAGGTGCTGCGCATCGCCGGCTCCCTACTGGAGCGGCGCACAGAGAGTCAGGCTCCCGCGGCTCGTGCGGGCGCGGTCACCGACCTCGCCGTGCTGCTGCGGGCCGCGAACGGCCTGGCTCGGCGTCGGTCGCTGCTCGTGGTCGTGTCCGACTTCATCAGCGCGCCGGGGTGGGAGAGCCACCTCGGCCGGCTCGCGCAGCGACACGAGGTCGTGGCGCTCCAGGTCAGCGACCCGCGCGAGTTCGAGCTTCCCGACGCGGGGATGATCTACGTCGAGGACGCCGAGACCGGTGAACAGATCTTCGTCGACACCAGCGACCTGGGGTTCCGGGCCCGGCTACGGGCCGCCGCCGACGAGCGACAGGAGGCGATCGAGGGTGCGGCTCGCTCCGCCGGCGTCGACCTCCACCGGGTCAGCACCGACGAAGACCTCGTGCGGGCACTGGTGCGCATCGCCGGGCTGCGCAAGAGGCGGCGGCGATGACGCTGATGTGGCCCTGGGCGCTCGTCGGCCTGCTCGCCGTGCCCGCCCTCGTGATCGCCTACCGCCGCCTGCTCACGCGTCAGCAGGCGCGGCGCGAGGTTCTGGCGACCCAGGGGCTGGTGGTCACCCCCTCGACGTCGTCGGCCCGAGAAGGCCGGTGGCGACACGTGGCCCCGGTGCTGCTGATCGCGGCCCTCACCCTGATGATCCTCGCCCTGACCCGGCCGGTCGCCTCCATCGCCGAGCCTCGCCGCGAGGGAACCGTGGTGCTCGCCTTCGACGTGTCGACGAGCATGGCGGCCACCGACGTGGCGCCGACCAGGCTGGGCGCGGCCCAGGCCGCCGCACGCGCCTTCGTCGACAGGCAGCCCGCGTCGGTACGCATCGGTGTCGTAGCGTTCGGGGGAACGGGTGTCGTGTCGCAACGGCCGACCACCGAACGCGCGGCAGTGCTCGCCGCCATCGCCCGGCTGCGGCCACAGGGCGAGACCTCCCTCGGAGACGGCATCCTCGGGGGCCTGAGCGCCATTGCGGGGCGGCCGATCCGGCCGGCCGTCGACACCGAGACCGGCCCGGCCGACGAGACCCCGATCGGCTACTACGGCGGTACCGCCATCGTGCTGCTCACCGACGGCGAGAACACCAGCGGGCCCGATCCGGCCGAGCTGGCCGGTCTGGCCTCCGCGGCGGGCGTGCGCATCGACCCGGTCGGTCTCGGCAGCACCGCCGGAACGGTCCTGCAGATCAAGGGTTTCAGCATCGCCACCGCCCTTGACGAGACGACCCTGAAGGCCATCGCAAAGACGACGAACGGCACCTACCGGTCGGCCACGGATGCCGCGTCCCTCGCCCAGGTCTACGACTCCGTCGACCGGATGTGGACCACCCGTTCGGTACCGCACGAAGTGACATCGCTGGTCGCCGGAGCCGGCCTGCTACTCCTGCTCGCCGGGGCGGCACTATCGGTGCTGCGTCAGGGCCGGGTGATCTGAGATGACGTTCGCCCTGCCCTCCGTGCTGTTCGGGCTGACCTTCGTTCCCCTCCTGCTCGGCGTCTACGCCTGGAAGCAGCGCCGCCGTCGTCGCACCACCGTCCGCTACTCCAACGTCGACCTCGTGCGGGCCGCGGTCGGACCGGTCCGCCGGTGGCGGCGACACGTGCCGATCGGTCTCGTGCTGGCCAGCCTGACCCTCCTCGGGTTGGCCAGCGCTCGACCCCAGGTGCGGGCCGACGTGCCGGTGTCGAGCGCCACGATCATCCTCGCGCTCGATGTGTCGGGGTCCATGTGCGCCACCGATGTCGACCCCAACCGACTCGCGGCGGCGCAGGCTGCCGTGCGCACCTTCGTCAGGGGTCAGGACCAGCAGACCAAGGTCGGCCTGGTGCTGTTCTCGGGGTCAGCGCAGCTGGCGGTCGCCCCGACGACCAACCACGACGACCTGCTCGCCGCCATCGCCGGAGCCACGACAGGGCGGGGCACGACGATCGGGTCGGCCATCCTCACCTCCATCGACGCCATTGCCGAGCTCGACCCCGACGTGGCGCCCAGCGACACCGTCGACCAGCCCGACGACGGTCTGGCGACCCCTCCGGGCGCGGTGCCGAACCCGCCCCTCAACGGCAAAGCCGGCCCCGGCTCATCCGGCCAGAGCAGTCTCGGCAACCTCGCGCCGGAGATCATCGTGCTGCTCACCGACGGCGCCAACACCCGGGGGGTCACCCCGGCAGAGGCGGCCGTGCAGGCGGCGGCCCGCGGCATCCGGGTCTACCCGATCGGGTTCGGCACCAAGAACCCCACGCAGCTGGTGTGCTCCCGCGACCAGATCGGGGCCTCGTCGGGGCGTCAGTTCTCCGGCGATGTCGGTAACCGCTTCGTCGACCCTTCCGGGCGAAACTACCTGGTGGTCGACGAAGCCGCCCTCAAGAACGTCGCGACAACGACGAAGGCCGAGTACTTCGCCGCGACCGACGCCGGTCAGCTCGACGACGTGCTGCAAGATCTACCCAAGCACGTGACGGTGCAGCAACAAGACGTCGACATCAGCGTCTGGTTCGCGCTCGCTGCCGCTGTCGTTCTGGTGGGTGGCCTCGTGCTCTCGATCCGCTGGAGCACCCTCACCTAGCGCTCCCACCCCCCACCCAGTCGAGTGGCCCCTTTCGTACAGTCGAGTGGCCACTTTCGTGCCGCGCGCCTTGGCACCTCCGGGGGCTCAGGGGTGCCAGACGCACACCCCAGCGCGCGGTTGGCACCTCTGGAACTGGGCAGGTGCCGACCGCGCACCCGCCGAGCCAAAATCACCCAGTCGAGTGGCCAGTTTCGTTCACAGTCAGCCGGTTTCGTGGCCAGGGCAGTGTCAGTGGTGGCCTCTAGAGTTTGAGTCATGGACAACGATGGTTCGCTTCTCGAGAGGCTTCGGCAG
>JAKDLG010000276.1 GCA_030452985.1 Humibacillus sp.
GGCGGGTGCAGCTGCGCCTCTGCCAATGGTCTACTGGGCAGCTGTTGCCTAACGTTTGTTCATCTCGACCGTCCTGGCCCGTCGAGAGGACGATTCGCGCGACACCAACTGCCCTCTCGAGGTGATCATGGACGTCCGCCGGTCAGTTCTCGTCGGGCTCGTCGGCGATCTCGTCGACGATGTGCATCGCTGCCTCCTCGGCTGACGCGGCGGCTCCGTCGACGCCGACGTCGTGGGCCCAGACCTGCTTCTCGGTGTCCTCGTGGCTTCCCTCGTCGTCGGCGACCAGGCGGCCGGCCCGCGCGTCGCCGACCTCGTTGTCGCCGAGCCAGTCGTCCTCCGCGTCGATCGAGTCGGGGTCGTCGCCGCCGAGGCGTTCGGTGTCGAGGCCGCTCTCGTTGTCGGGGGCGCCGTAGGCCGAGTCGGGGTCCGGCACCTCCTGGCGGATGCGCTGCTCGATCGTCTCCTCCTGCGACTCCTCGTAGGCGGTCGTGCCGAACGCGTCGGTGCCCCGCTCGCTCTCGCCGGGCGAGTAGCCGCGGTCGAGCACGTCGTCGACGTCCTCCTGGTCGAGCGTGTCCTCGGGCTGCAGCTGGTCGCTCGCGTCTGTGCTGTAGACGGTCAGGTCCTCGTCGATGCTGTCGTTCTGGTCGATGTCGCTCATGGGGTGGCTCCCTCGGTGTCAGTCATGCGGTGTAGCCAGACGGTGTGGCCAGACGGGTAGCCCAGCGGGGTGGGCGTCACGGAGTGTCGGTCTTCATGGCATCCGTACCCACTCGCTGCGCCGTCAGCGTCTCTGCAGCCGCCAGGGCGACACAGGTCGCCACCCCGGCCATGGCGGTACGCACCTCGCCCAGCACCGGGAAGGTCGGGGCGAGCCGGATGTTGCGGTCGCGGGGGTCGTGCCCGAGCGGGAACGACGACCCGGCCGGGGTGAGGGCGATGCCGGCGGCCTTGGCGAGGGCAACGACGCGCGACGCCGTGCCGTCGAGCACGTCGAGGTTGACGAAGTAGCCACCCGTCGGGTGGCTCCAGGTTGCGATGCCGAGACCGTCGAGGCCGGCGGTGAGGGCCTCGGCGACCGCCGCGAACTTCGGCGCGATGATCTCGCGGTGCCCTCGCATGTGCGCGTGCACGCCGTCGGCGTTCTCGAAGAACTCGACGTGCCGCAGCTGGTTGACCTTGTCGGGCCCGATGGAGCCCATCGACAGGTGCCGCAGGTACCAGGCGACGTTGGCGGGGCTGGCGGCGAGCACGGCCACCCCGGCTCCGGCGAAGGTGATCTTCGAGGTCGAGGCGAACATGATCGGCCGGTTCTGGTGACCGGAGGCCGCCGCAAGGGTCAGGATCTCGGCACTCTTGGCCTCGTGCTCGGTGAGGTGGTGGAAGGCGTAGGCGTTGTCCCAGAAGATGGTGAAGTCAGGGGCAGCGGCCGGCATCGCCGCGAGCCGGGCCGCGATCTCCTGGGTCACCACGGCGCCCGAGGGGTTGGCGTAGGTGGGCACGATCCAGATGCCCTTGACCGACGCGTCGTCGCGCACCAGTGCCTCGACGGCATCCATGTCGGGCCCGTCGTCGTTCATCGCCACCGTGACCATCTCGATGCCGAACGAGGCGAGCATCGAGAAGTGGCGGTCGTAGCCCGGCACGGGGCACACGAACCTGACGACCGGCTCCTGCGACCACGGGCGGGGCGACTCGACACCGCCGTGGATGATGAAGTCGACGATCGTCGCGTACATCATCGACAGGCTCGAGTTGCCCCCGGCGACGACCTGCTCGGCGGTGGTCGAGAGCAGCTCGGCGAAGATCTCGCGCAGCTCGGTCAGGCCCGCGAGCCCGCCGTAGTTGCGCACATCGACGCCGGCCCGGTCCGTGGTGCTCGTCGGCAGGGTCAGCAGCGCGCTGGACAGGTCGAGCTGGGCCGCCGACGGCTTTCCCCGCGTCAGGTCCAGCGTCAGGCCGCGGGCCTGCAGCTCGGCGTAGGCTCCTTCCCGGTCGGAGAGAAACGAGGCGAGCTCGTCGGTCGAAAGGGACGCGAGGGCTGCGTGAGTGGTCACCCCTCGATCCTGCCACTGTCGACGGCCTCGAGCCGGGACGGGTCCGGATGGCGGGTGGCGGCACGGGTTCGCCTTTGGTGAGCGCCGTCGCGTATGATCGACGCTCGGACGGCTTCGCTGGCCATGCTGACGCATGCCGTCCGGCCGGAACCCCCGTGGTTGTCGGTGAAGGGCAATAGCTCAATTGGTAGAGCACTGGTCTCCAAAACCAGCGGTTGTGGGTTCGAGTCCCTCTTGCCCTGCGCAACAGATGTGGTTCTCGTGCGCGCGGGCCCACGGTTGGTCGCCCGTTCAAGCGGGGGGACACGATCGGGGCCGGGGCACCCAGGCAGAAAGAAGGAATCGTGACGGAGACGAGCGCCAAGCGCGAGTCCGACCGGGCCGACAAGTCCCGCGACGGCAATCCCGTGTCACGGCTCTTCAACGCCCTCAGTCTCTTCGTGCGCCAGATCCTCGACGAGATGCGCAAGGTCGTTCGCCCGACCGGGCCCGAGCTGGTGCGCTACACCTCCGTCGTCGTCGTCTTCGTGATGGTCATGATGGCCATGGTGTCGGGCTTCGACCTCGGCTTCAGCAAGCTGGTCTCCTGGGCGTTCACCGGCTCCACCAGCTGAGCGCAGCGCTGGCCCGACGCTCACCGATCCGGTCGTCAGCCACCCACAGCAACCATCCGGCCATGGCCGGCCCACCAGCAAGGAAGTAGGTCAACGCGTGTCCGAGCAGTTTGCCTCGAACGACGCCCAGAGCACCGAGAGTTCCGACAGCATCGAGAACGCTGCCACGGGATCAACCGATGAGGCGGCGTCCACCGACACCGCAGCACCCGACGTGCTCACGCAGACCGACCCCGCCAGCGACAGCCCGTACGCCGTGCATACGGTGGAGATTCCAGAGACCGAAGACAGCGACGTCGTCGCCGTCGGCGACGAGATCGATGCCATCGACGAGCGCGCTGACGCTGAAGCCGATGCGGCCGGCGACGATGCAGCCGACGACGAGTCCGACGATGCGGCTGACGACGATGCAACCGGTGACGAGGCATCCGAGCCGACCGGCAGTGGCGACCCGGTGGCCGACTACAAGGCTGAGCTGCGCACCCGCTTCGGCGACTGGTTCGTGATCCACTCCTACGCCGGCTACGAGAACCGGGTGAAGGCCAACCTCGAGACGCGTATCCAGACGCTCAACATGGAGGACTTCATCTACGAGATTGAGGTCCCCATGGAGGAGGTCACCGAGATCAAGAACGGGCAGAAGAAGAACGTCCGTCGCGTTCGGATGCCCGGGTACGTCCTCGTGCGTATGGACCTCTCCGACGAGAGTTGGGGTGCCGTGCGCCACACGCCCGGCGTGACCGGGTTCGTCGGCAACGCCCACCAGCCGGTGCCGCTGTCGATCGACGAGGTCTTCACGATGCTCGCGCCGACGTTCGACCTGCCCGCCGGTGAGGGTGACGCCGCTGCCGGCGCCGCAGCCGCGAAGGACATCCGGGTCGTCGACTTCGAGGTCGGCGAGTCGGTCACCGTCATGGAGGGGCCCTTCGAGACCCTTCCGGCCACCATCTCCGAGATCAGCCCCGACACGCAGAAGCTCAAGGTGCTGGTCTCGATCTTCGGCCGGGAGACCCCGGTCGAGCTGTCCTTCGGTCAGGTCGCCAAGATCTGACCGGATGCCGTCCTGCCCGCGCATGCGAGCAGGCGGTCCCTGCAACCGGGTCATCGCCCAGCCAGTACGTCAGGCGTAGGCCCACCACCAATGGAAAGTAGAACAGCATGCCTCCCAAGAAGAAGAAGGCCACCGGCTTCATCAAGCTGCAGATCCAGGCCGGTGCCGCCACGCCCGCGCCGCCCGTCGGACCGGCCCTCGGCCAGCACGGCGTCAACATCATGGAGTTCGTCAAGGCCTACAACGCCGCGACGGAGAGCCAGCGCGGCAACGTCATCCCGGTCGAGATCACGGTCTACGAAGACCGCTCCTTCACCTTCATCACCAAGACGCCCCCGGCCGCCGAGCTGATCAAGAAGGCCGCCGGCGTCGCCAAGGGCTCCGGCGAGCCGCACAAGACCAAGGTCGCCAAGCTCTCGCGTGACCAGGTCCTCGAGATCGCCCGGATGAAGATGGAAGACCTCAACGCCCACGACGAGGAGATGGCGGCTCGGATCATCGCCGGCACCGCCCGCTCGATGGGCATCGAAACGTCGCTCTGACGAATGCGCAGCGCAGGTTGGGGGCCGAGCTTGCGAGGCACCCGGCCGTAGCGGAGCGTGAGGAAGAGCGACAATAAGCACCGCTCTGACGAATGCGCAGCGCAGGTTGGGGGCCGAGCTTGCGAGGCACCCGGCC
>JAKDLG010000277.1 GCA_030452985.1 Humibacillus sp.
TCTACGGAGTCGTCATGGCCGCCACCAGCGGCGGCGCCGCGGTCGCGGTGGAACGGGCCAGCGGCTGGAGCCGGCAGCTGCGGCTCACCCCGCTGAGCGCCACCTCGTTCATCCTGCTCAAGATCGCCGTCGCCATCGCCCTGAGCGCACTAGCACTGGGGGCCACCTTCGGGGCCGCGGCGGCGCTCGGCATCCCGCACCTCAGCCCGGGCTCGTGGGTGGCCTCGGCGCTGATCATCCTGGCCGGCTCGTTCGTCTTCGCGGCCTTCGGTCTGTTCGTCGGCTACCTCGTGCCGAGCGAGAACGTCATGCAGTTCGTCGGCCCCATCCTCGCGGTGCTCGGGTTCCTCGGCGGGCTGTTCCAAGGCCAAGTCGACACCTCCACGGTGATGGGCCAGGTTCAGAGCTACTCCCCGATCTACGGCCTCTCGCAGATCGCGCACTGGCCGCTGACCCTCACCACCGCCGGAACCCATGCGGCCTTCGACGGCTGGTGGGTGGTCAACCTACTCGGCTGGGGCCTGCTCTTCACCGCCGGCGCCGTGTGGCGCTTCCGCACGGACACGGCGCGGGCGTGACGGCGCACTAGCG
The DNA here is from genome assembly GCA_030452985.1 of Humibacillus sp. Taxonomy (GTDB): domain Bacteria; phylum Actinomycetota; class Actinomycetes; order Actinomycetales; family Dermatophilaceae; genus DSM-29435. The sequence goes on from JAKDLG010000277.1 coordinate 592, forward strand.
TGACGTCCATGGCCACCGTCACCGACCCGGAGCCCGCGACCACCGGTCGCGGGACCTTCGGCCGATGGGGTGGGGTCTTTGCGGTCGCCTGGCTGGTCTTCCTCATCCAGCCGGCGTCGGATGCTGCCCAGCTCGGAACCCTGCGTGGGGCTCTGGCCGTGGGGCTCTACGTCGCCTTCGCCGGGGTATACGTGCTCGCGGCCTTTACGCTGCGCGGCACGGTCCGGTTACCGACCGCGAGCGAGCGGGACGCAGCTCGTCGACGCATCGGCGCCAAGCTCGTGCTGCTAGGAGTTATCTCCGTGGGCGCCCTCCTGCTCGTCGGCGTGGACGGGCTCGCGACCCTGCCCTACCTCGCGGTCGTCGGCGCCTTCGCCCTCGGCCGGTACGCCCCCGCCTGGGTGGTCGGTTGCGCCGCGATCACCGAGCTGTTGGGCCGCGCGTTCGGACAGTCCTGGAGCGATGCGTCCGGAGCGGCCCTGGGCACCCTGAGCGCGGGCTTAGCGGTCTGGGCTCTGGTGCTCGTTCTGCAGCGTCAAACTGAACGGCTCCGCGCGACCCGGGCCGAGGGCGCCCTCGCCCTGGAGACCGAACGCGGTCGCTTCGCCCGCGACCTGCACGACATCGTCGGCCACTCCCTCAGTGTCATCACCGTCAAGGCAGCCCTGGCCCAGCGTCTAGTCGACGCCGACCCGGCCTCCGCCCGCCGGGAGCTGGGCGACATGGAGCGCCTCGCCCGCGACGCACTCGACGACGTGCGCAACGCCGTGGTCGGCTACCGCGCGATCTCGCTACCCGGCGAGCTGGTCACTGCCCGTGCGGTGTTGGAGGCTTCGGGGATCGACGCCGACCTGCCGACGACGGCCGAAGCCGTACCGACGCCGCTCCGTGAGCTCTTCGCCTGGGCCGTGCGCGAGGGTGTGACGAACGTGGTGCGGCACAGCGGCGCTGGCCACTGCGAGGTGCGGCTGACTCCAGCCTCGGTCGTCGTCGACGACGACGGCTGCGGCATCCGGGCCGATCGGGAACCCGCCGCCCACGAAACCAGCGAGCACGCGCGCGCCAGCCAGAACGTCGCGGGCGAGCCACACCAAGGTGGGAGCGGGCTCGCTGGATTGCGTGAGCGCGCGGCGACCCTCGGCGCTGTCGTGCTCACGGAGCAACCCACCGGCGGCGGCTATCGGCTGACCGTGCGCGTCGGGCCGAACCGATGATCCGGGTGTTGTTAGCCGACGACCAGGCCCTCGTGCGAGGAGCGTTGGCGACGCTGCTCGGGTTGGAGTCCGACATCGAGGTCGTGGCGCAGGTCGGCCGCGGAGACGAAGTGGTAGCGGCGGCGCTGCGCACCCGTCCCGACGTGGCGCTGCTCGACGTGGAGATGCCAGGGATGGACGGGCTGGCCGCCACGGCGGCATTGCGCGAGGCCGTCCCCGAGACTCGGGTGGCCATCGTCACTACCTTCGGCCGGCCGGGCTACCTGCGCCGGGCCATGCGGGCCGGCGCGTCGGGGTTCATCGTCAAGCACGCCCCACCCGAAGACCTCATCGACGCGGTGCGCCGCATCCACCAGGGCCTGCGCGTCGTCGATCCCATCCTCGCCGCCGACTCGCTCGTGACCGGTGACTCCCCCTTGACCTCCGGAGAGGCCGACGTGCTGCGCGCAGCCTTGGGCGGCGGCACCGTCTTCGACATCGCCCGAGCCACCCACCTCTCAGCCGGGACGGTGCGCAACTACCTCTCCCGAGCCATCGGCAAAACCGAAGCCCGCACCCGGGCGGACGCGGCGCGCATCGCCGACGAACGCGGCTGGCTTTAACCAATTGTTTCCTCGATGCCGCGGCGCACCCCAGTGTGCCGTGCCGTGCCGATCGCCGCTTCGGAATCCTCGGTCTCCTTGCCGTGGTCAACGACAAAGACCACAGCAAGACCGTGAAAGCGGCCCCCATTCGGGTCTCTTCGATGGGTCGACATAGATGACGGTGGCAAGGGCAGCGAGCCAGCCCGTGCGGTAAACGGCGCGGCCCGTTGGGTGGGGCGCCACTTGCATGAGTATGCATGAACGTCTGCCTGCCGCGACTTCCCCTTCTGCCGCGATCCGCGCGGTCGGCCGCGCCGGGCCGAGTGCTCTAGAAAAGACCCCTTACGAGCACCCCCGGCAGGTCTTCCGCGCGTGCAGAAAGAGCGGGGTAGGAACCAGGCCAGTATCAACCTGCCCAACCTCAGGGCCGAACGCTGCGGCATCCTCAACCAAACGATTTCCGTGCTTGGGGGCTAGGAAGCGAGCCAGTGGTAGATCTGCTCGGACACTGCTGGGCTGGGCACGTGCCCGCCGAGGTACTCGTGATCTTGCGCCGCAGGGATGGTAGCTAGCAGCCATTCTGCATGATCGGAGGAGACGTTGCGATCCTTAGTTCCGTGCCAGATGCTGACCGGGACGCTGATACTCCGGGCGTCAAAGCCCCAGGGGCGGTTCAAGGCGATGCTGTCGTCGACCCAGCCGTCCATGCTGTCGATGAAGGTCGCCCGGATGCGGGCCATCGCGTCTGGGTCGCTGCGGGCCTGTGGCCCGGACTCTCCCGGCATCTCGGGTCCGCCCGCGTCGATCTTGGCCAAGATCTCCGCTGCGATCTCGGACAACCGCGTCCGTAGTTCGGCCTCCTCTCGGATGGGTTGACCGGAGTCGGCCGGTTTGATGCCGGAGACCACAGCACAGCGGGTGACCCGGTCGGGGAGCAGCGCGGCGCAGGCAAGTGCGTGCGGGCCGCCTCCCGAACCGCCGAATACGGCGAACTGCGACCACCCGTGAGCGTCGGCGAGGGTCTGAGTGTCTGTAACTGCATCGGCCACGGTGCGTCCCGGCCGACGCGTCGAGCCCCCATACCCGGGCCGATCTAACACAAGATGATGGAGTCTGGTGCAGCTCGCGACGTCATTGGCGTGCGGCCGCCGGAAGCGGGTGCTCGGTGTTCCGCCGTGGAAGATCGCCGGGGATCCGTCCTTTGGGCCGTAGAGGCAGTACCGCAGTACGTGTCCGCTTGCTCCGACCACCTCGAAGGTCTGGGGCAGGGTCATGGATGCCATTAAACCGGCGCCGACGCACTCGAGCGCAAATCACGATCTCGGCAGGACCAAAACCTGCCGTCGTCGACAAAACATGGGTTGCTCCAGAAGGGCTTGTCGCCTGCCATGAGCATGGGACCGTCCTGACTGGTTTTCTGCCAGGTTCATGGGACCACCTGGATGGCCAGTCATGGGACCACCCGGCGCGCCTAGCCGGTAGGTTCCCGGTCGCCTCGTTGATCGCCTCGTCAGCGTCGTCGACGTGGAGGTCATTCGGGCATGGGATTTCGGGAGGTCAGCGTGATCGAGGTCAGGGAAGTGTTACGGGGTTGGGTTGCTGGGGTCGGGTTGCGCACGATCGCGAAGCGGGCCGGGGTCGACCGCAAGACCGCACGCCGGTACGTGGAGGCCGCCCGGGCGGCGGGCCTGTCCCGCTCGGCGGGGCAGGGCGCGGTCGATGACGCGCTGATCGGGCAGGTGGTGGCCGCGGTCCGCCCGGCCCGCCCGAACGGGCACGGGCCCGCATGGGAGGCCCTCCTTGGTCACGAGGCGCAGGTCCGGGCCTGGGTCGCCGGCGACGGCAAAGACGCCAAACCGCTCTCGATCGTGAAGATTCAGGAGCTGCTGTCCCGGCAGGGTGTGCTGGTGCCGTACCGCACGCTGCACCGGTTCGCGACCCAGCGGTATTTGTCAAGTCAAGTGAGACAGTTGGTGGTTAGACAGTTTCTGCGGTCAG
>JAKDLG010000089.1 GCA_030452985.1 Humibacillus sp.
CCGGCTGGCGCCAGTACTGGCCGCCCGCTCCGTGACCGGCGTCGACCAGCGCGACCGACAGTGAAGTTTCGGCGAGCAGTGTTGCGACACAGGCTAGCCCGGCTGGGCCGGCACCGATGACCACCACGTCGTGATCGAGCCGCGCGGATGCCGGGTCAGTTCTCGTCATGACCGGTTCCTTCCTGGGTCACGACGACCATGTCACCGCGGGCGACGACGAGGCAGGCGCGCTGGTTGGGGTGCCCGTCGACAGTGACAAGGCAGTCGAAGCACACGCCGATGCCGCAGAACAGCCCGCGCGGCCGGCCCTCGAGGCGGGTGGTGCGCCAGGCCGTCGTACCCGCTGCGACGAGGGCAGCCCCCAGCGTCTGACCGGGGTGGAACGGCACCGGCCTTCCGTCGAAGTCGAACTGGCCCTCGCGCCGGCTCACGAGGCCTCCACCGACTCTGACGCCGGCCGGGCACCCACGAACCGGTCGGGCAGCAGGGCGGCGAACTCGGCATCCGGCCCGGTCGTTCGCGACCCCGTCAGGTAGTCGGCGATCAGCCGCGCGGTGCCGGTCGCGAGCCCGATGCCCGCCCCCTCGTGACCGCAGGCGTGCAGCACCCCCCGTGCGCGCGGGTCGGGCCCGATCACCGGCAGGTGGTCGGGGCAGTAGGGCCGGAACCCGCGGTAGACCCGCAGCAGGTTGACGTCGGCCAGGAACGGGAAGATCGCGACGGCCTGCCTTGCCAGCGTCGCGACGACGTCGACCCGCAGGCTGGGGTCGAACCCCACCCGCTCGCGACTGGCCCCGATGAGCACCGTTCCACCACGCGTGCCCTCGACGACGCACGAGGTCTCGAGGCCCTCCCCCGACGACTCGACGTTCTCGACGTAGTCGGCCGTGTAGACCTTGTGCCGCACCATCGGCGGCAGCGGCTCGGTGACGAGCACGAAGCCGCGCCGCGGCAGCACCGGCACCGGTGCACCGAGCCGTTCGCCGACGACGCCACCCCACGTTCCGGCCGCGTTGACGACGGCATCCGCCTCGATCACCTCGCCGGTCGTGGTGCGGATGCCGATCACCGCCCCGTGCGCGTCGGTCACCGCCCCGGCCACCTCGACACCAGAACGAAACTGCGCCCCTCGGCTCTGCGCCACGGCCAGGAGGCGCGCAGCTGCGAGCACCGGCTGCACCTGCATGTCCTCGGGGTAGTGCACGGCTCCGGGAAGGCTCGGCGAGAGGTGCGGCTCGAGCACGAGCGGGTCCTCGACCTCGAAGGCGGTGACACCCGCGGCGCGTTGACGGTCGGCGAAAGCGATCAGCGACCCCAGCCCCTGATGAGTCGTCGCGACGACGACGCCGCCCTTCTCCTCGAGCTCGATCGACTCGCGACCGACGAGGTCTCCGACCTCCAGCCAGGTGCGCCGGCTCAGCTGCGCGAGGGCCAGCTCGGCGCCAGGCGCCTTGTCGGAGAGCAGGATGTTGCCCTCTCCCCGGCTCGTGGTGCCCGAGCCGACCGGCAAGCGGTCGACGACGACGACCTCGATGCCGTCGCGGGTCAGCGCCTCGGCGCAGGCGGCACCCACGATGCCGGCGCCGATGACGACCGCCCTCACCAGAGCCTCCTGTGCATGGTGTGTAATGTTACACAGCACCGACCGCCGGTGCGCTCGAACCCAGAGAGGGACGACATGCCACTCACCGGACACTCGATCATCGCAGGGCAGGCCACACCCGGGAGCGCAGGCACCTTCCGCGGGGTCAACCCGGCCACGGGCGACGAGATCGGCCCGGAAGTCACCACTCTCACCGCCGAGCAGCTGACGGCTGCGACGCAGGCTGCAGCACACGCCTTCCCGGCCTATCGAGCGACCAGCCCGGCCGATCGTGCTGGGTTCCTCGAGGCGATCGCGGACGAGATCGAGGGCATCGGCGACGACCTCATCGAGACCGCCCACGCCGAGTCGGGGCTGCCGGTGGCCCGGCTGACGGGTGAACGCGGCCGCACCTGCGGGCAGCTGCGCCTGTTCGCGAAGGTCGTGCGGGCCGGCGACCACCTCGGCGTGCGCATCGACCCCGCCCTGCCCGACCGCACGCCGCTGCCCCGCCCCGACCTGCGTCAACGCATGATCGCGCTCGGGCCGGTCGCCGTCTTCGGCGCCAGCAACTTCCCGCTCGCCTTCTCGACCGCGGGCGGCGACACGGCATCCGCTCTGGCGGCGGGCTGCCCGGTCGTCGTCAAGGCGCACAACGCGCACCCCGGAACCGCCGAGCTGGTCGGGCACGCGATCGCTGCCGCCGCCGAGCGCACCGGGATGCCGGCCGGTGTGTTCTCGCTCGTCTTCGGGCAGGGCAACGAGACCGGCGCCGCCCTGGTGAGTGACCCCGCCATCGCCGCGGTCGGCTTCACCGGCTCTCGCGCCGGGGGGCTGGCCTTGGTGGCAGCAGCCGCGGCGAGGCCCCGGCCGATCCCCGTGTACGCCGAGATGTCGTCGGTCAACCCCGTCGTCGTGCTGCCGGGTGCGATCGAGGGCGAACGCGCGTGGGATCTGGCCACGGCCTACGTGGCGTCGCTGACGCAGGGTTCTGGGCAGTTCTGCACCAACCCCGGCCTGCTCTTCCTGCCGGCCGGCGAGGCGGGCGACCGTTTCGCCGACGGCGTCGCGGCGGCCGTGCGCGAAGCGGCCGGGCAGACCATGCTCACCGGCGGCATCCACGACCACTTCGCGGCCGGCACCGAACGCCTCGGCACCACCGGCGACGTGACGACAGTGGCGGTCGGCACCGAGGGCGAGACCCAGAACGCCCCCGCCCCCGTCGTCTTCGGGGTCGAGATCGCCGAGTTCGTCAGCGACGACAGCCTCGCCGACGAGATCTTCGGCGCGTCGGGCCTGATCGTCCGCTACGAGGAGGTCGCTTCGCTGGCCGCCGCCCTCGAACGCATGGAGGGCCAGCTCACCGCGACCCTGCACGGCACCGACACCGACCACGACGCCGCCCGCACGCTGCTCGCGGTTCTCGAGACACGAGCCGGGCGGGTGCTGTGGGGCGGCTGGCCCACCGGGGTCGAGGTGTCGCACGCCATGGTGCACGGTGGCCCGTTCCCCGCCACCTCCGATTCCCGCACGACCTCAGTGGGCACGCTCGCCATCGAGCGCTTCCAGCGACCGGTCTGCTACCAGGACCTGCCCGAGGCCCTGCTGCCCGAGGCGCTGCGAGAGGACAACCCCTGGGGCTTGGTGCGACGTCTCGACGGCGAGCTCCAGTTGCCCGCGTCGCGGTAGTCAGACACGGCGGGCGGGCTCGGGCTACCTTGACCCGAGGTGCTGCTGCGCCCAGCGCTCAACTCCGACCGCGTCGATCGGCAGGGCGTCGGACAGCACGTCGGCGCCGTGCTCAGTGACAAGCAGGTCGTCCTCCAGCCGGATGCCGATGCCGCGCAGCTCTGGGGGAACCGTCTCGTCGTGCGCGTGGAAGTAGAGACCCGGTTCGACGGTGAGCACCATCCCGGGGGCGAGCACCGCACCCTGGTAGTGGTCCTCGTCGGAGGAGAGGCAGTCGTGCACATCGAGGCCCAGGTGGTGCCCGATGCCGCAGACGAGGTACCGGCGATGCTGCTGACCGTTCGGCGACAGGGCCTCGTCGACCGACACCCCGAGCAACCCGACGTCGCGCAGCCCGTTGGCCACCACTTCCATCGCGGCGAAGTGGAAGTCGGAGTAGAGCACGCCTGGTCGCACCTGGGCCATACCGGCGCGGTGAGCCCGCTCGACGATGTCGTGGATCTCGCGCTGCGCGGGTGAGAACGAGCCCGAGGGAGGCACGGTGCGGGTCACGTCGGCTGTGTAGAGGCTGTTGGCCTCCACACCCAGGTCGAGCAGCAGCGGTGCGTCGGCTAGCACCGGGCCGTCACACCGCACCCAGTGCAGGGTGGGTGCGTGCGGGCCGGAGCCGACGATGCTGGCGTAACCGGGCCCGTTGCCGAACGTGCGAGCATGCCGGTCGAAGGTTCCCTGCAGCCACCGCTCCCCGAGGCTCTCGACCGCCGCAGGCACCTCGGCCATCACGGCGGCGAAACCCGTCACCGTGTGGTCCACGGCCATGCGCAACTGCGCAATCTCCCAGTCGTCCTTGACCATCCGCAGGTCTGACAGCTCGCTGAGCAGACGATGGTCGACCTCGAGGGCGTGAGCCGCGACCAGCGCGTGGGGCGTGGTCGGCGTGGTCATCGCCCCACGGCATCCGTCGAGGGTCGATGCGAGCTCGGCCACGTCTCTCACCTCGACCGTGAGCGCGTCGGCCCACTCCGAGAGCCCGGGCGACGCGCCGACCCACAGCTCTCCGTGCATCACGTTGCCGAAGAAGTCGGCCTCGCCGGGCCGCGCGGGAGCCGGCAGGAAGAGGGTGGCATCGTGGGCAGAGCCCGAGGCGCGCAGCACGAGCATCGCCCCCTCGACCTGGCAGCTGGTCAACCAGACGAAGTCGCTGTCGGCGCGGAACCCGTACGCGGCGTCGCCGTTGCGCCGCGGCGCCTCACCGGCGCAGACGACGACGTTCTGCCCGGCGAGACGTTCGATGAGACGCCGGCGGTGATCGGATGCCGCTGCTGCTGCGCCGAGCGGCAGGGTGGGTCGGAGGCTTCGCGACCCCCAGCCGTGCGCGATCTCTGCGGTGAAACCTGGCGCTTGGCCGGGCCGCACCGGCAGGGTGCCCGCGTACGGTGGCCGAGCCGCACCAGACATCCGACCGTCGACCGGTCGCTCGAGCCCGTTCGAGCTCGTCATCGCGCGGTTGCGCATCCTGACTCCCCTTCGTCATGGTCGTGGACCCAACGTCTCATCCAGTGGGTCAGTGTCCAGTCTGCCGTTGTCCCCGCCCGGTCAGGCGCCACCGACGGCCCTGGCTGTGCACACCCTCTACCTGTAGCACGGCGATGCACAGGCGCCGCCTCGAGACTCCCTGCGGTCAAAAGCGACAAATACTCTCGTAGGCATTACGTCGATGACGGAGGTACAGAGAACATGTCGGATGCAGAGAAACCCACGATTCGGTCCATGACCCAAGAGGCGGCCCGCACCCTCGGCTCGCTGCGAGGGCTTCGCGTGGTGGGCGAGGTGCTGGAGGCCGGCCTCGCCTTCAACGGCGGACGATGGGTCCAGCTCGCCGACCACACCGGTGAGATCACGATCCTCGTGCCCGGTGAACGGCTGCGCAGAGCGAAGCTCACCCTGGAGGTGGGCAACGTGCTGGCGGTCTCGCTGCAGGCGACCCCGCGCACGCAGGCGTGTTCGTGGTACTGGACGGTCTCGTGGGTCAGTCGAACCGACGTGAACGGGCCCATGACACGTCAGCTGACCCGAGCGATGGACCAGCTGGTGGCAGAGGGCGTCATCGACGCCAGTCGCCGCGCCTGCTCCGAGATCGCCCAGCCCCCATCCGACGCCACCTTTCCGCAGCTGAATCGAGTGCTCGTACTCACCTCCAGTGCGACAGGGGCCGGCTGCGTCGACCTGCGCGTAGGCCTGTCGAAGACCCTTCGCGCCAAGGTCGAGGAGCGCTACGTCAGCAAGCCGGGCACCAGCATGGCGCAGGGATGCATCGCGGCCCTGTCAGAGATGACGGCCGACGAGGCTGACCTGATCGTCGTCGCACGAGGTGGGGGCAGCCGCGAGGACCTACGCCAGTTCGACAGCCCCGATCTGGTTCGGGCCATCCGCGCCTGCCCGATCCCGGTCGCGACTGCGGTCGGGCACGCGACCGACATCAGCTGGGCCGACCGGGCCGCCTTCGCGGTCTTTCGAACCCCCTCTTCGGCCGCGCAGTACCTCAACGGCACGGAGTGGAGGCTGAAGCGGGCCAGGGCGCGCGAAAGGGAACTCGTCCGCACCCCTAGGGTTGCTGGCCCCGACCGAGAGGCCGCTCGAACCGTCGAGGCCCTGACCACGAAGCTCGCCCTGGTCAACGACCACGCGCGGCGGCTGCAGGGCGAGCTTCACCTGGCGCAGCAGGCCAGAGACCACGTCTGGGCAGCGGTAGACACCCACCTCGTGGCAGCCGCGGTCGCCCGGATGCGGCGTCGCAGCGCGGTGCTTTCCGGGCTCGCGCTGGCCTGGTGCGCGGCCGCGGTGATCTCAACGCTCACGGGGCTGACACCACCGGCCACCGAGTGGCTGGTGGCCCAGAGCATCGTTGGTGCGGCGGCGGCCGTCGTGGCGCTCTACTTCACGCGAGGCCCTCGGCGGGCCCAGCGTTCTGCCACCTCGAGAGACATAAGGCGGCAGGCGGTCAGTGGCAGCGAGTGGATCGAACGGATGAGCACGGCCGACACCCCTCGAGACCTGCGCGCCCTGTTCAGCCGACGCCCGCGCGGCGAGGGCGACACTGGTTCACACCGGATGGACTCGCGCGAGCAGTGAAGCGGCCCGGTCAGCCCAGGTGACCGCGCACCGACGCGTGCCCCTTGAGCAGGTTGCGAGCGATCGTGCGGCGCTGGATCTCGTCGGTGCCCTCGTAGATGCGCAGCAGCCGCAGCTCGCGGTACCACCGCTCGATCGGCAGCTCACGGGTGTAGCCCATCCCGCCGTGCATCTGCAGCACGCGGTCGACGATCTCGTTGGCCTTGACACCTCCGTAGAGCTTGGCCATCGACTGCGACTGGCGCGAGTCGATGCCGTTGTCGACCTGCCACGCGGCGGCCAGCACCAGCCAGCGCAGCGCCTCGATCTCGGTCGCCGAGTCGGCCACCATCCACTGGATCGCTTGTCGTTCGGCGATGGGCAGCCCGAAGGTCTTGCGGTTGCGGGCCCACTCCATGCCCATCTCGACGAGCCGTTCGCAAGCACCGAGCGCGTTGGCCGGCAGCATGTAGCGGCCCTTGCCGATCCACTGCATGGCGAGGTCGAAGCCGTGCCCCTCCTCGCCGAGGATCGCCGAGTGCGGCACGCGAACGTCCTCGAACACCAAGGCCGCCGGGCCCCACTCGCCCATCGTGTCGATGGGGCTGCTCGTCCAGCCCATGTCGCGGTCGACGAGGAAGCAGGTGACGCCGCCGTCGGCGCCCAACTCCTTGTCGGTTACCGCGAAGACCATCACGAAGTCGGCCTCGTTGCCGCCGGTGATGAAGGTCTTCTCGCCGTTGATGATCCATTCGTCGCCCTCGCGGTAGGCGCTGGTGCGGATCGCGCGAGCGTCAGACCCGGCACCGGGCTCGGTGATCGCGAAGCACGAGCGCTTCTCGCCACTGATCGTCGGCAGCAGGTAGCGCTTCTGCTGCTCCTCGCTGGCGCTGAAGAGGATGTTGTCGGCATCGCCCGCGAAGCGGAACGGCACGAAGGTGCGCCCGAGCTCGGCCTGGATGAGCGAGGTCATGACCGCCCCGAGGCCCATGCCGCCGTGGCTCTCCGGCGTCTGGATGCCGAAGAAGCCGGCCGCCTTGGCCTTGTTCTGCAGGGCCCCCAGCTCATCATGGGTGATGCCGGGCTCGTTGTTGCGTTCGCGGGTCAGCACCTGCTGCTCGAGCGGCATCAGCTCTTTGGTGACGAAGGTGCGCACCCAGTCGCGGATGTCCTTCTCTTCAGGGCTCAGGTTGAGGTCCATGTCAGTTCTTCTCTCTCTCAGCGTCTTTGCGCAGGTGGTGGCGTCGACGACGGCCGTGCTGTCAGCGGGTCGACGTGTGACGGCGGATCTCGGCCTTGGCGAGCGCGTTCTTGTGCACCTCGTCGGGACCGTCGGCGAAGCGAAGGGTGCGGATGCCGGCAAAGGCGAGGGCCAGCTCGTGGTCCTGGCTCAGGCCCGCCGCTCCGTGGGTCTGGATCGCCTTGTCGAGAATCCACTCGACCGTCTTCGGGGTGACGATCTTGATCGCCTGGATCTCGCTGTGCGCGCCCTTGTTGCCGACGGTGTCCATCAGCCAGGCCGTCTTGAGCACCAGCAGCCGCAGCTGCTCGATGCGCACCCGTGACTCGGCGATCCAGTCACGCACGACCCCCTGCTCGGCGATCGGCCGCCCGAACGCCACCCGTTCCGAAGCGCGGCGGCACATCGCCTCGATGGCCGCCTCGGCCAGCCCGATCGAGCGCATGCAGTGGTGAATTCGCCCGGGGCCGAGGCGCGCCTGGGCGATGGCGAAGCCGCCGCCCTCCTCGCCGATGAGGTTGCTCGCCGGTACGCGCACGTCGGTGAACCGCAGCTCGGCGTGGCCGCCGTGGTCGTGGTCGTCGTAGCCGAACACCTCCATGCCGCGCACCATCTCGACCCCGGGGGTGTCGCGGGGAACGAGCACCATCGACTGCTGGCGGTGCCGCTCAGCCTCCGGGTCGGTCTTGCCCATCACGATGAAGATGGCGCACTCGGGGTTCATTGCCCCGGTGATCCACCACTTGCGACCGTTGATGACGTAGTCGTCGCCGTCGCGCTCGATGCGCAGGGCGATGTTCGTCGCGTCACTGCTGGCGACGTCGGGCTCGGTCATGGCGAACGCCGAGCGGATCTCGCCGCGCAGCAGCGGCGCGAGCCACTGCTCCTTCTGCTCTTCGGTGCCGAACTGGGCCAGCACCTCCATGTTGCCGGTGTCGGGCGCGGAGCAGTTGAGGGCGGCCGGGGCGAGCCGGATCGAGCGACCGGTGATCTCGGCGAGCGGCGCGTACTGCAGGTTCGAAAGCCCCGCGCCGTGCTTACCAGGGAGGAACGCGTTCCAGAGGCCGAGCTCCTTTGCCTCTGAACGCAGCTCCTGCAGCACAGGCACCGTGCTCCAGGCCCAGGGGTCGTCGAGGGCCGCCACCTGGTCGTCGAAGGTCGGCAGCGCCAGGTCGACCCGGTCGTTGAGGAACCCGGTCAGGGTGTCGATGCGACCCTGCGTCTCGGGGTCGAAGGCGAAGTCCATTCAGCTCTCCTTGACTGCTCGCAGGCCAGCCGTGACGAGCGGAAGGGTGGCCTCGCCGATGGTGGCGAAGCCCGACCCGACCGTCTGGCCCTGGGTGTAGCGGTAGTGGATGCCCTCGAGGATGACCGCCAGCTTGAAGTAGGCGAGCCCGAGGTGGAACGAGAGGTGGCTGAGGTCGCGGCCGCTGGCGTTGGCGTACCGCTGGAGCAGCTCGGGCCCGCTGATGAAGCCGGGGCTGCGCGCGACGTCACTGACCGCAACGCTGTCCATCATCAACGGGAGCGTCTGGTAGGCCTCGAGCAGCGCGACGTCGGTGAGCGGGTCGCCCAGGGTGGCCATCTCCCAGTCGAGCACCGCTGCGATCTGGTCATCGTCGCTGACGAGCAGGTTGTCGAGCCGGAAGTCGCCGTGCACGATGGTCGCGGTGCCCTGGGTCGGCACCGACGCGGCCAGCCGCTCGTGCAGCTCGTCGATGCCGGGCAGGTCGCGGCTGCGGGAGGCGTCGAGCTGGCTCTTCCAGCGACGCACCTGCCGCTCGAGAAAGCCGGCTGGTCGGCCGAAGTCAGAAAGGCCCACGGAGGCCGGGTCGACGGAGTGCAGGGCCACGAGAGTGTCGACCATGCGCTCGCTGATCGCGCGAACCCGTTCGGCACCGATCGGCGCCAGCTGCGCCGCGAACCGGTAGGGCGTGCCGGCGACGAACTCCATGACGTAGAAGGGGGTCCCGATGACGTCGTCGGCCGGGTAGACGGCGTACGTCTCGGGCACCGGTACCGCCGTGTCGTGCAGCGCGGTGATGACCCGATGCTCGCGCACCATGTCGTGCGCCGTCGCGAGCACGTGACCGAGCGGCGGGCGTCGCACGATCACCGTACGGGCGCCGTCGCCCACCTCGTAGGTGAGGTTCGACTTGCCACCCGCGATGACCCGACCGCTGAGCGACCCGCCCAGCAGCCCGGGTGCCTCGCGGTCCAGAAAGGCGGCGAGCGCGTCAAGGTCTAGGCCGGGAGGGTTGCCGGATGCCGTACGGGCAGTGTCGCCTACGCCGGCAGCGTCATCGTCGGGATGGTCTGGCACGTCAGTCCTTCGGCCCACCGGCGACGTAGATGACCTGGCCCGAGACGAAGCTCGCGTCATCACGCACGAGGAAGGCTACGGTGGCGGCGATGTCGTCGGGCTGACCGGCACGACCGACCGGGATGTCCTTGGCGACAGCATCGATGAACGCCTCGAAGCTGACCCCCATCCGCTCGGCCGTCGAGCGCGTCATGTCGGTGGCGATGAAGCCCGGCGCGATGGCGTTCGCCGTGACCCCGAACTTGCCGAGCTCGATCGCCAGGGTCTTGGTGAAGCCCTGCATGCCGGCCTTCGCAGCGGAGTAGTTGGCCTGGCCCCGGTTGCCGAGCGCCGAGGTCGAGCTGAGGTTGACGATGCGCCCCCACTTGGCGTCGATCATGTGCTTCTGCGCCGCCCGGGTCATCAGGAACGAGCCGCGCAGGTGCACGTTCATCACGGCGTCCCAGTCGTCGACGCTCATCTTGAAGAGCATGTTGTCGCGGATGATGCCGGCGTTGTTGATGAGCACCGTCGGCGCGCCCAGCTCGGCGGCCACCCGCTCGACGGCGGCCTGAACGGCGGCCTCGTCAGAGACGTCGACTGCGACCGCGAGGCCCGTGCCACCGGCATCCTCGATCTCGGAGACGATGGCGGCACAGGCGGACTCGTCCAGGTCGAGCACGGCGACCGCGAACCCGTCGGCCGACAGGCGCCTGGCCACGGCGGCTCCGATACCTCGGGCGGCTCCGGTGACGATGGCGGTGCGGGTGGCGGTTGGCTGCTCGGTCATACGTGCTCCTGTGGCGTAGGGGTGCTGCTGCTGGTGGGCTGGGTAGGGGTGGCGGTCGGGTGTTCGAGTCGTTGCTGCAGCTTGTTCATCCCGATGACCCAGTCGTCGGGGCGGCTGGCGCGGAAGGCGTGGTACTCGTGCACCTCGGGGTGCGGCAGGATCAGCAGCTGCTCACCCTGCAGGGCCTGCCACACGGCATCAGCCACCGTCTCGGCCGAGAGCGCGCCGTCGCGCACGAGCATCTCGTGCAGCGGGCCGGCCTGCTCGAGCATGCGGGTGTCGACGCCCTGGGGGCAGAGGGCCTGCACGACGATGCCGCGGTGACGGTAGGTCGCGCTCAGCCACTCGGCGAAGGCGACGGCGGCGTGCTTGGTGACGGCGTAGGGCGCGTCGCCGAGCATGGTCAGCAGCCCGGCCGCCGACGCCGTGACGACGAGCCGGCCGCCGCCCCGCTCCAGCCACTGCGGCACCAGCACCCGGGCGGCCCGCACGTGCGCCATGACGTTCACGTCGATGACGCGGGCCCACTCGTCGTCGCTCGTCTCGAGACCCTTCAGCACTCCGATGCCGGCGTTCGCGAAGAACACGTCGACGGCGCCGTAGTACTCGGCGGCGGCGTCGACGAGGGCGCGGATGCCGGCCTCCGTCGAGGTGT
The DNA here is from genome assembly GCA_030452985.1 of Humibacillus sp. Lineage (GTDB taxonomy): Bacteria > Actinomycetota > Actinomycetes > Actinomycetales > Dermatophilaceae > DSM-29435. Next base: position 11,370 of record JAKDLG010000089.1, read on the forward strand.
CGCCCGGCACGGCCACGGCACCGATCTCGGCAGCGACGTCGGTCAGCAGGTCGGCGTCGAGGTCGCCGAGCACGACGTGCCAGCCCTCCACGGTCAGGCGTGTCGCGATGGCGCGTCCGATCCCCCGGGCGGCCCCGGTGACGATGGCGACGTCGGCCATGCACCCTCCTTGACGATCGGTCACTAAGCGCTTGCTTACCTTCTCGCCCCAGGCTGCCGTAGTCAAGCGACCGGTTCGGCGGCGAGGCCCGTACACCCCTACCCGCGGGGCCCGGCGCGGATCCGCGGATGTGCGGCTGTCGGCCCCAGGGGTGAAGATCGAGGCATGCGCCTCTCCGATCTCGTCGACACCGCCCGCACGGTCGCCGCCACGTCGTCGCGCACCGCGAAGGTGGAGGCGTTGGCGCAGTGCCTGCGGCGGGCGGCCGACGACGGCCCGGCCACCGTCGAGATCGTGGCCTCGCACCTCTCTGGCGTGCTGCCGCAGCGCCGCATCGGGGTCAGCTGGCGCGGCCTGCAGAACCTGCCCGAGCCGGCGCCCGAACCGAGCCTCACCGTCGAGCAGGTCGACGCTGCTGCCACCGCCATCGCCGCCATCGCCGGCTCAGGATCGGGCGCCACCCGGTCGGATGCCGTTCGCGACCTCTTCGCCGCCGCCACCGCCGACGAGCAGACCTGGCTGCGCGGCCTCATCACCGGTGAGACCCGGCAGGGCGCCGGTGACGGCGTCATGCTCCAGGCCATCGCCAAGGCGGCCGAGGTGCCCGACGCCGCTGTGCGCCGCGCCGTGATGCTGGCCGGCTTCACCGGGCCGGTGGCCAGAGCTGCGCTCGAGGGCGGTGCCGACGCCCTGGCTGCCCTCACCCTCGAGGTCGGGCGACCAATGCGCCCCATGCTCGCCGGCTCGGCTCCAGACGTGGCCGTGGCGCTGGCCACGCTCGAGGGCGAGGTGGTGCTCGAGGCCAAGCTCGACGGCATCCGGTTGCAGGCGCACGTCGACCACGGCACGGTGCGCCTGTTCACCCGCACGCTCGACGAGGTGACCGACCGGCTGCCCGAGATCGTCGACGCGCTGGCCGGGCTCGACGTCGAGGCAGCGGTGTTCGACGGCGAGGTGATCGCGCTGCGCCCCGACGGCCGGCCCGAGCCGTTCCAAGTCACGGGCGCCCGCACCGCGAGCAGCCAGAGCCCCGAGCGCCTGCGCGAGAAGGTGCCGCTGACGCCTTTCTTCTTCGACGTGCTTCACCTCAACGGTGACGACCTGCTCGACGAGCCGGCTGAGTCCCGCTGGGGGCGGCTGGCGAAGACCGTGCCGCCGGCCTGGCTCGTTCCGCGGGTGCGCACCGACGACCCGACGCTGGCCCAGCAGTTCTTCGACGATCTCGTGCTGGCCGGGCACGAGGGCGTGGTCGTCAAGGCGCCCGCCCTGCCGTATGCCGCTGGGCGGCGCGGGCCCGGGTGGGTCAAGGTCAAGCCGCGGCACACCCTCGACCTCGTCGTGCTCGCCGTCGAGTGGGGCAGCGGACGCCGCAAGGGTTGGCTGTCGAACATCCACCTCGGCGCCCGCGACGCCGACACCGGCGAGCTCGTCATGCTCGGCAAGACCTTCAAGGGGATGACCGACGAGATGCTGGTCTGGCAGACCGAGCGCTTCCAAGCCCTGCGCGCCGGTGACGACGAGGGCTGGGTCGTGCCGCTGCGGCCCGAGCAGGTCGTCGAGATCGCCTTCGACGGCGTGCAGAGGTCGACCCGCTACCCCGGCGGCATGGCCCTGCGCTTCGCCCGCGTGCTGCGCTACCGCGACGACAAACCGGTGAGCGAGATCGACACGGTGCAGGCCGTCCGCGGCCTGGCCGGCTGGTAGCCGTGCCCCTTCCGCGATCCACCCCCGAGGCCCAGGGTCTGCGACGAGCGCCGATCAAGGATGCCGTCTTGCTCGTGACGCGTGCAACCTCGGCGAGCGCCGTGGGGCCGGCCGGGTACCCCGGGGCCGTCGGGCTGATGGTCGCCGGCGGCACGGTGGTAGGTGAGGTGGTGGCCGGCTCGGCGCTGCGGTTCTCATCTGACGGGATGGAGCTGCCGCCCGACGAGTGGGTCGCGATGAGGCGTGACACGGTGTTCGACCTGGCCTCGGTGAGCAAGCTGTTCACCGCGATCGTCACGATGCAGCTCGTCGAGGAAGGCGTGGTCGGGCTTGACGAACCCGTGGCGCGGCACCTGCCCGAGTTCGCCCGCAGCACCGGCGGGCTCGTCACCGTTCGACATTTGCTGCAACACACGTCGGGGTTGCCGGCCGAGCGACCGCTGTGGCGCGACCACGCCGACGCGGCCTCCCGGCTCGACGCCGCCCTGCGCGTGCCCTTGGAGGCCGCACCCGGCGCCCGGCGCCGGTACAGCGACCTCGGCATGATCGCCCTCGGCGTGCTCGTCGAACGGTGCCGACGGCATCCGCTCGACCGGGTCGTGTACGAGGGAGTGATCGGCCCGCTCGGCCTGCGCGACACCACCTACGGGCCCGTCGACGCACGGCGTACGGCGGCCACCGAGGTCCAGACCGAGCCGCATCGGGGGCTGGTGCGGGGGGAAGTGCACGACGAGAACGCCTGGGCGTTGGGCGGCGTGGTCGGCCATGCCGGGCTGTTCTCCACCGCCGACGACCTCGCCCTACTCTCGCAGGCCCTCATCGACCGCGGGGCGCAGGGCGTGCTGAGGGCCGAGACCATCGAGCTGATGGTCGACGAAGGGCTGGGTTTCGAGATCGACCAGCCGTCGTTCATGGGCGATCTGGCCGGGCCCCGCACCGTGGGTCACACCGGGTTCACCGGCACGTCGCTCGTGGTCGATCTCGAGCGGCGGGTGGCGGCCGTGCTGCTCACGAACCGGGTGCACCCGGCGCGAACCTCCGGCAGCGCCGGCCAGGCCCGGTTGCAGTGGGCGAACGGCCTGGCCGCCGCACTGTCGACCAGACCCTGATCCGAACTGGCCACTCGACCGGTGAGCCGTGGCCTCGCGACCCGCGTGAACGGCATCCGTACGGAAATGGCCACTCGACCAGAATGCTGGTCGAGTGGCCACTTTCATACAGCCGTTGGCTCAGCGGAGGGGGTCGAACGGGGCGAGCTGGGTCGGCGCGGTGCCCGTCACCATCTGCTCGGCGAGCAGGCGACCGGTGACCGGGCCGAGGGTGATGCCCCACATGCCGTGCCCGCCGGCGACGAAGACGCGCGAGCTGCGGGTGGCGCCCACGAGCGGCAGCCCGTCGACGGTGCAGGGGCGCGAACCGACCCACTCGTCCTGACGGTGGTCGAGGTCGGCGCCCTGCAGCAGCGGGCGGGCCGAGTCGACGATGGCCTGGACGCGGCGCTGGTCGAGCTTGGCTCCCGGCTTGCGGAACTCCATCATGCCGGCCACGCGAAGGCGGTCGCCGACGGGCGTGCAGGCGACCCGGGCGGCCGGGAAGTAGACCGGGCCGTTCGGCAGGTCGTCGACGGCGACGCTGAAGCTGTAGCCGCGGCCGGCCTGGACGACGCGCTTGACGCCGAACTCACGGGCGAGCTTGCCGAGCCAGGCGCCGGTCGCGACGACGACCTGGTCGAAGCTCTCGTCGGCGCCCGTGTCGGTCGACACGACGACGCCGGAGCCGGTGTCGCGCAGGCCGGTGACGGCGCCGCCGGTGACGATCTTGCCGCCCCGCGCGATGACGGAGTCAGCGAGCGCGTTGACGTAGACGCCCGGGTTGATGAAGCGCTGGCCGTGGAGCACGATGGCCGCGCCGATGCTCTCGGAGAGGGCGGGCTCGATGGCGCGGGCCTCGTCGCCGCTCAGCACGTCGAAGGCGATGTCGCCGCCGGAGGCGTGGATGTGCTCGATCTCCTCGAGCAGCGTCTGGCGCTCGGCGGCCGTGCGGTAGGCGGCCGTGAACGACTTCGCCTCGTAGGTCTCGGCGTCGACGCCACCCTCACGCAGCAGGTCGAAGCTGGCCAGCGACAGGTCGTTGACGGGCACGAGCGAACCCATGGCGCGCTTCCACGCCTTCATCGTGCTGTGCCGGGTGAAGCCGGTGACGAACTTGAGGAAGTCGGGGTTGGCGCTCGGCGGCACGTAGACGGGCGAGCTGGGGCTGAGCACTGCGCGCAGGCCGTACTTGAGCACGGCAGGCTCGGGCAGCGGCGTCGCAATGCCGGGCGTGAGCCACCCCGCGTTGCCCCACGACGCGCCGGCGGCCACGCCGTCACGGTCGATGACGGTCACCTCGACGCCGCGTTCCTGCAGGAACCAGGCCGTCGCGAGCCCCACCATGCCGGCGCCGACGACGGCGACGCGCTGGGGGGCCGGGTGACCGGAGGGGGTGACAGCGGACATAGTGACTCGACCTTCTCTGCGACGGGGGCATGCTGGCGTACCTCCATGGTGGCCCACAGCGGGCAACGGGCCTTATTGCTGACGTCACAAAGAATGGTCCAGGGATTGTTCCCTCAGCACAGGAGGGTGCGGCATCATGGTCGGATGCCGTCCCCCCCAGCCCCTCAGCCGCGCGGGCTCGCCGTGGCCGACGTCGTCGGCGCCCTCGGGGGCGGACTGCTGCGCATCGTCGTCGCCCAGCCGGGGCCCGACGTCGATGACCTCACCCTGGCCGAGCCGGGTGACGGGGTGTTCGGCCAGGCGGGCGACCTCCTGCTCGGGGTCGGAGTCGCCTCGGCCGCCGCCGCGAGCGAGCTGCTCGAGGCGGCATCGAGGGTCGGCAGCGGCGCGGTGGTGCTGCGCCGCGCCACCGCCCGCCACCGCTCCGTGCGGGCGGCGGCTCGCCGGTTCCAGATCACCCTCGTCGAGCTGGCCGACCACGCGTCGTGGGCCCACGTGGTGTGGCTGCTGCGGGGCGTGCTCGACCAGGCCGCGTCGGGAGCCGAGATGCTGTCCGACGGTCCGATTCATGACGAGCTCTTCTCGCTCGCCGATGCCTGCGCCGCCCTCGTGGACGCGCCGGTCACCATCGAGGACACCCAGTCGCGGGTGCTCGCCCACTCGACCCGGCAGGACGTGGCCGACCCGATCCGCCTGTCGACCATCGTCGGTCGCAAGGTGCCCGATACCGTACTTGCCAGCCTTCGCGGGCGCGGCGTCTTTCGCCGGCTGGCCCGCTCCGACGAACCGGTCTTCGTGCCGGCCGACGGCGACCTCAAACCTCGACTCGTGATCCCGGTTCGAGCGGGTAACGAGTGGCTCGGGTCGATCTGGATCGTCGTCGAGTCCCGACCGGATGCCGCCCTGGTGCGATCGCTGCGCCAGACGGCATCCGTCGTGGCCCTGCACCTGCTGAGGTTGCGCGCTCAGACCGACCTGTCGCGGCGCGTGGCGGCCGACCGGCTGCGCGCGGCCCTCACCGGCCAGGCCGATGGGGTGGAGGCCTGGCTGCCGGCCGGCCCCTGGCGGGTCGTGGTGCTCGACGGCGGGCCGGCAGCGACCGCTACTTCCACCGCCGCCGACTCGACCGCAGACGGGGTCGAGACGCGGGTCGACCTCTGGGAGTCAGCAGCCCGTCGCCGCTCATGGCGTCAGCCGCTGCTTGCAGTGCACGACGAAGTGGTACTGGCGCTCGTCACCGACTCCCCCGCCACGACGACCACGCCCGGAACCTGGGGTTGGTTGCAGGACGTCGTCGACGAGGTGGCGGCGGCCACCACCGCCGGGCAGGCCCCCGCGAGGGCCAGTGCCGGCGCTCCCGCGGTGCGGCCAGTCGAGCTCGACCGGTCTCGTCGGGAAGCCCTCGAAGTGCACCGTCTGCGCGACTCGGGGCGGGTGACCGCAACCAACCGCACCCTCGAGCAGGCCTGGGCCCCGGTCACCAACGCCCGGTGCGTGGCTGCGCTGCGGGTCGACGAGCTGGTCGGGCCGGTACAGAAGGTCGCCGACCAAGACGCCGCGCACGAGACCGCCTACGCCGAGACCATCGCGGCCTGGCTCGACCACCCGGGCGATCCTCGCGCGGCAGCGGCCGGTATCCACGTGCACCCCAACACCCTGCGCTACCGGCTGCAGCGTCTGGGCGAGATCGTCGATCTCGACCTGCACGACCCCGAGACCCGGTTGGCCGTGCGGCTCCAGCTGCGGGCCCTGGGCCATTAGCCGGCCATCAGCTCGCCATTGATCTGGGCAAAAATATGCGAGAAGGGCGCCCCCAAGCGCCCTTCTCGCAAGAACTGCTGTGCCGAGCTCGGTCCTACTGCTCCCCGGCGAGGAGCGCGCGAACCTCGTTCTCACGGTAGCGCCGGTGCCCGCCCAAGGTTCTGATCGAAGTCAGCTTCCCTGCCTTGGCCCACCGAGTCACCGTCTTCGGGTCAACACGGAAAAGCGCTGCCACCTCGGCAGGAGTCAGCAGCTTCTCCGTCTCGGGTCGATCCTGAGTCATCGTCAATTTCCCCACCGCCCTGTCACATGTGCTGCGACACGCATGGCCCCCGGAGGGGGGACCAGTAAACAAATAGTAAAGTCCGCGCCCCACTTGTGAGGGCAAACCGTTGAAAACTCTCATACAGTCGGCGTGTCGCTGCTCGTTGTAGGCGCCCGTTCTTCGTCCACCGCAAGATCTGGGCGCCCTCCGCGTGCGCAACTGTGGCCCGCCTCATGTACCGTTAGGCCCACGAGAACACACACATTCCCGGGGCCGCTACGCGGAAATCGAAGAACCCTGGTTCTTCGAAGAGCGATGCCGCGCCGGCACGACGCATGAGGGGGTCACGCCATGGGGCGCGGCCGAGCCAAAGCCAAGCAGACCAAGGTCGCACGGCAGCTCAAGTACTACACACCTGATACGGACTTGAGCGCGTTGGAGCGAGAGCTTCACAACCCGTCGAACGGTCCGTTGATCACGCCGCCACCGCGTGACCGTGACAGCACCACGTCACGGTCGGTCGATGACGACGAGTACGACGAATACGGTAAGTGGGCCTCGGGCGAGCAGTGAGATTGCCCTGACCCAAACCGCTCTCCCCGTGCGCCGAGTGTTCCCCACCCGGTAGGCGATCCCCGCTGCCTTGATCACTGCTGATCACGGCACCGGGTGCTCGCCGATGACCTGCACCGACCCGCCGTCGACGCCCTTCGCGCCGCGGACGAGCTCGGTGTCGGTCGCCACGAGGCGGTCGTCGTGAGCCCGCTGCACCGTGGTGACCTCGCCCAGCAGCCAGGCCGGGATGCCGCGTGCTCCAGCCTGCTCGACCGTTCGCTCGGCCTGATCGGCCGGGAGCACCACGACGAAGCCGATGCCCTGGTTCAGGGTGCGCTCAAGATCGCTGCGGGGCACCTGACCGAGCGCCCCGATGGTGCGGAAGACGGGGGGCGGTGACCAGGTGGCCCGGTCGAGCAGGGCGAACATGCCCGGTGGTAGCACCCGGGCCAGGTTGGCCGCCAGCCCGCCACCGGTCACGTGGCTGAGGGCGTGCACGTCGATGCCCGGGGTGGCGATCAGGTCGAGCAGCGGCCGCGTGTAGAGACGGGTCGGCTCGAGCAGCTCCTCGCCGAGGGTGCGGCCGAAGTCATCGACGTGACGCTCGAGCGACCAACCCGCGCGTTCGACCACCCGGCGTACCAGGCTGTAACCGTTGCTGTGCAACCCGCTGCTCGCGAGGGCAACCACGACGTCGCCGTCGGCCACTCGCTGCGGGCCGAGCACAGCGGCATACTCGACGACCCCGGTGGCGGCGCCGGCCACGTCGTACTCGTCGGGCTCGAGCAGCCCGGGGTGCTCGGCCGTCTCACCGCCGACAAGGGCGACACCCACCTCTTCGCACGCTCGGGCGATGCCGCCGACGATGGCGGCGATCCGCTCGGGGACGACCTTGCCGGTGGCGATGTAGTCGGTCATGAAGAGGGGTTCGGCGCCACAGACGACGATGTCGTCGACGACCATGCCGACCAGGTCGAAGCCGATCGTGTCGTGCTTGTCGAGGGCCTGAGCGATGGCGACCTTGGTGCCGACGCCGTCAGTGGAGGTGGCCAGCACCGGCCGGGTCATCCGGGCGAGCGCACTGGCGTCGAACATGCCGGCGAAGCCCCCCAGGCCACCGATGACCTCCGGACGGGTAGCCCGTCCCACGGAGGCTTTCATCAGCTCGACCGCCTTGTCACCGGCCTCGACGTCGACCCCGGCAGTGGCATAGGTGATCGGCTGGTTCGTCACGCACCAACCTTACCGGCG
>JAKDLG010000278.1 GCA_030452985.1 Humibacillus sp.
GTCGTGCCCGCCTTGCTGCTACGGCGCGCCGTCACCTATCCGCGCGATCTCTAAGTGACATAATCTTAATTATCGTCGTACGAAACCCGCTGTTCGACAACACATTTCGCGTCCAGGTGACATAACGCAACTGCTCATCTCAGTGGTGCGTTGTACGGTCCCGACGTGTAGACCAAGCGTTGGCTCGGAGCGATTGGTCAGGGCGCGGATGCGATCCAGGGCAGGGGCCTGCGCGAACTCTGTGCCACGAGGCCCATCCCACGACTCAAGCGCGTTTACTGCGTCCTCGGAAAGCACAGACCCCCCACAGCCAGGACTCTTCGGCGAGGTTGGCCGAGCGACTGGTTTGGGGAGAAGCACGAGGAAGGCTGGTCTTTCACCTCGCCCGATGTGCCAGGCCGGACGTTCGTCGTCACGCCACAGTGGCCTCGTGGGCAAGGTTAGTTCTGACGAAACCCCTGCCTGCGTTACGAGTCGAAGGTCGGCCCGTACCACGCCACGCCCATCTCCTCACAGACCTGCGCGACCTGCTCGCGCACGGTGTCGTTACTGACCACGAACACGGCGTCCACGTAAGGTGCCCGACGCCTGACGAGTGAGGCCAGGTCCGGACGCCCGGCGGACGTGTCGACCAGCGTCACGCCGCCTCCGGCCACGACGCGCTCGACCAGGTCCTTGCCCATCGACGTGCGGTGCTCACGGCCGAGCCACAGGCACTCGTACCCGACGAGCGAGGAGCCGAGTAGGTAGGGCAGCACCGGTCCGATGCCCGCGCCGGTCGCGACGAACAGGACGCGGCGGAAGGTCTGTGCGTGGTACATGAACCCGTAGCCACGCATGGTGCGGACGAGGAGCCCGCGCGGGAGTCCCCCCTGGGCCTCGCGCGCAAGGTTCTCGGTCCAGTCCCCCGCGCGGCGGATGACGAGGCAGTACCGGCCCGGGCCCTCGCAGCCCGTGGTCGCGACTGCGAACGCGTGCCATTCGGCCCCGTCGAGGCTCACCCTGACGAACTCGCCGACCTTCCGGCTGCCGACGAGGGCGAGGACGACCAGTCGGTCCGTCACGTCCAGGACCTCAACCGGGAGGCGACGCACCGTCGTCCACGGATGGACGACGAGGGCGAGGACGACGACCAGCAGCGCGACCGGCGTCACGGCTGCCGTCACGGCGGTCCCGGTACCATGCTGGAGGGGCGCCGCGGCCTGCCTCAGCACGAGCACCGTGACCGGGCCGAGCGAGGTCCAGCCGGCATACCGGTGGACCCGTTCGAACCGGTCATGTCGGTGCTGTCGCACCGCATCACGCGCCGTCCACATCATCGCCCCGAGAAGGACAAGGGTCGCCCCACCGAGGACGCAGGCGAGGACGTCCTCCGGCGCGGCGTCCACCACGGCAATCGCGAACCACATGGTCGCGGCGATCGCCATCGCGCGGTGCAGCTGGCCCAGGTGGAAGGTCAGCTGGTGCAGGCGGTACCGGCGCACCCGACGGCCGAGCACGAAGGCACCCCGGACGACGCCGTCGTGCCGGGCGGCCACGGCGATCACCAGAGAGGCGAGTGACGCGTCGACGGCGCCGTCGGCAATCCGCCCACCCGAGCTCACCCAGAGGGCAAAGCTACTCGTGATCAGGCCCGCGACCCCGAACCACACGACCCGCGCCCGGGTTGCCGGTCTGGCGTGAGCCGTGAACCGAGCCCGCCTGGCGCGATCCTGCCGGTGCCGTCCGCGCCTCCTCGCCAGGTCGAACGCCCGTGCCGCTGGCAGTGTCAGCTCCCGACCTGCAGCCATGTACATACCGCCCCCAAAACTGCGACGCTGAGCGTCCGCCCGCACCTGCCATGATCCCTCTGTCGGAACGCCCCGTCGAGACAACCGCGGCGGGTATGCCGCTCAGACCGGGTCCGATGGCCGAGTCGCCACACCGCCTTCGCCCCGCGGCTGGCATCGATGTGCGCCCCTCGTGACCGCGACCCCGGACCGGGGGGTCACGACCTCGCGCCCCAACGGAAATGGTCGCGCGGTCGGCCCGGCAGGCTTCTCGCCCTACGCGGCTCTTCAAACTTAACCGGGCAACGCGGTTTTCCTGGCTGACAGCCGCCGGGTGGCGGGTGCAGACCCACCGTATCCGCCGGCATTGGTTGGCCGGGTGGGTCCGTCCGATGAACGGGTGCCTCTGGACGATCAACCGGGAGGGCCAGCGTGATCGTTGGTGTTCGAAAGATCAGTGCGACTGGGTCGGGCCGCTGGTGCGTGGTGGTGCAGGCCGGAAGCCGTCACGGCTGGCCGGGCGTTGAGGTCTCGCCCGTGACTGTACGCGTCGGATGCCATCGCCTTGAGGTCGAGCCGACGGCGCGGTCTGGGGTTCAGCTCGGGTCGTGGTGATGGTGCCGAGGACCCGGCGCAGTTGGGTGAGGTCGCCTTCGCGGGCTCGTTGGGAGGCGATGTCGTTGGTGAATCCGTGCACGCGGGTCCAGTCGAGCTCGTAACCGGCGCCGCGGGCGAGGTCGTTCATCCATTCGCGTTGGGTGCGTCCGTTGCCTTCGCGGAAGGCGTGCACGGTGTTGACCGCGTTGTAGACCTGGGTCGCTTCTTCGGTGAACTCATCCCGGGAGACGCCGCGGAGGTGGTTGCTGCCCTCAAGGCGTTCCAAGATCTCGCCGTAGCCCTCTGCGATGGCTTCCCAGTCGAAGAAGCCGGGCCCGCCTGGTCGGCCGATCTGCACGGTGCGGGTCTCTCCCGCCCAGGGGTAGACGTCCTGGAAGAGGCGTCGGTGGATCTCGCGTAGGTGGTTCAGGTCGAAGCTCGCGGCCACCGGCTGCTCGGCCAGGGCGATAATCTGGGCGGTGACCCGGTCATCTTCCCGGGTCCGCAGGGTGCCGGGGGTGTCAGCCCCGACGAGGTTGCGCAGTGTTATCGACCCCGGCTGGAGGTAGGCCTTCCACCGTTGGTGCTTGTCGGGTTCGACGTCGGCGTGCCACGGCTGGAAGGCCCGCCCGATCGCGGCCGGGATGACCTTGGCGCGCGGGATCAGGAAGGCCCCCGGCCTGCCGGGCCGTAGGTCCTGCTCAGCCGCCGTGACTGCGACGGTGGTACCGCCGGGGCACCCACCACGTCGGGCCACCAGTTCGACCATGTCGGCTTCCCCGGTCGCCGCATCGGGCTGGTTCGGTAGCGACTGGTCCCGGACGATCAGGTACGCCGCCTCCGGGGTCGCGGCGTAGAACAGAGACCGGTCAGGCATCCGGCTCGGTGGCCACGCTCGCTCGGCCCGCCCGGTCGATCAGCTCATCGACGGTAATCTCACCGCGGGCGTAAGCGTCCTGGTCGGCAAGGGCCTGGTCGCTGCACCGCCCACCTTCCATCGCGGTGCTGTGCCGGGCCGCGTCGACCACGCCTCGGCGCCGGTCCTGTTCGGTGTTCACGACTTCTCCTCACGGTTCGTGCTGCCGGACCCAGCTCGGGCCAACCGGGCATGTTCACCCAGCAACCCTGCGAGCAAGCCCAGACGCGCAGCGGCGCCGGTGGTGGCGCGGGCGGACGCCAACCCCACCTCGTAGGCCAAGCCGGCGGCCACGGCCGCGGCGCCACCAGGCGTCACGTCGGACCACTCGTCCACGTCTCGGGCGGTGTTGGCCGGGTCGACGTCGATCACAAGCAGGTCGTGACCCCACCCAGCCACCGGCGCTTTCTCCGTAGACGTGACCGCCCTAATGGTGTGCGTGAGGGTGCTCGCTACCTCAGCGGCCGCGGTCGCGTCACGGGAGTAGGGAACCTCCGCCCGGGCGACGCCCGCGGCGTGCTGCTCGCACGGGCAGTTCGCCCACGCCTGCGCGGCCACGATCTGCTCCTCACACGCCACCCGTTCGGCGGTAGTAGCGAGAGGGAGGACCTGGGCGGCGCACCAGGTCGCCAGACCCACGGTCAAACCCCACCGGTCGGTCTCTGACCGGGTGGTGTCCTCCGTGGTGGCACGCACCGCATCGGCCAACTCGAGCAACCCGTCCCGGTCCTCGGGGTTCGTCAGCGCGTTCACGCCCCACGCGAGGCCGGCAATGACCGGGTGCGGTCCTTCCGGTCGGTGGCCCCACCGGGCCAACCCCAGCTTCTCCGCGACGGCGCGTTCGTCACGCTCCTTCGCATCCTCAACGGCGCATTCCTGGTCCCACGCGTCGCGAAGTGGCCCGCAGTCGGGACAGAACGCTCCCGGGTCCAGCGTCGGCCAGTCCGCCGGCTCGTTCCCGCCGCCCATGCGGTCAGGGTGCCAGGCGTAGCAGTGGTCCACCCACCGCGCCATAGCTGGCCGATCGGTATTTGTCAAGTCAAGTGAGACAGTTGGTGGTTAGACAGTTTCTGCGGTCAG
>JAKDLG010000279.1 GCA_030452985.1 Humibacillus sp.
GTTCGACCACTACCAGCGCGTTCGGTCGTGAATCGGATGCTGGCAAGCCGGCATCCAGCGTCATCTAGGGTGGTGCGGTGCGTCTCGTCATTGCCCGCTGCAGCGTCGACTACGACGGTCGGCTCACCGCTCATCTCCCCCTCGCCACCCGGCTGCTCGTGGTCAAGGCCGATGGCTCTGTGCTCGTGCACAGCGACGGCGGCTCGTACAAGCCGCTCAACTGGATGTCGCCGCCCTGCGCGTTGGCCGAGGCCGCCCCTGACGACGAGCAGGAGCAGGCGGGCGTCGTGGCCGTGTGGCACGTGCGTCACGCCAAGACCGACGACCGGCTCACCGTGCTGATCCACGAGGTGCTCCACGACAGCAGGCACGAGCTCGGCATCGACCCCGGACTGGTCAAGGACGGTGTCGAGGCACACCTTCAGAAGCTGCTGGCCGAGCACATCCACACCCTCGGCCCGGGGTGGTCCCTCGTTCGGCGCGAGTACATGACGGCCATCGGCCCGGTCGACATCCTGGCGCGCAACGACGCCGGTGCCAGTGTCGCCGTCGAGATCAAGCGCCGGGGAGACATCGATGGGGTCGAGCAGCTCACGCGCTACCTCGAGCTGATGAACCGGGACCCGCACCTGACCCCGGTCAGCGGCGTCTTCGCGGCCCAGGAGATCAAGCCGCAGGCCCGCACCCTGGCCGAGGACCGCGGCATCCGGTGTGTCGTGCTCGACTACGACGCTCTCAAGGGAGTCGACAACGCCGAGACCCGCCTCTTCTGATGAGCGTGCCGGCGAACGAGGTTCGGGTGCGCACCGAGCAGCCGTGCTACTGGGTGTGCAGCCCGATCGTGCGGGCCTGGTGGCCCCTCGGGCCACGCCGGGTCTACTGGGTCGAAGACCAGAATCTCGTGTCGGCGAAGCCTGACGGAAGGGTGGTGCTGCGCGAGCCGATCTCGTCGTTGCGGCTCTCGGTCACCCGACTCGGGCAGCTTCGGTTGGAGGCGGGTGGGGGCCGAACCTGGCTGCTCAGCGCCCTGAACCACCGCAACGGCGCCCTGTGGGGTGCCTCGCTCGTGCGCCATGTGCCGGATGCCGTGCAGGGGCGCACCGTGGTCGTGTGGCGCCAGGCGAGCGAGCAGTCGATGACGTGGTCGACCCTGTCCTCCGAGTGGGCCCGCCGGGTGGCTTACACCCTCGAGTCGATCGGGGCTCGCGTCGTCTCCGACCAGCCGTACTCCTCGTGGCGCGCTGCCGGCAATCTCGCCCTGATAAGCCTCGGGGCGCTGGCTCTCGCGGCGACCGTCGCGGTGATGGTCGTGGCCCTGACCGTCGGCTTCGGCTGACCGTCAACCCACCCCAGGGCCCATCATCAGGCGGGTAGTGCCGCAATGGCCTCCGCGTTGCCGGGGCCCTTGGTCGAGCGTCGGAACACCTCAACCGAGGGGTTGGCTCGTCATCCCGTCGGCATCCACGAGCAGCAGCTCGGGTACGGCCTGCTCGCCTCGACGCACAACCACCACGGACTCCCCGCGGTGGCGGTCGACGATCTCCTCGAAGCCGCTCGCCCCGTCGCGCAGGGAGTCGCGCACGCGTTCGACCGACGCACCCAGTCGCTCAGCCAGACCCCCGGCGCGGCTGGGGTCGGGAACATCATCAGCGGCATACACGGCGGCCACCTTCTCGTGGGCCAGCGACGACACCAACGACTCGATGTCGACGAGCCCGGGCGGGTTCACCACGATGATCCGAGCCGCGCACTGCAGGTCACTCATACCTTGACCGTAGCCCTGCGCCACCGCCGCCCGTCAGACGTTCGCAGTGTCGAGCGAGGCCAGCCCGCGCGAGGCCCGGATGACCGCCACCAGCTCGCCCATGATCTCGGTGAGCCCGAAGTGCTTGGGCGTGAACACCATCGCGACCCCGGCAGCACGCAGCACAGCGGCATCCGGCTCGGGGATGATGCCACCCACGACCACGGGCACATCGGCCGCACCGGCCTCGGCCAGCCCACGCAACACGGCCGGCACCAGCTCGAGATGCGAACCGGAGAGGATCGAGAGCCCCACGAGATGCACGTCCTCGGCGACCGCGGCCGCCACGATCTGCTCGGGCGTGAGCCGGATGCCCTGGTAGATGACCTCGAACCCGGCGTCGCGCGCCCGCACGGCCACCTGCTCCGCCCCGTTGCTGTGCCCGTCAAGGCCGGGTTTGCCCACCAGCAGGCGCAGCCGCTCACCGAGCTCGTCCTCGGTACGACGCACCGCGTCGCGCACCCGGGACAAGGCGTCACCGGGCTCCGACGGCCCGAGCCCGACCGAACCCGACACCCCGGTCGGGGCGCGGTACTCGCCGAACTGGTCACGCAGCGCGGCCGTCCACTCGCCGGTGGTGATCTCGGCCCGCGCGCACTCGATCGAGGCCGCCATCAGGTTCACCCCGGATGCCGCGTCGGCGGCGAGACGCTGCAGGGAGGCTGCTGCTCGGGCCGCCCTCGTGGGATCGGCGTCGCGAGCCTCGCGCCAACGCTGAACGGCCCGCACGGCGGCGCCCTCGGCGTCGACCTCGACACTCTGGATCGCGGCCTCGAGATCGGCTGTGAGGGGACTGGGCTCGGTGCTCTCGAAGCGGTTGAGGCCCACGATGATGTCGGCGCCCGACTCGATACGACGGCGGCGCTTCGCGTGCGAGGCGACCAGCGCGGACTTCATGTACCCCGACTCGACCGCCGCCACCGCGCCCCCGAGCGCCTCCACCCTCGCCATCTCGGCCGTCGCCCCAGCCATCAGCTCGGACACCTTGGCCTCGACCACGACCGAGCCCTCGAAGAGGTCGTCGTACTCGAGCAGGTCGGACTCGTAGGCGAGCACCTGCTGCATCCGCAGGCTCCACTGCTGGTCCCAGGGCCGAGGCAGGCCCAGGGCTTCGTTCCACGCCGGGAGCTGCACGGCCCGGGCCCGGGCATCCTTCGACAGCGTCACCGCGAGCATCTCGAGCACGATGCGCTGCACGTTGTTCTCGGGCTGCGCCTCCGTGAGGCCGAGGCTGTTGACCTGGACGCCGTAGCGGAACCGCCGGTACTTCGCGTCGGTGACCCCGTAACGCTCGCGGGTGATCTCGTCCCACAGCGAGACGAACGCCCGCATCTTGCACATCTCCTCGACGAAACGCACCCCGGCGTTGACGAAGAACGAGATGCGCGCGACCACCTCGGCGAACTCCTCCGGCGGCACCTGGCCGGAGTCCCGCACGGCATCGAGCACCGCGATCGCCGTCGAGAGGGAGTAGGCGATCTCCTGCTCCGGAGTCGCGCCGGCCTCCTGGAGGTGGTAGCTGCAGATGTTGACCGGGTTCCAACGCGGGATCTCACGCACGGTGTAGGCCACCATGTCGGTGATCAGCCGCAGCGAGGGGGCCGGCGCGAAGACGTACGTACCCCGCGAGAGGTACTCCTTGATGATGTCGTTCTGCGTCGTGCCAGAGAGGCGCCGGACCGCCTCGCCCGCGTCGCCCCCCGTCTGCTGGGCCTGGCGTTCGGCCGCCACCTGGTAGAGCGCCAGCAGCCACATGGCCGTGGCGTTGATCGTCATCGAGGTGTTCATCTGGGCCAGCGGGATGCCGTCGAAGAGCGACGTCATGTCGCCGATGTGGCTGATCGGCACCCCGACCTTGCCCACCTCACCGCGAGCCAGCGGGTGGTCGGGGTCATACCCCGTCTGGGTGGGCAGGTCGAAGGCGACCGACAACCCCGTCTGGCCCTTGTCGAGGTTGCGTCGGTACAGCGCATTGCTCGCCACGGCGCTGGAGTGGCCGGCGTAGGTGCGCATCACCCACGGGCGGTCACGGGGATGGTCCTTCGGCTCAGCGGGTTCGACCTCGGGCATGCCCTGACCGTAGCCGTGCGACGCCGAGGGTGGGAGTGCCTCAGGCGGTGAGAGGCACCACAGTCGAGGCGCTCACGCGACGCGCGAGGATGCGGTCGAGCCGGCATCCGCGTAACAGACGCGACGTACGGTCGCTCGGGTCGACGAGCAGCAGTCGGCGGTCGGCTCGGGTGGCTCGGCGGTGCAGGTGGACGAGCACCCCGAGCCCGGTCGCGTCGCCGATCTCGGCCTCGCGCAGGTGCAGGCGCAGGTCGCCGGTACCCTGGTCGATGACCGCGTGGATGGCATCGCGAATGTCGGGAACGGTGTGGACGTCGAGACGCCCGTCGATGTAGATGTCGTGACCGTCAGGCGCACTGGTGATGTAGACGGCACCCGGACGGTGGGCATGGGCGTTCAGCGTCATCGTGACCCCTCTTAATGCTGCTGGTGGGTTATCCATTTGACTGCCGGGACCGCTGGGGCGCTGGGCAGTTCGTTACTC
>JAKDLG010000090.1 GCA_030452985.1 Humibacillus sp.
GGCGCTGGACTTCTCTTTATCCCCCAGGGGGGGCCCCGGGCGGCACGCGGTGCTCTCGTTTAGGCGTGCCCCGGCGCCCGCGCGGGATCGGGGGACCGACTCGCGCCCGGTCACGACCGGGTCTCGCGTAAAGCCGCGGCGCCTCGTGTCGCAGCGGCCCGGTCGCTGCTCCTTCAAGGCGATCTGTTCTGGAGCCTGAACATGGCCGGTTCGTGCCGCCAGCGTCCAGTGATGAGGCTTGTCATGCGCGTGATGGGCGAGGACGACTCCGAGGCGCCAGCGCCTCCCTCCCCGACTTCGCGTCGCTACTTGCTCCGCCCCCTTCGAAGCGCTGGAGCCGGGGGCCGGTGCCCGGGGTGTGGGTGCATCACTGATGGTCATATCCGTCCCTTTGGTGGGCGGTGTCTGTGCGCTCTGCAGCGACAGGTTGGAGCCTGCGAGGCGTCCACGTCGGTCGTTGAGCCCCGCTGGGCCACCTGCGTGGGCAAGGATCCGATCCGCCCGTTGCGTAGACGGACGAACCGGCCCACGTCGAGTCGTTCGGCATCACGCAACGCGTGAAGCGAACGTGGTGAGCGCTGGGGGCGCATGGGAAACCGCGGGGTTGTGCAGGGAGGTCGCGATCCTGCGCGAAAGCGGTCGGGCTGGCACCGATGTGCCCGGGCTGGCACCGATGTGCCCGGGCTTGCTCCCCGGCGAGCTCCGTTGGTAAAGAACAGCTTCGGCGTCTCGGACGGCGCGAACCACCTGGACGCCTGGCGGCCGTCAGCGTTCGTTCCAGCGGTCTGCGTGCGCCAACACATCCAGCTGCTGTGATCCGGCTTTGCCCTTGCTGACCTCCTCGATGCGGTCTCAGCGTGTCAAAGGTCCCTCGCTCACCTGCTGGGAGCAACACCCTCCAGCTTGTTCTCGGGAACGGTGTCGCGGGTGGTTTCCACGTTCTTCAAGCGGCGCTTGCCCGCGCAGCTCGGCAGTACGCGCCGTCAAGCCGCCCGGCCCGGGCCAACCCAGCCTGGTCGCGCACGGCCCCGCTGTCTGCCAGGCCTGTCTCGCGCCAACCACAGGCCGCAGCCGACACACCTCACCAGAAGAGCAGCAGCCGTCCTCGGAACAGGACACCGTGCCCCTGATGCGTGAGCCGCAGCTCGCCGGCATTCGTCGAGGTTGACGGACCCAGCCGGTGCAGGATCTCGCACTCGCTCAACACCATCACGCCGGGCTGGTACGGCACGTGCACGGCCACCTGGTCCGCGGCGCCGACGATGTCGTCGACCAGGTCCATGCCGGTGCCGCCACTCGGCACGATAAGGGGCAGCGTGAAATTGACAACGCCGTCAACTTCGGCCGCGCGGGCGCAGAAGTAGGGCACCTGCCACGCCAGCTGGTCGGTGTGCCATCCCCCTCCGTCGTGCCAGCCGGCCGATGAGTACGACACGAGGTGGAACCCGGGGATCGCCAGTTCCTCGACGAAGACCACCGGGACCTGGTACCGCTCCTCGAAGAGTGCGACGACGCGGTCGTAAAGGGTCGCATAGGCGGCAGCGAGCATCCGATTAGTGGCCCGCGCGCGGTCGCGGTAGTAGTCCGGTCGGTCCCGGTTGCGGTAGAGCGGCTCGCCAATGGTGCCGATGCTTTCCGAGACGTGCCAGCAGGCCCGGCGCAGCTCCGGGGGAGGGTCGAGCACCGCAGCCGCAACCCGGGCCGCCTCGGCCTCGCTGAGTGCGGGTAGGAGGTAGATCTCGTTGCGCCCCAACGGGAGGCGCGCGGTCATCCCTGAGATGAGCACGGCGCTGGACGATCTGTGCAGGCGCAGGTCTCGGCCGCCGAGATCAGGCCGGCCACGGCCGAGGCGATCGGTGCTCCGGTCCCGGCCTCGTAATAGGCGAAGGCCGGCGCGGGGTTGACTTCGAAGCAGAACCACTCGGCGTCCGGTGTCACGCGTAGGTCGATCCCCGCTACGGGGAGACAGAGACGGGCGGCCAGCTGCTGGCAGCGGACGGCGATGTCGTCGGGGATGTCGTCCGCGTCAAGCCGAGCCCGCGGCAGCCCCTGCCGTGTCGCGTAGCGATAGTCGTCGGCCGTGCTCGTGATCCGGGTCGCGAAGATCTCGGCGCCCACCACGTGGACGCGCACGTCGATGCCCGGCACCCATTCCTGGAACTGGGTGGGGCAGGTCGTCACCGATGCCAGGCGGTCGAAGTCGCGTGCCTCAAGCCGGCGCACCCGGCTGCGGACTCCGCTCGTCGACTTGTATACCGGTCGTTGGTGGGCGGATACGAAGTCGCGAATGACGGCGGGATCGTTGCTGACCACCGTCTCCGGGACCGCGAAGCCACAAGCCGCGATCTCGCGCAGCTGGGCGGGCTTGGACCCGTTGCTCGCGGAGGCCGACGGCCGGGAGATCACCAGTGCAGGAGTCACGTCGGACCAGACTGTTAGAGAGTCGTCGATCTCGCGGGCATGCCGCCAGGCACCGGAGCCGAGAGGCGCCTCGCGTACCGCAGGCACCCGGGTGGCGTCATGGTTGCGCAGGTAGACGGCGCCCACCGTGGTCAGGTCGAGCTCGCGGTCGGCAACGCGGACTGCGCCCTCGACCGTCCTGCCGACGCGCAGACCGACCGTCGTGTCCAGCACCCTGCGCTGGTCGAGGAACATGACCGGGGTCCGCAGAACCGCGAGGGCTCGCCGTACAGCCGTCATGGTGGGGTCCCCCGGCAGTCCCCAAAGCAGTGCAGTCATAGGGCGCCGTCCAACAGGGGAGTCAGGGCGTGCGCCACGTTCGGGTGGGAGACGTCCGGCCAGGCGCCGACGTGGACGACCGTGCCGTCGGCGTCGAGGACCGCCTCCATGAGGACGCACCCCGCCGCGCGCGCCAGGGCGCACAGGCGTCGGCCGTTGTCGTCAGACACGGCTCCGATCCATCGGTTCCCGACGATGCTCACCCGTACGGTGTCACCCGGGTCCGGCAGGCGCAGGGTCGGCGTCTGCACTGGCTGCGGCCCATGATGTCTGCCTGAGGCGGGGGCTGGGCGACGCGTTCAGTGACAGCCTGGACACCGACGTCGTGGAGGACGCGCTGCGGCGGACATGTCCTTCGGCGCCGCGGGCCACGGTTCGTGACGAGACGCGGCAGTTGTCAGCGCACGAGAACTCCGTTTCCACACGGGTGATGGCGAGTGACGGTAAGCCAAGCTGGCGCTACTCGCGTGGTGCGTGCCCTAGTGCGAGAAGGTCTACATCCGACGCTGGCGACCCTCAGCGTTCGATATGACGGCCCGGGAGCCTCCGAGCGCGGCCACCAATCCGGCAGAAACAGGTGCCTAACCGGGAGCCCAACAAACGGGGTCAACCGCATCTGTTGAGTGCTTCTCATGGGTCTGGACGATTGACGGTCTCGTCTGGCATTTTCACGGTGGTGGGCGTTGTGGTGTCGCCCGTTGCGGGACTGTTGAGCATTGTGGTGGACCAGGCTCCTAGCTCATTAGCGATGATGGCTTGCAAGGCGCTGGCCAGCTGGGCTCGACGGGTAGCCGGGTCGTCATAGGGCTTGACGCTGGCGATGTACTGGAAGGCGTGCTGGCGTAGCGCCTCGGCTGCACTGCGGTAGGACAGCCAGTTGCGATGAAACTGAAACAGTTGTTGTGCCCCTTCGAGCACCACGATCGCTGCGCCGACGCCGGCGGTCAGGGCAGCAGGTGCGGAGATCGCGGCAAGAACTGTGACGGCGGCTCCGGCCGACAGAGTCAGCACTTTGAGGCCGTAGAACGAGACTCGGGCGCGTCCTGCCGCAGTGTTGTAATACCTGAGGTAGGTCTCCAGCTCCTGCCAGAGCAGGTCATCGCGGTCTTCTGGTCGAGAAGGCACCGGGAGAATGTCGCCCAAGCCTTGCCACGCGGCCTCACCCCGGTCGATAGCCGACTTGGTGCGGGCTCGGCCCCAGATCGTCATCCTAGAAACAGTGGCAGCAATGGCCCGTCGATGTAAGCCCCCTTGGCGGGTGTCCTATGGCGGGGTCACGGGTTGGGCGTCGCGCGCAGCTCAGTCGTCAGCGTCGAGGTCGAGACGCCTTAGGTTGTCGCGGATTGTGGTCAGGTAGTCGATGCGGGAATGGGCGTCGGGGCCAGACATTGTGAGGAGGAAGTCGAACTGGTCGCGGACTTGGCGTAGCTGCTCTGGGCTGCCCAGCTTGGCGGCCAGACCGTAGGTTTCCATTGCCTCTTCGGCCTTCGCGTGGCTCGTCCGCGCGTAGAGTGCCTCGACCACCTGCAGGTCGGCCAGGACCGCTACGGTCCAGAACGAAGGCGAGAGGTGTGCCTCCTCGCGGGCGGCGGCAAGTGCCTCGGCGAGGAGTGCGTGCGCGTCGTCGCGAGGTAGGGGTTCCCGGCCGGGCACGGGGTGCCACTGTAGGACGAGTTCGGCGATGAGCCAGTTTGCGAGGGCACTGTGCTTGCGGTGAGCGCCCTTTCCGGGGCGCAGCTGCTCGGCCGCTTCGGCTGCGCGTCGGGCGGAGTCGTAGCAGGTCGCCATTTCGTTGAGCGCTTCCAGCGTTCGGGACCAGCCCGAGGAGTGGGGCGTGGTGCGCGATCGGCCCGGACAGGTGACGAGGGCGAGCCGCTTGTAGGCTCCCGCGAGCCGGCGTACCCGGTCGACGTTCGCGGCGGCCTGGAGGAGCTCAGGTGTCACGGTGGCGGTGTCGGACGCGTGGTCATCGAGCAGCAGCGAGGCGGGGTTGACTATCAGGCGCCTGAGTCTCTCGATCGAGGACGTTATCGTCGTGACTGCTGTGTCGACAGCATTGGCGTCGGCGTCTCCGTTGATGGCTGAGGCCGCTCGCACCATTTGGTCGATCCACAGCTCGAAGTCCTGCACGGTGAGTGCGGTACCGCCGGCTCGGAGTGTCCGATCGAAGTAGTCGCTTGCCTTGCTGAAGTCGCCGAACCTGTTGTAGGTGCGGGCGATGAGTACCTGAAGGCTTCCGTCATCGAGGTCATCCTCGTCGAGGTCTGCGAGCAGGGCCTTTAGTCGCGACAGGCCGACCGTGGTGTTGCGCGTGACGTCGACCGACTGGGTGAGGTTCTCGATCTCGTTACGCAGTTGGTCGATGCTGGACGGTTTCTCGTGGCGGTTCGTCTGCCGGTTGGGGCGGTCGTGGACGAGCCGGAAATCGGGGTCGCCGTAGCACTGGTAGGCGCCCCAGGTGTTGACCTCAGGGTGCTGTTCCCACGTCGTTTGACGGGCGTGGGCGACGGCCTCGCCAAGGGTCGCGTCGTTGATGAGCTCGCGGTAGAAGGTCTGTGCGAATGTCGAGGCCGCCTCGTCATCCACTGCCCAGCCGCACGCGACGACGGCGCTCACGCCGGTCTCGATGAGCTCGGTGGCGAAGTCGGCTGCGAGGCGGTGGTAGTTCCCTGCTGGTGCTTCCTCGGTACCGGCACTGGGCTGGGGCGGCGTGGAGGTGGGCGTGGGCGGGACAGGGCCAGTGGAACCCGGCGTGGTCGGGGATGTGTTACCAGGCGGTGTCGTAGCTGCGGCCGAGGTTGCCTTTGCCGGCGTTGCTGGGGTGGTCGGCGGCATTGGTGAGCTACGGGCCGTCGTTGCTCCGAGGTGGCAGCAGTTGACGAAGACGAGTTCTGGGATGTTGCGCATCTGTCCGATCTCGCCGGCTGTGAGGTACATGCCGTTGCCGAGCACCATGCCGGTGACGCGCGTGTTGGTGCCGTCCGCGAGGGGGAAGCGGTAGACGCCGTGTCCGGCGAGGTGCACGATCCGGTACGCGCCGTCGAAGAGTGCCTGGATGACTTTTGTGCCGGTGGCTGCGATGAGTTCTTTGGTGGTGTATTTGTCTGTGCGCAGGACTGCCGCGACGGAGCGCGCCTCGTGCTGTGCGGCGGGTAGGGGGGTGGAGCCGCTCATCGTGTCGCCGACAATGAGGACCCGGTCGCCGACGGCCGCGAGGATCTGGCTTCGGACGCTGGATCCTTCGAGCTGGCGGAGGATCCCGCGTCGCAGGCCGAGTGGGACCCCGTCTTGGTCCTGGCTGAGGTCATCGAGAAGTTCCCACGGGTAGTGTGCCGAGCCTTGGTCAACGATGAGGACGAGGTTGTCGGTGTCTGGTGACTGCACCTTGAGGTCGTTAGGCATGAGTAGTTCGAAGAGGGTGCGTGACGCTGAGGTGTCGGGGGCGGGCGAGTCGACGAGGGAGTCGACAAGTCGGTCGACAAGTGTGCGCTGCGTGCAGACCGTACGGGTTGGGGCGCCGGCGCGCCGCACGGACGCCTCGAACGTGAGCGACCCGTCTGGTTCGCTGCGAACTCGGACGCGCTGCCACCAGCCGGGCGGCTCTTGAAAGACGAGCCGCCGCTGACGACCGGGCAGTTCGCGCAGGCGCGGCTCTTCCGTAAAGGAGCTTCTGAGTTCTCCGGCGCGAAGAAACGACCGAAGCACCTGCACGGCGAGAAGGGCTCGGTCCTGCCATAGCTCGATGATTTCGACGTCGGCGATGTGGGCAGCGACTCGCGTGTCAGCGAGCTGGTCGTTGGCTCGCTGGATCCCAGTCAGGAGGGCCTGCATGCTCTCGCGAACCGAGAGCCCGCCCGGGCCGGAGCCGGCGAGCAGGCTGGAGATCTTTAGTTGGTGGACCTGTCCGACCAGGTTGCACGGTGCGGGGGACGCGTTGCTGAGATGGGCGAGCGCGGCAGTCAGCGCTGCGTGCGAGATGGACCGAGCCAAGCCCGCGGCGCTGAGCGTCCCGAGCGGCCCGAGGCCGGCGATGATCGCGCCGGGTGGGGTGGCCCAGGTTTCTGGGTCGGTGAACACCTGGGTTGTCTCCAGGGGGCCTGGATAGACGCCGAGCAGGCTGGCCTGCCGGAGCCGGCCCTCGAGGAGGTCGTCGAGGGCGGCCTCGCCGCCGCATAGGGCGCTGCCCGCGTAGTGACCGGCGAGTACGTGGCTGCGGGCAAAACGGAGGTCGCCATGGCCGATGCCGATGCGGGTCCGCCTGCGGCCCGGCTCGTCCTTGGCGTATTCCGAGGCGTTAGTCGCGGTGTTCTCGGGTCCGCGGTCGCTGACCGACATCGCGACTCACGTCAGGTTTGAAAGGACGCGCTGATCCAGGCGAGCCGCGCGGCCTTCGAGTTGGGGGACCTGTTCGTAGTTTCCCTCGAGTGCGTTCAGCGTGAGCTCGTGCAGCTCGCGGTAGGTCGCTTCTGGGTTGGAGCGCATGCTCTGGACAAGGTAGTAGGTCAGGGCACCGTTGAAGACGCCCTCAATGTTGGCGTCCGCCGATGTCTGCCTGTCGCTGCAGCCGGTCATCAGCGCCTCGATGATGTCCACGTCGTGGATGCTCTGTCTGTTCCGCCGCCGCTGAGCCCGTCGCGGGGTCTCGGTGAAGGAAGCGCCTTGATTCTCGTCGTCCGGATTGGGCAGGAAGCGCGGGAGCACGTCGGGTTCGGGCGCGTCGGGGGGTCGCAACAATGGTTCGCGGGTGTTCGTACCTGAATGGCAGCAGTCCATGACGACCGTGAGCGTCGCGTCAGGGCTGAGCCGGTCGAAGGTGGTGCGCAGCCAGTCGTCGGTGAGTGGGTCATTCCAGTCGAGGTCGGTCGGGCAGAGGATCTCGTCGCGGCCGTCTGTCTCGTCGCCGTTGGTGTCTTGGACGTTGGAGCCATGCCCTGAGTAGTGCAGGTAGCGCACATCGCCCGGCTCCGCCGAGTCGATCAGCTGTTCAATCTCGTGCTGCATCGCAGCCTTCGTGGCGGCGCCGTCCAGCAACGTGGTGATCTCGCCTTCGGTGAAACCGTAAACGGCTGTCAGAGCGTCAGACACATTGGCCACGTCGTTGACACAGCCGCGGAGGTTGGCACCGGGGAGCTGGTACTGGTTGATGCCGATGAGTAAGGCCCGCTTGGACATCGAGGTTCCCTTCACCGCACCGTCGACGGCGCCGTCGCCGTCGATCGGCAACAAGTCAGTGTCCTCTGGTAGCCCCGCTGATACACACAAGTTGTGCGAAACGCGTCGTGCCTGCCAGGCCCGTCCTCGCCCGTCTGCCCTGGTCAGAGGTCCGGCTCCACACCAACAGCTCCACGGATCCGGCGTCGGGGGCAGGGAAAGCTCCTTCGCAGGCTTGGAGCGGTGCACAGTTGAGCAGAGGCCTGCGCCAGGTCGGTTACGGGCTACCCATCGAGGTGGCGCGCCGTTGACCATTACGACCTGTCTGGAACCAGCTGCTGCCCGCCACTACAAAGTGAAGGGTCCGCAAGGTGACTGGCCACCAAGTTTGTCTCTGACGAGCGGGCCGCGTAATCGGCCCACTGTGACCGAGAGATGAGATGTGGGTGCGCCAGTGGTCGGTGGGCCCCGTGGAACTAGTGGTGCGGTGGACACCGAGGGTGATCAGGGCCTTGGCGAGGCTGGGGGTGAATCGCCTCAGCCGTTCACCTCCATGGGGCTGGCCGTAGGTGTCGGGGCGGTCGGTTGCGAGCTCCCGGCGAAGGGCGGCGGATCCGGTGATGGCGGGTAGGGCTTCCTCGGGTCGGCCGAGGGCGGCGAGCTGGTTGGACTGGGTCCTTGTCCTGCACGACCGGGAGAGGCCTAGCTTCCTGGCGGCGTCACATAGGGGTAGCCCGCCAAGCAGACCGCCCTGGATGAGAAGAGCGGCCCGCCTGACTCGCGCGTGCGATGTCATCCGGGGAGAACGGTGAACCCGAGGTGCTTGAGCAGGCTCGGGCCGGGCGTGGCCCAGGACTTCACCGAGTGGGAGGGGGTGGCCCAGCCGAGAGCCTTGTAGAGCTCGTAGGTGGCAGAGGCGGTGCCCCAGCCGTAGACCTGTGCGGACTCCTTCGCCCACTGGGCCTTCTTCGCCTTGGTGTAAGCGGGGTTGGCCTTGGTCAGCGCGGCCCAGACAGCCTTGTTGTACTGGATCACGTCGTTGTTGCGCGGGTCGTTCGTGGCGTGTGCCTTGAGGTGGGAGACCCGGATGCTCGGCTTCAC
This sequence comes from Humibacillus sp., assembly GCA_030452985.1. Lineage (GTDB taxonomy): Bacteria > Actinomycetota > Actinomycetes > Actinomycetales > Dermatophilaceae > DSM-29435. The sequence goes on from JAKDLG010000090.1 coordinate 8,992, forward strand.
CTTGGCGGGAACCTCGGCCGAGGCCTTGTCCTCCAGGCCGGGGATCGGGTCCCCGGCAAAGTCCCGGGACCAGCCGAGGTACGTCATGCCCGGCCAGCGCTGGCCCATCTCACGGTGGGACAGCTCATGCAGCCCCTCGTTGGCCGGGACGTCGGTGGAGCGAACGTGCCAGTTGCCAGTGGCGATCGCGATGTGACCCCAGCGTGAGCCGGCGACCTGCCAGTACACCGGGGCACCGGGCGGGGGAGTGGACCCGTCTGTGACCTTCTGCTTGGCCAGCCGCCAGGCGTCAGCAGCCGAGCCGACATCGGTGTAGCCGAAGTGTCCATCGCTGACGCAGTCAGATACGTGCCGGGCGCACATCCCCTTCGGGGTGTACGTGGTCCAGGTGCGCGAGCGTGCGAGTGCTTTTTCGGCGGTGTTCCTGGTGTCAGCCATGGGGGCTTGTCCTTCCTACTGCTTGGTGCGTGTTGGTGTGTGTCGTCGGCCAGCGTTGCGATGGCCGTGTGGAGCTCTGGTGCAAGCTCGGGGAAGCGCGCTCCCTGGTCGGAGCGGCCATTCGATGGCCCTGACGAATGGAGGTCAGAGCGGTGTGTGAGATGGAGGCGGCCTCGTCGGTGGCGCGCCGTGCCTCGGCACTCTGAAGGCGGGGGGTCTCGATGTTGAGCAAGGATTTCCTCCTGCTGCGCCTTGAGCTATTGGCCTCGAGGGATCGTTCTGGTCGACGGGGCAGGTGCCGCACTGCCTCGAAGACTCCGTCACCCAACTAAGAGTGGGTAAGTGCAGCTTTAGATACATATGCGGGTCGTCCCGCCGAAGGGCTCGTGCGTCTTGCTGTCAAGGGCCATGGGTTTCTGCCCAAGGGCGGTCGTGGGAGCTGACCGGTGACGGTCACGAGAACTGCCTGGTCGTGTGCCATGGGATCTGCCCCAAGGGGGTGGCCGTCACCGGTCGGGGTGCTCAGCTCAAGGGGCTCACTCGTTGCCCGGTCCCCCAGTTTCCGCGAGCTGGCTCCGGCGAGGACGGCGGCGGCGGTGGGGGCGGGGCTAACGAGGAGACCGAGCCGCTCCCGGCCTGGGCGGCCCGGATCAACACGCTGGTGCAGGCTTGGCTGAACAGCGAGCACCTCCGGCTGGCCGCACTGGCCAAGGGCACGATCGGTGACCTGCGGCCCGAGACGCTGCGCCGGATGTGGGCCGCGGAGGGTGTGCCGAAGGTTCTCACGCTCGGCCGCACGGGCACCACGCTGGCTAGGCAGGTCTCGGTCCAGCGGATGAAAGGACGGGGCACGGCGGAGGCCTCGGCCGCCGTCCGGCTGGATGAGCGCGATGAGGCTGACGTCGTCTGGAAGCGCATCCTCACGGCCGGCCCGACCGCTCTACGCCGGATGTGGCTGCAGTACGACTTCGGTGACGGGCCGGTCATCGACGGCGCTCGCCCGCCGACGTTGTTCCTGGCGTGGTTGGCGTGGTTGGCGTGGTCGCGGCTCCGGGTCGTTGGCCATCCGGGACAAGACGATGCCTCCGGTGATGGCGGCCCTGGATGCGACGTTGCGTCGCCTGGGTGGGGCACCGACGTACGTGTTGACCGACAACAAGAAGACCGTCACGACCGAGCACGTGGCCGGTATGGCGGGTGCGTAACCCGGCGATGGTCACCTGGTCGAGGCAGGACGGCGTCACGATCCACACCTGCGTCCCGGCCGACCCCGCGCCCAAGGGCGCACCTACCTGGCCACCGGGCAGGGCTGGCTGTACCTATGTGCCGTTCGCGAGTGGGTCGGGGCGTCGATCAGGCTTGGGTTGACGCAGTGGTGGGTTTCGGCCCGGTTGAGCGCAGGCTTCCCAGTTGGCTGAGCGCGTCGAACCAGAAGCGAGCGCCGGGCAGCAGTGTGATGACCATAAGACCCCATCCGAGCAGGAGAAGCAGCACGTTGGCCGCGGCCTGTGTGAACTGATCCCCGTGGCCCCACAGGCCTTTCTGTTCGGGCCAGTTGCAGTCCTTGTGCGGTGCGGAGCAGGCTTGGGTCTCTGCCCATCCAATGGGAAGACCGTCTCCTCGAACCTGGTCGATCTTGGCGCGGATGTCGGCCAGGCACGTGGCCGGGTCCTTGCTGCCACATTGGGCCGCCTGGGTCGCCTGGGTGACCACAGATCCACGCAGCGCCTGGTCGGTATAGATGCTGCGGGCGATGCTGAGCACGTTGAGGTTGAACGCGAGCACGAGTACCAGGCCGACTACAACCGAGATCCACCGGACGTGCCGTTTGTACCATCCAGACACTCGGGCCATCTGGTCGTCGTACCAGTGCTCCAGGTTGGTGCGGAACGCGGTGACGTCGTTGGCGGCGCCGGTGGCCAAGGCCAGGAGCGTTGTCCGTAGCTGCGGAGGCAAGTCGTTTTGGGGGATCGCGTTGATGGCCGTACGGACTTGGTCGATGGTGGTCTGTCCGTTGTTGCCGGGGATGATTATGTCGGTGAGAGCCTGTGCGAAGGAGCGGCTGGAAAGGTACGCGGGCAACTGTTGCCGCTGCGTGTTCGTGTGGGCGGCGTTCCCAGGATCCGGCGGTGCGTTGCCGTCCCGTGCGGTGACGAGGATCAGCGGGTGGGTCATGACTTTGGTGACGAAGGGGGAAACGGCAGCGGGAACCCCTGCGGGATCTGCGGCGGCGGTTTTCCGGGTGTCGCCGACGAGTCTTCCGGTGACGGCGTCCCAGAACGGCACTCGAATTTGCCGCCGCCATCCAGAAAGGGTCCGCAGCCCGCGCAGGAGGTACTCGGCCCGAAGTCCCATGTACCGACTGATGGCCTCGGTCATGATGGTGACGAGCCCGGCGAAGGTCGCGAACGTGAAGACCAGGCCGATCACGGTCTGCAGGATGCAGGCGGTCCATCATGCTGTCCTCTGTGTAGGCGAGGAGTGGTTGGTGCTGGTGCCAGGGGCTCTCACGGGGTGGGTGCGGAGCCGGTTTCGTTGTACTGAGCCTTCCAGGCCTCCCAGTCCCAGGTGCTCAGGAACGTGGTGCCTGCCGCGGTGCCGTTGTCGAACAGGATCCTCTTGTCGGCGTCGGTGAGGTGGAAGTCGGTCGCCTTGAAGCCGGTCGTGTCCACGAAGTTCGTGCGCGAGGAGAAGGAGGGGTCACTGACGTGCATCTGATCGTGGGCGTTGGTCATCGTCGAGATCAAGGACTTCGCGAGCTCAAGCGGACCGGGGTTGGGTTGCCAACCCCGGGTCGATGGACTGCTGCCGGGCTGAGAGCTTGACCCCGAGCGTGGGCCAACGGGGCTCCTCGGCGTCGGTGCGGTCGAAGATGTCGATGGGGAAGTTCGAGAGCATCCCACCGTCGGTGCACAGGATCTCACCGTGGCCACCGGTGACCGCCTTGTCCGCCTGCATACGGAACGGTCTGAAGAAGAAGGGGATCGACGCCGAGGCGCGCACCGCGTCGGCGACCGGCTGGTCGTCCGGGGGCACCCCGCACAGGCTCTGGTAGTCCCACGGCAGCCGAAGTTCCCGGCCGCGTGAGACGTCGGAGACGACGACGACCAGCTTGTACTGCCGCTCAGGCGGCAGCGAGCTCTTCGGGTCCAGGCCCTTCAGCTGACCCCAGGTGTGTACGCCCTTAGCCGCCAGTTTCTCGGCGATCCATGAGTGCAAGAAGTCACCTCGGAACAGGCCCTCCTCGAAGATCAGCCCGAAGCCCTCACCGAGCCGCTTGAAGTGCCGGAAGACCGAGCTCTCGTCTTCGAACTGCGAGAAGTCCAGTTCCGTCATGACCTGCTTCAACTCGTCCGGTTCGTAACCGGCCGCCAGCAGGGACGCCACGATGGCCCCGGCGGATGTCCCCGCGATGCGGTGGAACGTGTACGGGTCCGCCGCGCCGGTCAGCACTGACAGGGCACCGACTAGGCCTGGGTTTGAGGCAATGCCGCGCAGTTAGTGATGTTGTCGTTGTGGCCAGTGTGGCGGGTTGTTCGGCGTGTCGTGGAGTGAAGCAACGGAACTCCGGGTAGTTAAGGGTGTCCTGTGAAGACGTCCTGGTACCAATGGAGTTCCGTTGCTGTTGCAGTCTGTCATGTCCGATCCGGATGCCGTGCCACCCGACCCGTTCATGGCCGGTCATCTGGGCGAGTTGAGCCGCATCGTGTCAGCCGACCTGGTCGACGCGGCTATCGATGCTGCGGGAGCAGCACAGAAGCGGTTGCGGCGGCTACCGGCACGGGTCGTGGTGTACGTGCTGCTGGCGGGTGTGTTGTTCGCCGATGTCGGGTACCGGCAGGTGCTGTCCCGGCTGGCCGCCGGCGCGGGTGTCACGACGCGGGTGCCGGGTAGGTCCGCCCTGTCCCAGGCGTTCCGGCGGATCGGGGTGGAACCGTTGGCCGAGCTGTTCGAGCTGGTCCGGGGCCCGACGGCCGGGACGCCCCGGTGGCGTGGGCTGCTGGTGTGCGCGATCGACGGCACCACCATGTTCGTGCCTGACACCAGTGCCAACGCGGCCGCGTTCGGGCGGCAGACCGGTCGGCTCGACGCGCCGGCAGGCTATCCGATGCTGCGGTTGCTGACGATCGTGGAGTGCGGGTCACGCACCATCATCGACGCCGTCTTCGGATCCTTCCGGGTCGGGGAGACCACCTACGCGCCCCGCCTGTTGGGCAGCCCGAAGCCGGGCATGGTGCTGCTGGGCGATCGCAACTTCGCCTCCGCGGCGTTGATGGAACAGATCGCCGACACCGGCGCGCACCTTCTCATCCGGGCCAAGAACGGTCGCCGGTTCCAGGCCATCGAGCACCTGGCGGACGGCACCATGATTGCCCTGCTGGGCGTCACCCGGGTCCGCGTCATCGACGCGGCGATCACCGCCCACCTGGGGCAGTCCGGCCAGCAACGGGTCGGCACGTACCGGCTGCTCACGACCCTGACCGATCCCGAACGGTACCCGGCACTGGACGTCGTCGGCCTCTACCACCAGCGGTGGGAGATCGAAACCAGCTTCCGGGAGACCAAGTCCACGATCTTGGACGGGCGAGTCCTGCGGGCCCGAACACCGGCCGGTGTCACCCAGGAGGTCTATGCCGTCCTGATCACGCATCAGGCGCTACGGGTCGCGATGGCCGACGCGGCCCTGACAGTCGGCGACCTCGAGCCTACCCAGCTGAGCTTCACGATCGCGTTGACGACCGCACGAGACGGGATCTGTGGCGCGGCAACGATTCTCGCGGGGCCAGTCACCGACCTGATCGGGCGCATCGGGGCCGCGCTGCTGACCAACATCCTCCCTGGTCGCCGATCACGTTCCAGCCCCAGAATCGTCAAACGCGCGATCTCCAAGCACCGGGCGAAAGGACCCGTCGACAGAACGAACTACACCACCACGATCACGACACGCCTACACCCCGCAGCTCCTTGACCTCAACACAGGCCCGCTAACTGCGCGGCATTGGGGTTAGAGGAGGGTTAGAGGCCAGCTAGGGTCGGTCGCACAGAGGTCACGGAGGATCGAACGAGGTAGGGCAGATGAGAGCAGTTCAAGTCACGTCTCTCGACGGGCCGGCGAGCGTCGCCGTGGCAGAGGTCGCCGAGCCCACCCTCGGTGCCGGGCAGGTACTCGTCGACGTGCACGAGGCCGGGGTCAACTTTCCTGACGTGCTCATGACCAAGGGGCTCTACCAGATGCGCCCCGACCTGCCCTTCACCCCGGGGTCCGAGTGCTCCGGCGTGGTGCGGGACGTGGCCGCGGGCAGCTCGTTCGCGGTGGGTGACCGGGTGGTGGCCTTCCCGATCCTCGGTGCCTTCGCCGAGGCCGTGGCCGTCGATGAGGGTCTCGTCTTTCCGCTGCCGGATGCCGTGTCGTTCGCCACGGGTGCCGCCCTGCCGATGAACTACCTGACGGTCCACTTCGCCCTCGCCCGCCGAGGCCACCTCCGGGCGGGCGAGACGGTGCTCGTCCACGGCGCCGCCGGCGGCATCGGCACCGCGGCCACCCAGCTCGCCAAGGCGATGGGCGCCCACGTCATCGCGGTGGTGTCGAGCGACGGCAAGGCCGAGACCGCCCGGGCCGCCGGCGCCGACGAGGTGGTGCTGGCGGACGGCTTCCTGGCCAGCGTCAAAGAGCTGACCGATGGCCGCGGAGTCGACGTCGTGGTCGACCCGGTCGGCGGCGACCGCTTCACCGACAGCTTGCGCTCGCTGGCGCTTGAAGGGCGGCTGCTCGTCATCGGCTTCACCGCCGGGGCGATCCCCGAGGTCAAGGTGAATCGGCTGCTGCTCAACAACATCAGCGTCGTCGGCGTCGGCTGGGGAGCCTTCTGGACCGCTGACCGGGCCTACCTGCGCACGCAGTGGGACGCCATCCTCCCCCTGCTCGAAGACGGCCTGCTCGACCCGCCGATCGGTAGTACCCACCCCCTGGCGGATGCCTCCGGCGCCCTCGCCGAGATCAATGAGCGCCGCGCCCTGGGGAAGGTGACTCTCCACCTGCGATGACCGGCGTTTTACCCGTCGAGCACGACGGCAGCCCAACCGGCGCGGGGTCAGGGACGCATGGCGGTATCGGATCTCAACCCCATCAAAGTGAGGTTAGGCTAACCTCATCCCATGCGAGCCCGTTGGAGCGCGCGGGGCGTGCCGGGAGGAGGGAGACGTCAGATGGGGAGATCTGAGGCCACGGACGGCCAAGCGGTCGACGGTATTCACCCGTCTTGGGGGGAAGTGGGGCGTACGGCCTTGGCCGAGGCCCGAGTGGCCACGCTGGTGACCGGTGACTGTCCCACCCCGTGCACCCCGACGATCGTGCGGGTAGAACCCGGGCTAGAGGCGCACGCGCAGTTCTGGCTCGAAGGGTCGTCACCGACGGCCTCGATGCTGTCGCGCTGGCCGATGGCGACCCTGGTGGTCGCGGCGCCGTTGCCCTTTAGAACCCTGGCGCTGACCGGGGCCGTACGTTCCGGCTCTGATGATGGCCCGGGGGCCCGTCGGTTCGACCTGATGCCGACGTCTGCCCGTTTGATGGGGGCCCGAGCCCACGCGATTTCCCTCGACGAGTTCCGGCGCTCCGGCCCCGACCCGCTACGCCGGGAAGCCCCAGCGATTCTGCGGCATCTCGAAGCGGCGCACGCTGCTGATCTGCTGGCGTGCGTTCGGGCGCACGGGTACGTCGACGCGGTGGCGGTGGTGCCGCGATCCCTGAACCGATACGGCATCGAGCTGACCGCCCTGTCGCAGCAGGGAGTTCAGAACGTGTGCCTGAGGTTTCCCGGCGGGCCGGTCGACACACTGCACGACGTCGGGCCGGGCCTACGCACGGTGATGATGTGCCGTTGCCGCCCACGTCCGACCGAGTAGCCCGGGGACGCTGGCTGAGCCTTCGTCGAGGGCCGCCAGCACTTCGATGGCGCGCGACGCTAGGGCTTCTTGGGGGCTGGCTTCGGGGTCCTCGTCGACTGGGGTCCGCCGAAGGTCAGGGCGTTGCGGCACGTCGTCGGCACCGGCTTGAGTCCCGGCGGAGCCCCCGGGAGACGGCACGCGATGGTGAGAATGACCTTGGAGCTCGAGCTCGCGACGAACGGCGAGATGAAGTGGTAGTCGGTCGTGCGGAAGCTCTCCAGCGCCTGCTCGAGGATGATCGTCTTGTCGATGGAGACCGTGAGTAGCCCCTCGTCACCCTGCGGGTTCTCGAGAACGAAGTCCGTCACGTTGATGGTCTGGTTCTTGGGCACGGCGTACGAGGCCGACTTGGTCTGCCCTGCCGCAGCGGCCACCGTGAGTCGACTGGAGAACGGAGCGGTCACCACCGCGGGCGGGAGCGGGCCGCTGACGAGCTTCGCGATCGCCGCCTTGGTGGTGACGGCCTTCTTGGCCGTGACCGCAGCCGCCACCTGCGCCGCCTGAGCGGTCTGCGCCGCCTCGCTGGCATTGGCGGCCTCGGTCTGGGCCTTGACGGCCTGAGCCTTGGCCTGAGCCACGGGAGCCTGCGCCACCTGCACCGCGGCCTCCTGGGCCGTCGCCACCACGGTCGGCTTGAGCAGCAGGAACCAAATGGCGGCGAGGGCCGCGATCAGGGCGAGCAGGGCGAGCAGGGCCTTGCCGAGCCACGGCGGAATGATCGGCTCCTGCAGGTGGCTGCCGTCCAGGGTGACGGGGATGCCGTCCTGCGGGCTCACGGTGGCCGTGAAGGGAATGGTCTTGCTCGGGCCGCGCCACAGCTTCTCTACCGGCGACACCTTCACCTTGGCGAACTGCGCCTGGCCGGGTGCGACAGTGAGGGCGTCCTTGGCCGACTCGTCGAGCTTGAGCAGCTCGCCTTGGTCGGTCACGGCGACGAACACGGTCACCGGCACGTTGCCCCGGTTGTCGACGGCCACCTCGTGCCTGCCGCTGAAGCGACCCCGCGACGTGCGAGGTACCAGCTCAGCCGTCGTGTCGAGGAAGGGGAGCACCTCGACGACGCCCTCGGGAACGACCGCCTCGTCCGGGTGGTCGTTCGGTGTCACTTTGACCCCGAACCGCACCTCTCCGGCCGGCACCGCCGAGGACCGCGGTGGGTTGAGCGTGAGCAGCGTCGTCGTCGAGGTGCCCGGGTAGAGGGTGAACTCGGCTTCCGCTATAGAGGTCCACTGGGCTGGCACCCCGATGACCTCGAGGAAGTAGTCCTCGACGAACTCACCGGTGTTGCGCACCTCGAGGGGAAGCGTGGCCTGGCCACCCGCTTCGAGCGTCAGGCTCTCGACCTCGAGTCTCGCAACGGTGCTCATGCTCCACTGTCTCGCGAGCCCTGCCCTCCGCAGACGGCATCGAGGGCTCACTCTCGGGCATCAAGACTGCCCGTTGAGCCAGCGTTGAGTGCCCGGAGAGGATGCCCGGGCATGCTGCCCTTATCGGTCATTTTTGCCCGCACGTGAAGTTCGGGCGGCACCCTCGGAGGGGAATCATGGAACGTGTCACTGTTGGTATCCACGCGCGCGATCCGATCTCGGCGGCGGGGGTCATCGCCGAGCTTCGGCCCCGTCCGGAGGTGCAGATCCTGCGGGAGCATGAGATCGACCTCGCGAGCGTCGCGGTCATCGTCGTCGACGCGATGGACGACGACGCGGTGCAGCTGTTGCGTCAGGTGCAGCGGCGCGGGACCAGTCGTACCGTGCTGGTGGCCGGGCGCCTCGATGACCGAGACCTGGTCGCAGCCGTGGAGATGGGCGTGGTCGGCCTGCTGCGGCGGAGCGAGGCGACCGCGGACCGGCTGACCGAGGTGATCTGTCGGGCCACCACCGGTGACGGGAGCGTGCCCCCAGACCTGCTGGGTCGGTTGCTCGACCAGGTCGGCCAGCTGCAGCGGCAGGTGCTGAGCCCGCGTGGGTTGAGGTTCACCGGGCTGGCCACGCGGGAGGTCGAGGTGCTCAAGCTCGTCGCCGACGGCTACAGCACGGGGGAGATCGCGATGCAGCTGTCCTACTCCGAGCGCACCGTGAAGAACGTGCTGCACGACATCACGACCCGGCTGCAGCTGCGCAACCGGTCACACGCTGTCGCCTATGCGTTGCGACAGGGCCTGATCTGACCCCACCCGACCGGTCGGTGGTTGCCCCATCGAACGGATCCGGGTGCCTCAAAGGTTGTCCGCCCGCCGGTGCGCAGGCGAGGCGCATACCGAAGCGTGGGGAAGACGTCGGTGGTCTTGCAGGAAGGAGGCGGGGCCATGGATGCGTCCCGGCCGTGGGCGAAGGCGGGGTACCGGCTGTCCGGTGTGCTCGCCGTGCTGCTCGTTGCTGCCTTGGGCGTCGCGGCACCGTCGTCGATGGCCGTCGTGTCGACGGGGGCGACAGGCTTCTCCGTGCCAGCAGCGGCTCCCGTTGACCCGGCACGAGCAGCGGTGCCGGATGCCGTCAGCCCGCGGATCGCCTTCACCGCTGCCCGCGATGCCATCAGCACGAAGCTGGTCACGTACGGAGAAGGCACGGACGTGGCGGCCACCACTCCCTCGGTCCCCCCGGTCAAACCGGCGCCCGTGCACGAGGGTGATCTCTCGACCAACGAGGCTGGGGACCAGGCCTTTGTCAGCACCCGCGACGATCCCCATGGTGAGGTGTACGTGATCGTCGGAGCGAGCCAGGAGGCCCCTTCCGCCCCGATTCGGATCACCTGCCACAACAGCGCAGCCGAGTCTCACCCGGTCATCTCTCCGGACGGGACCCGTCTCGTGTACGCCACCAATACCGCCGGGGTCAACAGGCTCCGCCTGGTGATGTTCAATCCCAATCTGGCGGCGCTGGGTCCCGATAAGGGCGCGTGCCCGACCACGGTCCGCGACCTCCCAGGCTCTCCTTCGGGGGCGGACACGTGGCCGACGTGGCTCAGCAACCAGTGGCTCGCGTTCAGCAGCACGAGCAGTGACCCGCTGGGGGACATCTGGGCGCAGTACGT
>JAKDLG010000091.1 GCA_030452985.1 Humibacillus sp.
GGCGGCGCCATCAGCAGCGACACCCCAGCCGACGGCGACCCCCCCAGCGACTCCCGACCCCGTGACGCCCCCAGCAGCGACGCCTGAACCGGCCGCGACCCCAGCAGGGCCGACCCTCGACGACGGCGCCATCAACGCCTTCCTCCAGGCCCGCAACGGTCAGCCCCACGACCTGCTCGGGCACCATCAGGGCCCGGGCGGCCTGACCATCACCGCGTACCGGCCCCTCGCGACGAAGGTCTCGGCGCGGCTCGACACCGGTGCTGTCGTCGAGCTGCAGCACGTGCGTGACGGAATCTTCTCGATGACCTCACCCGACTTCGACCGCACGCACGACTACCGCCTGCTCGTCGAGTACGCCGACGGCATCGAGCACGAACAGGACGACCCCTACCGGTTCGCCCCGACCCTCGGCGAGATCGACATGCACCTGATCAACGAGGGCCGTCACGAGCAGCTGTGGAACGTGCTCGGGTCACACGTGCGCCACTACCAGGGCCCACTCGGAGACGTGCGGGGAGCCTCGTTCGCGCTGTGGGCCCCGCGCGCCAAAGCGGTGCACGTGATCGGCGACTTCAACGGCTGGGACCGCATCTCCCACCCGATGCGCGCCCTCGGCACCACCGGCCTCTGGGAGCTGTTCCTGCCCGGCGCCGCAGAGGGGATGAACTACCAGTTCGCGATCCGGGGTGCCGATGACATCGTGCGCCTCAAGAGCGACCCGATGGCCCGGATGACCGAGGTCGCGCCGAAGCAGGCCGCGATCGTGACCGAGTCGCACTACGACTGGAACGACGCCGACTGGATGCAGCAGCGCAGCCGCTCCAACGTTCACACCGGCCCGATGAGCACCTACGAGGTGCATATCGGTTCGTGGCGTCAGGGCCTGGGCTACGCCGGTCTCGCCGAGCACCTGGTCAACTATGTCGCCGACCTCGGCTTCACCCACGTCGAGTTCCTCCCCGTGATGGAGCACCCGTACGTGCCGTCGTGGGGCTACCACGTGACCGGCTACTACGCCCCGAGCTCACGCTGGGGCACCCCCGACGACTTCCGCTACCTCGTCGACCGGCTGCACCAGGCGGGCATCGGCGTCATCCTCGACTGGGTGCCCGGCCACTTCGCCACCGACGAGTGGGCGCTGGCCCGCTTCGACGGCGAACCCCTCTACGAGCACCCCGACCGCCGGCTCGGGTGGCACCCCGAGTGGGGCTCGAACATCTTCGACTACGGCCGTCCCGAGGTGCGCAACTTCCTCGTGGCCAACTCGCTCTACTGGCTCGAGGAGTTCCACGTCGACGGCGTGCGGGTCGACGGCGTCGCCTCGATGCTCTACCTCGACTACGCTCGCCAGCCCGGCGAGTGGGTGCCGAACAAGGACGGCGGCCGCGAGAACTACCAGGCCGTCGAGCTGCTCAAGGAGACCAACGCCACCGCGTACAAGCGCGAGCCTGGAATCGTCACGGTGGCAGAGGAATCCACGTCGTGGCCCGGAGTCACCAAGCCGACCGACCAGGGCGGGCTGGGCTTCGGCTTCAAATGGAACATGGGGTGGATGAACGACTCCCTGAAGTACCTCGGCCAGGACCCCATCTATCGCCAGCACCATCACGGGGCCCTCACCTTCTCGTTGATGTACGCCTTCGACGAGAACTTCGTGCTGCCGATCAGCCACGACGAGGTCGTTCACGGCAAGGGCTCGCTGCTGCGCAAGTCACGCGGCTCGAGAGAAGACCAGATCGCCACGCTGCGGGTCTTCTTGGCCTACCTGTGGTGCCACCCCGGCAAGCAGCTGCTCTTCATGGGGTGCGAGTTCGGTCAGGAGGCCGAGTGGTCCGAGGGCCGCAGCCTCGACTGGTGGCTGCTCGACCAGCCCCTGCACTTCCGGGTGCACAACCTCGTCAAGGACCTCAACCGCATCTACCGCGACAACGAGGCGCTCTGGGCGCTTGACAACGACCGGGCCGGCTTCGAGTGGCTCGAGGCCGACGACGCCGCCCACAACACCATCTCGTGGCTCCGGTTCGGGCACGGCGACCGGGGCTCCGATGCCCCCGTCGTGGCCTGCGTCATGAACTTCGGCGGTGAGACCCAGCAGAGCTACCGGATCGGCCTGCCGCGTGGTGGTCGATGGACCGTCGTGCTCGACACCGCCGGATACCACCCCGACGCCCCCAGCTCGACCGGTTTGGTGCTCGAGGCGCGCGAGGAGTCGTGGCACCGTCAGCCGTACTCGGCCGACATCACGGTGCCACGCTTCGCCAGCGTCTGGGTCGTCCCTGTCGATGAGACTGTCGACGCCGACGAGGCTGCCACCGCCGCCACCGAGACGGTCACGATCGCCGCCGTGGCCCCGCCCGCCGGTCACCTCTCCAGCAGCCGCAGCGACGCTGCCGGCGCGAACCCGAAGGGAGCCCAGTCATGAACCACCCGAGGGCAGGACAACCGGCCACGGCGGAGGACCTCGTCGACATCGACGCCCTTGTCGGCGCCTACTACGACCGGCACCCCGACGTCAGCAACCCCGACGAGCAGGTCGTCTTCGGCACGTCGGGACACCGCGGCTCGAGCCTGAAGACCGCGTTCAACGAGAACCACATCCTCGCCACCACCCAGGCGATCTGCGAGTACCGCGCCTCGCAGGGCTACGACGGGCCCCTCTTCATCGGGCGCGACACCCACGGGCTGTCGGAACCGGCGTGGAAGACCGCGCTCGAGGTGCTGGTCGCCAACGGGGTGCAGGTGCTCGTCGACGACCACGACGGCTACACCCCGACGCCTGCGGTGTCGCACGCGATCCTACGGGCCAACCGCGGAAAGAACCCAGGGGCAAGCGGTCTCGCCGACGGGATCGTCGTCACCCCGTCGCACAACCCCCCCTCCGACGGGGGTTTCAAGTACAACCCCCCGCACGGCGGGCCCGCCGACAGCGATGCCACGTCGGTCATCGCCGACCGCGCCAACGAGCTCATCCGGGGCGGCCTCACGGGGGTGCGTCGCACGCCCTTCGAGCGGGCTCGTCCCGACTCGGGGGGCTATGACTTCATGGGCACCTACATCGACGACCTGCCGAACGTCGTCGACCTCGCTCGCATCCGGGAGGCGGGGGTGCGCATCGGAGCCGACCCACTGGGTGGGGCATCGGTCGAGTACTGGGGTGAGATCGCGCGGCGGCACGACCTCGACCTCACGGTCGTGAACCCGCGAGTCGACCCGCAGTGGGGCTTCATGACGCTCGACTGGGACGGCAAGATCCGGATGGACTGCAGCTCACCGTTCGCGATGGCCTCACTCATCCACGCCAAGGACGACTACGACCTGTCGACCGGCAACGACGCCGACGCCGACCGGCACGGCATCGTCACCCCCGACGGCGCGCTGATGAACCCCAACCACTATCTGGCGGTCGCGATCGGCTACCTGTACGGCGGCGCGCGGCCCGGATGGTCGGCCTCGACGGCGATCGGCAAGACGCTCGTCTCCTCCTCGATGATCGACCGGGTGGCGGGCGACCTGGGCCGCACGCTCATCGAGGTGCCGGTAGGCTTCAAGTGGTTCGTGCCCGGGCTGCTGGACGGATCCGTGGGCTTCGGCGGCGAGGAGTCGGCCGGCGCCAGCTTCCTGCGCTTCGACGGCACGGTCTGGTCGACCGACAAGGACGGCATCCTGCTCGCGTTGCTGGCCTCGGAGATCCTGGCCGCGACCGACAAGACGCCGAGCCAGCACTACGCCGAGCTGACCGAACGCCACGGTAGCCCGGCCTACGCGCGCATCGACGCGGTGGCCGACCGCGAGCAGAAGGCCAAGCTCGCCGCCCTGTCTCCCGATGACGTGAGCGCCGAGACGCTGGCCGGAGAACTGATCACGGGCAAGCTGACGGCCGCCCCCGGCAACGGGGCCAAGATCGGCGGGCTCAAGGTCACCACCGAGAGCGCGTGGTTCGCCGCCCGGCCCTCCGGCACCGAGGACGTCTACAAGATCTACGCCGAGTCGTTCCAGGGCGCCGATCACCTGGCTCAGGTGCAGGCCGAGGCCAAGGAGGTCGTCACCGCCGCCCTTAAGGGTTGATCGAGTCCATGCGCGAACAGCACCACGAGGCGGACGTTCACGACGAGACCCGGCGAGGGCGGCTCTTCCTCGTCACCGGCGCCCGGGCGTCGGGTACCACTGCCGTGGGTGCCGCTCTCGCGCGCAGCTTCGACCGTGCGGTGGCCATCGACGCTGCCGTGTTCGACCAGATGGTCGTGGCGGGTCAAGACCCCTACCGCGGCCCCCACCAAGACGCCCACCACGTGCCGCCCCGGGCAGAGCAGCTGCGCCAGCTGTTCCTGCGGTGGTCGGCAGCGATCGCCACCGCCGAGACCTATCAGCTCGAAGGCTTCGACGCCGTCATCAGCGACACGGTGCTGGGCGGGCACCTCGAGGACTTTCTCGACCTGGCCTCGCCCGAGACCCTGCACGTCGTCGTGCTCGACCCGGGGGGCGAGGGGCGAGCAGCCGTGCACGACGACGTCGGCACGCCCCGGTGGGGCCTGTGGGTCGACAACTCGGGGCAGACCGCCGACGAGACGGTCACCACGGTGCTGGTCCGGCTGGCCGAGTCTGTCGTCGCCACCGACTCCTCGGCCTGACGGCCCGCACCCCCGACCCGCCTAGCCGTGAGGGGACGCGGGAGCGATCTGCTCCGCGAGCCAGGCCAGCGCCAGAGGGTAGCGGTAGTCGATGCCACCGTGCCCCGCATCGAACAGCTCGAACCGGATGCGGTCGGAGGGGAGTCCCGCCCCGACGAGCTCGTGCCGGAACGCGTCGGCTCCGACGTCGAGGTACCACTCGTCGCGGGTGCCGGCGTCGATCCATACCGCGCGCCATGACCGCACGGCCTCGGCGTAACGCTCCGCCATCCGTACGGGGTCCAGGGCCAGCCAACGGTTCCAGACATCCGGAACGAGCCGGCCGCTCTTCGGGTCGAAGGGCAGCCCTGGCGTGCCGTCGGGCGCGGCCGAGAAGCAGGCAGACACCCCCAGAAGCATGAGGAGGATCTGGTCCGCCTCGTTGGTGAAGGCGGTGCGACTGCCGAAGTCGGCCCACCAACGCCAGATGTCGCCGTCGTAGGGTCGCAGCAACCGCACGGCCTGGGCGAACTCGGGCACGTAGCAGTATTCGTAGAGAGAGTCGCCGGCATGGGTCGCCAGGGCGCCGAACAGGTCAGGGCGCAGCATCGGCGTGATCATGGCGCCGAACCCACCGCTCGACTTGCCACTGATGGCCCGGTTCTCCGGGCGGGCCACGGTGCGGTAGTGGCGGTCGACGAAGGGCACGACCTCGTCACAGAGGTAGGTGTGGTATTTCCCGGTTCCCGGCGAGTCGACGAACTGGCTGCCGCCGTAGGCCGTCCAGGCATCGACATACACCACGATCGTCGGCGGCGCCTGCTCCGAGGCGAAAACAGCGTCAGCGGTCTCGACGAACGGCTGTCGGAACGGGGTGCGATTGCGCCACATGCTCAGCTGGCCGGTGTAGCCCTGGATGACGTAGACCGAGGCGTAACGGCGGTCCGGCTCGTCGTCGTACCCCGGCGGCAGATAAACCCACAGCGGGCGCTCGTGGGGGTCCCCGAGCGGGTTGCCCCTCAAGGCGGTGCTGTCGAGCAGGTGTTCGTCGACACGACCGACGGTGTCTGCTGACCAGGGCAACATGCGTTCAGCCTAGGGCGAGTGGCGCCGGGCGGGTAGCCCGATCAGGGTCACTCGCCGGGGATCGAGGGCTGGGGCCGCCGAATCAGAACAGCGCACTCATGAGCGCCTTGCGGGCGCGTTTCACCCGATCGTCGCTCGTGCCGACCACCTCGAACAGCTCGACGAGGTGTTCGCGCACGGTGTTGCGCTCGGCGTCAGCAGTCACGCGCACCGTGTCGATCAGGCGGGTGAAGGCGTCTTCGATGTGCCCACCGAGCAGGTCGAGGTCGGCTACCAGGATCTGGGCGTCGACGTCGTCGGGCGCGGCCGCCGCCGCCGCGCGAGCGGCCGGCAGGTCGGCGTTGGCGGTGCGCTGCATGAGCCCCACCTGGGCCAGCCCCACCCTGGCGTCGGCATCGGCCGGGTTCTCGACCAGGGCCTCGCGGTAGGCGTCGGCTGCCCCGGCCAGATCGTCTGCCTCGATGGCGTCGAAGGCCTTCTGGTGCAGCGGCGGTAGCGGCGGCTCCTCCGGCTCGACGACCTCCGCCGCGATCGTGTCGTCGACCGACACGGTCCCGGTGACGCCGTGCTGCTCGGCCAGCGCGAGCACCTGGTCGACGACGGCCGTCACCTGCGCCTCCGGCTGCGCACCCTCGAAGAGCGGCACCGGCTGCCCCTGGAGAAAGGCGAAGCTGACCGGCACGGCCTGTACCTGGAAGGCCTGCAGAATGGTCGGGTTGGTGTCGGCGTCTACCGTGACGAGCTGGAAGCGGCCGGCGTACCGCCTCGTGACGGTCTCGAGCGTGGCGACGAAGTCGGCGGACTCGGCCAGCCGCGACGACCAGATGACCATGACGACGGGGTGATGCGAGCTCGCCGCGAGCACGTCACGAATCGACGCGTCGGAGCCGGTGACGACGAGGCCGGCGCCGTCGGCGGTTGCTCCCGTGACGCTGCCGGGCGCCGCCGGCGGCGGCTGCTTGAGGGAGGAGAGATCGACGGCGCCACGCAGCGCAGACGCGTGGAAGGGCGGTTGGCTCATGACATCAATCCTGCCTCACCGGCCGGTGGCGTTGACGAGCTGGTCGGAGTACCCGACGAGACGGGCGGCCCCGGAACTCGGAATCACCATGGCCACCGTCTCGTTCGTGGTGAGCTTGGCCTCGGTGGTGATCAGTTTGAGGCCGGAGAGCAGAGTGACGTCCTTGGCCGGGGTGAGCTTGGCGGCCTGACGCAGGGCGATCGCGTCGTCGCGCACGAGGTCGGCGAAGACGACGGCGCCCGACCCGCCCTCGAGACGCAGACCACCGACGACACCCTTCGGTTCGTGCGTCTGGCTGAAGGTGCCCTGGCCCGAGATCGCCTTCGACTGGGCCGCGGCCGAGGCCCGCAGCTGGTCAGAGAGCGGGTCACCGGCAAGCAGCGGCGTCGTGGTCGGCGCGGGGAACTTCACCGACGACGCGAAGGCCGTCAGCACGGCATCCGGCTTCGCCGCCAGTCCGTCACCCGCGCCCACCGCGGCGGACCCCATCGAGACCGGGTCGAGCGCCTCCAGCGTGGAGCCCTTCAACATCGGGGTGATCGCAGCCACCTTGAAGTCGGTGGCAGCATCCGGTGAGACGAGGAGCACCAGCACGGCCGCCCCGCCCTTGACCAGGGTGGTCTGGGCGAGGATCTGACGGGGGCTGTCACCCGCTCTCGACACCCCGAGCACCTTGATGCCTTGGGGCGCCAGCTCGGAGGCAGCCTCCTCGGCCGCCGTGCGGGCCGGGAGGGTCTTGGCGAAGGCGTTGGCCGAGTCGAGCGCCGCTCCCGTGAAGGCCTTCTCGCGAGCGGCGCCGCCGCCGGCCGAGACGTCTGAGCGCGCGGCGACCGCAGCTGCGACGACCCCGGATGCCGTACCCGTGGCCGCAGTCTCGGCCACGACGGGCGTGGGCTTCGGGGCAGCGGTGTCGCCGCTGTCACTGGTACAGGCGGAGAGCATCGCGACCGTGACCAGAGCGGCAGCGGCAGCTCCGCGTCGACGGTGGGCGGGGCGGGGCATGGGTTGGACCTTTCGGCTGGACTACGGCGGGCGCGGGTGGATGGCCGGGCACGCCGACGCGGCTCCACGATACGCACCCAGACCGTGGACACCGCAAATCCGGTCACCGTGCCGGAGGAGGGCCGCGGCGTGGGATGACCCGGTGCACCCGACGCAGCAGGTCGGGGAGGGTCACCGGCACGAGGTGCCGACAGACCTCCCCAACCCAGCCGCACCGGGGCACCCATCAGGGTCACGAACGTCCGACGCGGAGGAAGATGAGTTCATGGTCCGTCGCGCAGCAGTGCGGGAGTTCGCCGCAGCCTCGCTATGGGTGATGCCGGCAGCGTGGGCACTGGCGGCACTGGTCGCCGGGGCTCTGGTCTCCCAGGTGACGATCGGGCCTGGATCGCTGTGGGCGCCCCTGGCGTTCCAAGGCACCGCCGACGACGCGCGGACACTGCTCATCACCATCGTCAGCACCGTCGTGACCGTCATCGCGCTGGTCCTCGGCCTGACGGTCGTGGCCCTGCAGCTGTCGTCGACCCAGTTCTCCCCTCGCCTGCTGCGGAACTTCCTGCGAGACCGGCCCACCCAACGGGTGCTGAGCGTGTTCCTGTCCACGTTCACCTACAGCACCGCGGGCCTGTACACCGTGGGCATCGCCTCTGGCGTCCGCGTGCAGGACTTCCCCCGGCTCGCCGTCACGGGAGCGATCGTGCTGCTCTTCGCCAGCCTGGCCATGGTGATCTACTTCGCCGACCACCTGGCGCATTCGATCCAGATCGACGCGATCACCGACCTGGTCCAGCGGGGCACCGTCGAGGCGGTGAAGATGAAGCCCGGCAACGGTGAGTTCCCCCCACCGACACCCCCGCTCTGGGCGGTCACCCTCCCGGCGCCGCACTCCGGCTACGTCCAAGCCGCGCATCCGCAGCTGCTCCTGTCACTGGCCGTGGAGCAAGGCGTGACCGTGCTGGTCCGCTCGAGGGTCGGCGAGCATGTGGTGGCCGGGACGACGTTGGCCTGGGTATGGCGCCCTACCGCTGGAGACCCGAAGCCCAATGCCGCCTTGTTCGCCAGGGCCCTCGAGAAGGCGGTCCGGATCGGCTTCGAGCGGACCCTGGAGCAGGACGCCGCTTTCGGCATCCGCCAGCTCGTCGACGTGGCCTGCAAGGCCTTGTCGCCGGCGGTCAACGACCCCTACACGGCGGTGCAGGCCATCGACCACCTCTCGGTCATCTTCTGCGCGTTGGCCGCCCGGCCCCTCGGCGACGACATCGCCACCACCCCCGACGGCAAGGTGGCCGTCGTGGTTCCGGGTCGACGCTTCGCCGACTACCTCTCCACCATGTGCGGACTGATCCGTCGCTACGGTGCGAACGAGCCCACCGTGGCCGTCGCCCTGCTTCGTCTGTTGGACGACTGCGCCGAGGCACTCACCCAACCGGGCCGGGTCACATCGATCGTCGAACAGGTGGCACTGATCCGCGACGACGCCGAGCGAGGGATTCCGCAACCGGCCGACGCCCTCCTTGTCAGTGCGGCCGCGACAGCGCTCGCCGACAAGCTCGGCAACCGCTCCGGGTAGCCACAGCGAACCGAGCCGCCGATGGTCAGGTGACCGGTCCGGCCGCTCACGGTCACGCCGGAGTGCGTCGACGAACCATCCGCATCTCGGGGGCACTCGTCGGGTCGTGGGCGCTGCGCCCGCCCTCGTCGGTGAAGCCGCGGCGGGCGTAGAAGGCCCGCGCCCGAGCGTTCCCCTCCGCCACCCACAGGCTGGCGTCGCGGTCGCCGAGCACCCGGCTGAGCAGGTGGTCGGCCAGGCCCGTGCCGTGCACCTCGCTCACCAGGTTGAGCGCGTAGAGCTCCCACTCGGTGGGGGCGTCGTCGTCGCGGCTCGGCCCGGCACTCGCGAAGCCGACGATGCGCCCCCGGTGGCGAGCCACCAGGGTCAGCGCCTCGATCTCGGCCCCGTCAGGCAGCTCGACCCCGCGCCGCCAGTTCTCGGCCGAGCGCTCCTGGGACAGCCCGGCGAGGTAGTCGGCCGGCATCAGCCCGGCATAGGCCTCGCGCCAGACGTGGATGTGCACCCGACCGAGCTCGTCGCAGTCTGCGGCCTCGAGCGGGGTGATACCCCAGTCAGGCTCCGCCATCGGCCTGTCGTTCGAGGGCCTCCTCGAGGCGTTCCAGCTTGGCCTCGAGCTGGCCCGAGAAACCGGGGCGGATGTCGGCCTTGAGCACGAGGCCGACCCGCGGCGAGGTCTCGGCGATCACGTCGCAGCAGGCCTTGACGACCGCCATGCACTCGTCCCACTCCCCCTCGATGGTCGTGAACATCGCATCGGTGCGGTACGGGAGTCCCGAGTCGCGCACGACGCGGATGGCGCGGGCCACGGCGTCCGACACCGAACCGGTGTCATCGGCGGCCACGGTGGGGGCGACAGAGAAGGCAATGAGCATGGACTCACCGTAACCGTTGGTGGCTCGTCATCGACCACGCCCTCAGAGATCCTTCCTCAGCATCAGCGCCTCCTCGATCACCTCGAAGCCGAGGTCGACGTTGATCTGCACCATCCACGGGTTGTCCTCGGCGTTCATCGTTTCGATGTGCTTCCGGCCGGGGTCGACCCGGGCCAGCTCGCGAAGGTTCGCCGTCTTGACCGCCAGGCCGAGCCGATGACCGCGATGCGCCTGGGCGACGAACGTTCCCCACTGGATCGCGGCCGCTGGATCCCCCTGCGGCAGAACCAGGTCGGAGTAGGCCACGACCTCACCGGTGGTTCGCTCCACGGCGATGGCGGTGAGGCGCTCTCGCCCGATCGACGACTCGTGGTCGAGATACTGCTGGTAGTCGCCCGGCGTCGTCGACTCGGCCTCGAAGTCGACATCGCCCGTGGGCGCGTCGACCACGAGCTGGTTCGAGATGTCGCACACCCCCTGTCGCAGCGTCGACGGGGCTCCGCCGCGGTAGACCGACACTGTGTACCCGGCGCCCAGGCCCTGAGCTGCTCTTAGCTCCAGTGCGTTGTGGCGCGCCGGGTCGACCGGCAGGGAGAGCCGACGCACGACCTCGGTGTCAGACAGGGTGTAGCCGCGACTCGTGGCGAAGCGAGCGGCCGGGTGCTCGACCCGTTCACCCACCGGCACGAACACCTCCGGAAGGGCCATCGCGCGCTTCTCCACCCGGGCGGTGGCCTCCAGCCGGTCGACGAGCGACGAACCCGCACCCCGGTGTCGCGCGGGAGGGTCGACGAACACCTGAAACCAGCACTTGTCGGTGTTGTCGCGTTCCGGGAACCAGACCTGGCCTCCGCCGACGACACGCCCTTCCCAGACGGCAACCACCACCTCGTCGTGCTCCCCCGGCACCACGAACCGCAGATCGGCCGCGAACTCGGCCAGACTGGTGCGGCACGGCTGCACTCGAGACGCGGCGTTGCTGCGCTCAGCCACCCCCCAGAGCTGTTCGACCAGGGCGTCGTCCGAGCGATCGAGACTGATGATCTCCATCTGCTGACGGTGACACCGCGCCCGGCCTGCCCACAACCGGTTTACCGGGCTACGCCGCCGTTGGGGGGCCCGCGTCGGCGTCGCTTCCCCGTCGGGGTCAAGGTCTCTCGGCCGGGCCGTCAGACCAGTCAGCGGACTCTCCTGTGGCCGAGCTCAACTGTGAGAGAAGCAGGTCGGCGGCCGCGTACGGATCGGTTCGGCCGTCGACAACATCGGCGGCGAGGGCCTGCAGTGCCGCCCCTCCGGCGACCTGCGCCAGCCGGGAGCGCATCGATGCCGTCGCGATCTGCTCGATCTCGTCGGCCGCGCGACGCTCCCGACCCCGCCGCAGGGCGCCACCCGTCTCGAGGAACGCCCGGTGAGCATCGAGGGCAGCGATCAGCTCGTCGATCCCGGCGTCGAGGGAGGCGCTGGTTCGGCACACCGGCGAGCGCCACCGCCCGGGCTCTGACCGCTGCCCCAGGGAGACGAGGTGCCGCAGGTCGCGAACCGTGGCGTCGACGCCGTCGTGATCAGCCTTGTTGACGACGAACACGTCAGCGATCTCGAGGACGCCGGCCTTGGCCGCCTGGATACCGTCGCCCATACCCGGTGCGAGCAGAACGACCGTGGTGTCGGCCAACCCCGCGACCTCGACCTCGCTCTGGCCGACCCCGACGGTCTCGACGAGCACCACGTCGCAGCCGGCCGCATCGAGCACCCGGACCGCCTGCGGGGTCGCCCACGCCAGCCCGCCGAGACGGCCGCGCGCCGCCATCGACCGGATGTAGACACCGTCGTCGAGCGTGTGCGCCTCCATCCGCACCCGGTCGCCGAGGAGCGCACCACCCGAGAACGGCGACGAGGGGTCGACGGCGAGCACCCCCACTCGCAGGCCACGGCGGCGGAAGCCGCCGACGAGGGCCGAGACGGTCGTCGACTTGCCGACCCCCGGCGCTCCGGTCAGCCCGATCACCCAGGCCGAGCCGGCGTGCGGCGTCAGGGCCGCCATCACCTCGGGCAGCGCCGGGTGCTCATCCTCGACGAGGGAGATGAGCCGGGCCACCGCCCGAGGTGATCCCTCCGTGGCCCGTGCGACCAACGTGGCGATGTCGACGGCGCGGGGCTCGCTCGAGGCCCGCCCGGCCGAGTGACCGCGGTAGGACACGACAGACGAGGCGGTCAGTCGCTCTTCGGCACCCGGACGACCAGGGCGTCACCCTGTCCGCCGCCACCGCAGAGGGCTGCCACCCCGACGCCACCACCACGCCGCTTCAGCTCCAGCGTCAGGTGCAGCGCCAGGCGGGCGCCCGACATGCCGATGGGGTGACCGAGCGCGATGGCGCCGCCGTTCACGTTGACGCGGTCGGCGACGATACCGAGGGCCTTGGTCGACGCCAGACCGACGGCCGCGAACGCCTCGTTGATCTCGACGAGGTCGAGGTCGGCGGGCGTGATGCCTTCTCTCTCGCAGGCTCGCACGATCGCGTGTGCGGGCTGCTGCTGCAGGCTGGAGTCGGGGCCGGCCACGACGCCGTGCGCCCCGATCTCGGCGAGCCACGTGAGGCCCAGCTCCTGCGCCTTCGCCTTGCTCATCACCACGACCGCAGCCGCCCCGTCGGAGATCTGCGAGGCAGAACCAGCCGTGATCGTGCCGTCCTTGGAGAAGGCCGGGCGGAGGCCGGCGAGCGTGGCCGCCGTGGTGTCGGCGCGGATGCCCTCGTCGCTCTTGAACGAGAGCGGCTCACCGCGGCGCTGGGGGATCGAGACCGCCACGACCTCGTCGTCGAAGAGCCCGTCCTTCCAGGCCTTCGCCGCCAGCTGGTGGCTGCGGGCCGAGAACTCGTCCTGCTCCTCCCGGGTGAACGCCTGTTCGCCGGTGTTGGCGCGCTCGGTGAGCAGGCCCATCGCCTCGTCGGTGAAGGCATCCCACAACCCGTCGAAGGCCAGGTGGTCGCGCATCGTGACGTCGCCGTACTTGAAGCCCTGTCGGGACTTCTCCAGCAGGTGTGGCGCGTTGGTCATCGACTCCTGACCGCCGGCCACCACGATGTCGAACTCTCCGGCGCGGATGAGCTGGTCGGCCATGGCGATCGCGTTGAGGCCCGAGAGGCACACCTTGTTGATCGTGATCGCCGGGACGGTCATCGGGACGCCGGCCGCGTGCGCTGCCTGCCGGGCCGGGATCTGTCCGGCACCGGCGGTGAGCACCTGGCCCATGATCACGTACTCGACCTGCTCGGGCGCGACACCCGACTTCTCGAGCGCGCCCTTGATGGCGAGGCCACCGAGGTCAGAACCGGAGAAGTCCTTGAGCGAACCGAGCAGGCGACCCATCGGGGTGCGGGCGCCGGCGACGATCACCGACACCGGTCGGTCAGCAGTGGTCATGGTGGCGGGCCTCCAACGTGCTCGGAATAGATGTGCCTCCACTCTAATCACGCCCGAGACGGCATCCGGTCAGCGCATGACCAAGCGCACACGGCATCCGGCCGCTGACATCTGGTTCGCCACCCGCGCGGTCCGTACGCTCGGTCCATGAGCGAAACACTCTTCACGCACATCGACCATGTCGGCATCGCGGTGGCCGACCTCGATGCGGCGATCGCGTTCTACGAGAACACCTTCGGGCTGACGCTGCTGCACGAGGAGACCAACGAGGAACAGGGGGTGCGGGAGGCGATGATGGGCGTGGGCGCCTCGGGTGCGGGCGACCCCCGCATCCAGCTGCTGGCCCCGCTCACCCCCGAGTCGACCATCGCGAAGTTCATCGACCGCTCCGGCCCCGGTCTGCAACAGCTGGCCTACCGGGTGGCCGACCTCGACGCGGTGTGCGCGACGCTGCGCGAGCGTGGGCTGCGCCTGCTCTTCGACGCCCCCAAACGAGGCACGAGCGACAGCCGGGTCAACTTCATCCATCCCAAGGATGCCGGCGGCGTGCTCGTCGAGCTGGTGGAACCGGCTGCAGCGGCACCCGAACCGCTCTGAGTGCTCTCTCGGCTGCGGGTTCGTGACCGAGGTCACCGTGTGGGGCGGCTAACACTGACCCCATGACCTACCCGAGAGTCACTACCTTCGGTGGCACACGTCCGATCACCGTGCAACCGTAAGGACCGCCATGCAGGCCATCCGCGATGCCATCCTGAGCGGCGACCGCTCCCCCGAGACCTACGCCGCCCTGCCGATCCCGGCGACCTACCGTGGCGTGACCGTGCACAAGAGCGAGGTCGGCCTCTTCGACGGCATGGCGACCAGCGAGAAGGACCCCCGCCGGTCGCTGCACATCGACGACGTTCCGGTGCCCGAGCTGGCTCCGGGTGAGGCGCTGGTCGCGGTGATGGCGAGCGCGATCAACTACAACACCGTCTGGACCTCGATCTTCGAGCCGATGCCCACCTTCGGCTTTCTCGAGCGCTACGGGCGCACCTCCACCTTCGCCGAGCGCCACGACCTGCCGTACCACGTGATCGGCTCGGACCTTGCAGGTGTTGTGCTGCGCACCGGGCCCGGCGTGACGAAGTGGAAGCCCGGCACCGAGGTGGTGGCGCACTGTCTCTCTGTCGAGCTGGAGGACGCGGAGGGCCACAACGACACGATGCTCGACCCGCAGCAACGGATCTGGGGTTTCGAGACCAACTTCGGCGGCCTGGCCGAGCTGGCCATCGTCAAGAGCAACCAGCTGATGCCGAAGGCGGCCCACCTGACGTGGGAGGAGGCCGCGGCGCCCGGCCTCGTCAACTCGACCGCCTACCGGCAGCTCGTCTCGCGCAACGGCGCCGCGATGAAGCTCGGCGACCGCGTGCTCATCTGGGGGGCGTCCGGCGGCCTCGGCTCGTACGCCACCCAGATCGCCCTCGCGGGCGGCGCCACCCCGGTGTGCGTCGTCTCCTCGCCCGAGAAGGCCCAGATCTGCCGGTCGATGGGAGCCGAGCTCATCATCGACCGTAGTACCGAGGGCTACCGGTTCTGGAACGCCGAGGGCACCACGCAGGATGTCAGCGAGTGGAAGCGCCTCGGCCGGCGCATCCGCGAGCTCACCGGCGGCTACGACGTCGACATCGTCTTCGAGCACCCCGGCCGCGAGACCTTCGGGGCCAGCGTCTACGTCGCCCGCAAGGGCGGCACGATCGTCACCTGCGCCTCGACGTCGGGATACATGCACGAGTTCGACAACCGCTACCTCTGGATGAACCTCAAGCGGATCGTCGGCTCACACTTCGCCAACTACCGCGAGGCCTGGGAGGCCAACGAGCTGGTCCGGCGCGGGCTGATCCACCCCACGCTGTCGAAGACGTACCCGCTGGACCAGGTCGGCCAGGCCGCGCTCGACGTGCACCGCAACGCCCACCAGGGCAAGGTCGGCGTGCTCGCCCTGGCGCCCCAGCCGGGGCTCGGGGTCAGCGACCCCGACAAGCGGGCGGCGATCGAGGCCGCGATCAACCGGTTCCGCGACGCCTGAGCGGGACGGGGCACCGACCGGCAGTGACGTCGACAGGCTGGGTAGGAACGGGCCCGGCTTCGGATGCAGCTCCCTGCTCTCGCGTAGGCTCGCCCGGTGGCCATCTGGGGACGCCTGCTCGACTACCGACGAGCGCAGCGCGAGCGAATGCAGCAGTTTCGCGCTCGCGATCTCGGTGATTTCGAGCAGACTCTCTCGCACGACGAGCAGCTCGAGCACGACCTCCTGGAGAGCACGCTCCCCCTGGCCGCCGACGCACCACCGCCGGCAGACGGCGAGCCCGGCCCGAAGGTCACGTCGTCACCGGCATCCGAGACCGGCCCTTCACCCACCGAGAAGGCGCGAGCGGGGAGCCGGAAAGACTTCGGGACCGCCGGCAACCCGCTCAACCGTCAGTCGCCCTTCTTCGTCGGCTTCGTCGGAGCGCTCGGCGTGCTCGTGGCCTACGCCGCGGTGCAGGCGATCGGCCAGCTGGGCACCGTCATCACCCTGCTGGTCATCTCGTTCTTCCTGACCCTCTCGCTCAACCCTTTGGTCGAGGCCCTGACGCGGTCACGGCTGGCCCGCGGATGGTCCGTCGCCATCGTCTCCCTCGGGGCCATGGGGGTGCTGGCGCTCATCCTGTGGGTCGTGATCCCCCCGGTCGCGACGCAGTCGACCGAGCTGGCCAACAACGCGCCCGGCTTTCTCAGCGACCTGCTGAAGAACCCCTGGGTGCAGGACATGGACCACCGCTACCAGGTCATCGCGAAGATCCAGGAGGAGGTCGACAAGCGGGTCGCCGACGGCAACCTCTGGGTCGGGGTGTTCGGCGGGGTGCTCGACATCGGCAAGGTGATCCTCTCCGGAGTCTTCGGGGTGCTGACGGTCTTCGTCCTGACCCTGTACTTCCTCTCGACGCTCCCCTCGATCAAGCACGCCGCCTACTCACTGGTGCCGGCCAGCCGCCGCCCCCGCGTGATCTCGCTGGCGGAGGAGATCATGCGCCGGGTCGGGTCGTACGCCATCGGTCAGGTTTCGGTGGCCGCGATCAACGCCTTCTGCTCGTGGATCATGATGACGGTGATCGGCCTGCGGTTCGCCGCGGTGCTGGCGGTGGCGGTGGGGCTGCTCGGGCTGATCCCCATGGTGGGCGCCACTCTGGGCGCCGCGGTCGTGGCGCTCGTCGCCTTCTTCGACGAGCCGAAGAAGGCGCTCATCGTCATCGTCTACTTCGTGATCTACCAGCAGATCGAGAACTACGCGGTGATGCCGCGGATCATGCAGCGCACGGTGTCGGTGCCCGGAGTGCTGACCGTCGTCGCGGCGCTGATCGGCGGCACCCTGGGCGGGGTCGTCGGCGCGCTGCTCGCCATCCCCGTGGCGGCCGGGCTGCTGCTGCTCTACGACGAGGTGCTCGTACCCCGTCAGCGGCAACACTGACCCTCCAACCGCGACCCGAGGGTGAGGTTCAGCGGTAGGCGTTTCCGGGCGGGCGGGCATCGCGTCGCTGCCAGCATCCGGTGTGCCAGTGTCGTCGGTCACCGAGACCGCCGACACCATCAGCCGGCCAGGCCACGACGTGCGCGAGCCCGGGCGCGATGTCCTGCTGGCAGCCGGGGCACAGGTAGGGCCGGGTCGCCGAGGCCCCCGTCACCGACCGAACGGTCCAGCGGCTGCCGGCGTACGACTCCTCACGGGTCGCTCCGCCCTGGATGCGGGTGACGTCGAGCGGCACGTGCGTCCGGGCATGCTTGCTCGGGCGACGGCGTGACGGCATACCCCCAGTCTGACGGCAACCCACCGAGAAACCGACAACCAGCCCTGACTGCAGTCACCGGGTCTTGTCGGTTTCTCGGTGTTGCGCCAGACCCGCAGGCGCCCGGATGCCGTCAGGTCGCGGGCCTCGGATGGCGTGCGGTCAGGCGTAGGTGCGAAAGCCACGGCCGGTCTTGCGGCCGAGGTAGCCGGCGGTGACCAGGTGCTCGAGCAGCGGGGCCGGCGCGTAGCCGCGCTCGCGGAACTCGAGGTAGAGCTCGCGCTCGATCGCGAGCGAGACATCGAGGCCGACCACGTCGAGCAGCTCGAACGGGCCCATCGGCAGGCCACAACCGGTCTTCATGGCCGTGTCGATGTCGTCGGCCGACGAGTAGTTGGCCTCGAGCATCTTGATGGCGTCGTTGAGGTACGGGAAGAGCAGCGCGTTGACGATGAACCCGGCGCGGTCGCCACACGTGACGGGGTGCTTGCCGATCTGCTCGCAGAGCGCCGCCGCCGTGGTCACGACGTCGTCAGCCGTGGCGACGGTTCGCACCACCTCGACCAGCCGCATCGCCTGGGCCGGGTTGAAGAAGTGCAGCCCCACCACGTCGCCCGGACGGCTGGTGGCCGCGGCGCACTCCACGACCGGCAACGAGCTCGTCGTGGTGGCCAGGATCGCTCCCGGCTTGCAGATCTCGTCGAGGTTCTCGAAGAGCGCGCGCTTGATCGTGAGGTCCTCGACCACCGCCTCGACGACGAGGTCGACGCCGGCAAGGTCGTCGAGGCGCGAGGTTCCCGTCAACAAGCTCAGGGCGTCGTCGCGTTCCTGCTCGGTGATCCGATCACGTTGCACCGCCTTCTCGAGCCCCTGGGCCACCTTGGCCCGCACTGCCGCGACCTTCGCGTCCGAGCGTGCGACGAACACGACGTCCAGGCCCGCCTGCGCCAGGACCTGCACGATGCCGACGGCCATGGTGCCCGAACCCACCACCCCGACCGAGCGGACCGGCCGGGTCACGGCATCCGCCTGCTGGGTCGGCTCGGGGGTCAACGCGTCGGGCACCACCTGCGAAGCGCCGGGCTCGGCATAGGTGTAGAAGCCCTGACCGCTCTTGCGGCCACGCATGCCGGCGCTCACCATCTGTTTGATGATGGGGCTCGGCGCGTGCAGCCGGTCCCGCCCCTGCTTGTACATCGTGTCGAGAATCTCGTAGGCCGTGTCGAGGCCGATGAGGTCCATGAGGGCGAGGGGGCCCATCGGGTAGCCGCAGCCGAGCTTCATCGCGGCGTCGATGTCCTCGCGGCTGGCGTACCTGCACTCGTACATCGACACGGCATGGTTGAGGTAGCCGAAGAGCAGGGCGTTGGCGATGAAGCCGGCCTTGTCGCCGACGATCACCGGCTTCTTGCCGAGGCGTTCGGCGAGCGCCTTGACCTCCTCGAAGACCTCGTCGCTGGTGACGACCGTCTTGATCACCTCGACGAACTGCAGCACCGGCGCCGGGTTGAAGAAGTGCATGCCGACGACCCGCTGGGGGTTGACCGTGGCGACGGCGATCTCGGTGACCGGCAGGCTGGAGGTGTTCGTGGCCAGGATGGCGTCGTCGGCGACGATGGTGTCGAGCCGCGCGAAGATCTCCTTCTTCAGCACCAGCTGCTCCGGTACCGCCTCGATGACGAGCTGGCACTGCGCCAGGTCGGTCATCTCGGCGGAGAACCGCACCCGGGCGTGCAGCGCCGCCTGGTCGTCGGCGCTCAGCTTCCCGCGTGCCACCGCTCGGTCGGTCGAGTGCGCCAGCACTCCCCTGCCCTTCTCGACGGCCTCGTCGCTCACCTCGACCGCCACGACGTCGATGCCGTTGCGGGCGAAAACCTCCACGATGCCGGCGCCCATGGTGCCGAGTCCGATCACGCCTACCTGGGTGAAGTCACGAGCCATAGCCGCAGTCTGGCAGAGCGCGGATGCCGCTCCCGCCACGTCGGGCGTGACGCTCCCCACCCC
>JAKDLG010000280.1 GCA_030452985.1 Humibacillus sp.
GGGCTAGTGTCACTGTGCCCGTGGGGGGGGGCCAGTTACCCCGTCTTACTAAAG
Organism: Humibacillus sp.; assembly: GCA_030452985.1. Lineage (GTDB taxonomy): Bacteria > Actinomycetota > Actinomycetes > Actinomycetales > Dermatophilaceae > DSM-29435. The sequence goes on from JAKDLG010000280.1 coordinate 55, forward strand.
GGCCCACTCTACGGGTTTTCTGGTGTTGTGGCCACTTTCGTATGCACCGTGCTGCAGAGGGTCGGTCAGTGCCCTCGGCGGATCCACTCCTCGACGTCGGGCTTCTCGGCCCCGATCGTGGTCGAGTGGCCATGACCGGTCAGCACCGTGGTCTCGGGGTCGAGCACCAACAGCTTCTCGCGGATCGAGGCCACGATCGTGTCGAAGTCGGAGTACGAGCGACCAGTGGCACCCGGGCCCCCCTTGAACAGGGTGTCGCCGCTGAAGAGGGTGAGCAGGTCGCGGGCGTGGAAGCAGCATGAGCCGGGCGAGTGGCCCGGCGTGTGCAGCACGAACAGCTCGACGTCGCCGACCTGCACGACCTGGCCGTCGGCGAGGTCGAGGGTGGGCTCGAGGCCTTCGTGGGTCTGGTCCCACAGCATCCGGTCGTCAGGGTGCAGGGCCACCTTCGCCTCCGGATGGGCCTTCAGCAGCTCGGGCACGACGGTGACGTGGTCGTCGTGGGCGTGACTGAGCAGGATGTGGGTCAGCTGTCGGTCACCGATCGCCGCCAGGATCGGGCCGGCCACGTGCGGGGCGTCGACCACCACGCACGTGGTGTCGTCGCCGACGACCCAGACGTTGTTCTCGACCTCCCAGGTGCCGCCGTCGAGGCTGAAGGTGCCGTCGGTCGTGGTGTGCTCGATGCGCACGCCGCCAGGCGAGGTCTCGCCCACCTGCACGATGGATGCCGGCTGGTCGCTCACAGCTCCACCACCGAACGCAGCACGTTGCCGCCGTGCATCTTCTCGAACGCCGCCTCGACGTCACCGAGGCCGATGCGCTCGGTGACGAACGCGTCGAGGTCGAACCGGCCCTGCTTGTACAGCTCGACCAGCATCGGGAAGTCACGGCTCGGGAGGCAGTCGCCGTACCAGCTCGACTTCAGCGCGCCGCCGCGGCCGAAGATCTCGATCAGCGGCAACGTCACCTCCAGCTCGGGGGTCGGCACTCCGACCAGCACCACGGTGCCGGCCAGGTCGCGGGCGTAGAACGCCTGCTCGTAGGTCTCGGGCCGCCCGACCGCCTCGACGACCACGTCGGCGCCGAAGCCACCGGTCAGTTCTCGCACGGCCTCGACCGCGTCGACCGCCTTGCTGTTGACCGTGTGGGTGGCCCCGAACTTCTTCGCCTGCTCGAGCTTCTCGTCGCTGATGTCAACGGCGATGATCGTGGTGGCCCCGGCCACCTGCGCACCGGCGATGGCCGCGTTGCCGACCCCACCGCATCCGATCACGGCGACAGAGTCGCCGCGCGTCACGTTGCCGGTGTTGACAGCGGCCCCGAAGCCGGCCATCACCCCGCAGCCGAGCAGGCCCACGGCGCCCGCATCGGCCTGCGGCACCTTGGTGCACTGCCCTGCAGCCACCAAGGTCTTCTCGATGAACGCACCGATGCCGAGCGCCGGGCTCAGCTCGGTGCCGTCGGTCAGCGTCATCTTCTGCTTGGCGTTGTGGGTGTCGAAGCAGTACCACGGCTTGCCCTTCTGGCACGCGCGACACTGACCGCACACGGCCCGCCAGTTGAGAATGACGAAGTCGCCCACGGCCACCTCGGTCACCCCTTCACCGACGGCCTCGACCAACCCGGCCGCCTCGTGCCCGAGCAGGAAGGGGAACTCGTCGTTGATACCACCCGCGCGGTAGGTCAGGTCGGTGTGGCACACGCCGCAGGTGTCGATCTTGACCACCGCCTCACCGGGGCCCGGGTCGGGCACCACCACGTCGACCACCTCGACGTCGGCTCCCTTGCTACGGGCGATGACTCCCTTGACGGTCTGCGACATGACGGCTCCTTCGACTGACGTGCTGCGGTAGGGCAGCCGGCGCGCCGCCCACCTCGATCCTGCCTCACCACGGCGCCGGCGGGCCAGCCGGTCCGCGTACTGTCAGGGAACCCGGGGAAACACCAGAGCGGTCGCCACGGCGGCTATTCCCTCGCCGCGCCCGGTGAGGCCCAGCCCGTCGGTCGTGGTGCCGCTGACCGACACCGCCGCCCCCGCAGCAGCCGAGAGCACCCGCTGCGCTTCGGCACGACGCGTGCCGATCTTGGGCCGGTTGCCGACGACCTGCACGGCGATGTTGCCGATGTCGAAGCCGGCATCGCGCACGAGACGGGCCGCCTCGCTGAGCAGGGCGGCACCGGAGGCTCCCGCCAGTTCGGGGCGGTTCGTGCCGAAGTGCGCGCCGAGGTCGCCGATGCCGGATGCCGTGAAGATCGCGTCGCACGCGGCGTGGGCCGCGACGTCGGCGTCGGAGTGTCCGTCGAGCCCGCGCTCTCCGGGCCAGTTCAGGCCGGCCACCCACAGCTCTCGGGTCGAACCCTCCTCGGCGTAGGCGTGCACGTCGACACCGATGCCCACCCTGGCGTCGAGCCCGGGCCTGCTTTCGGGCGACGAGAGCGAGGCATCAGACATCAGACGCCTTTCCAGTCGATCGGCCCGCGGTGCAGCTTCGCCGGCGCCGCCTGCGCCACCGGCTTGATGACCATCGTGTCGATGTTGACGTGCTGCGGCAGGCCGACGGCGAAGCCGACGCACTCGGCGACGTCGTCGGCCACCAGCGGCCGGTCGACGCCGGCGTAGACCCGGTCGGCGCCCGCCTGGTCGCCGCCGAGGCGCGTGAGGGCGAACTCCTCGGTGTGCACCAGGCCGGGGCGGATGTCGATGACCCGGATGTTCTCACCGTTGAGCTCGAGCCGGAGCGTCTCGCTGACCACCGACGTGCCGTGCTTGGCAGCGACGTAGCCACCGCCGCCCTCGTAGACCCGCTCGCCCGCGATCGAACTGATGTCGACGATGGTGGCGCGCCCCGACCGGCGCAGCAGGGGCAGCGCCGCCTGGATCACCCGCACCGACCCGAGCACGTTGGTGGCGTACATCTGCTGCCACTGATCGAGGTCACCGTCTTCGACACGGGCCACGCCCAGGGCCCCACCGGCGTTGTTGACGAGCACGTCGAGCCGGTCGAGCCCGGCGACACCAGCCTCGACGGAGGCGGCATCCGTGACGTCCATGACGACGGCTCGAGCCACGCCCTGCGCGGCCGTCACCACTTCGACGACCGCGTCGAGCCGGTCTCGGCGGCGGCCGGCGACCAGGACCTCGAACCCGTCGCTGGCCAGGCGCCGGGCGATCGCGGCGCCGATGCCGGTACCTCCGCCGGTGATCAGGGCGATGGGTCGGGGGTCGTCGGGGTCAATCAGGCGCTCGCTCACGCTGCCGACAATAGGCGCTTCCGCATTCGATGTATTCCGCGATCACCGGTGACCGCGGAATACCTCGAACCGGGGGTGAGCGGCAGCGCCAGGTCAGGTGGCGAGGAGCCGGGCCGCAGCCTCGAGGTCGTGGGGGGTGGTCACTTTCAGCGCGCGGGGATCACCCGCGACGACGAGGACTCGCTCGCCCAGGCGCTCGACCAGGGCGGCGTCGTCGGTGGCGTTGCCTCCGAGCGCGTGGGCTCGCTCGAGCACCTCACGACTGAAGCCCTGCGGAGTCTGGATGGCGCGCAGCGTGGAACGGGCTGGAGTGGCCACGACCAACCCGGCGGCAGTCACCTGCTTGATCGTGTCGACGACGGGGATGCCGGGCACGACCGCGGCCGCCCCGGCGCGCACGGCCGCGACGACCCGGTCGAAGACCTCGACCGGGGTCAGGCAGCGCGCGGCGTCGTGCACCAGCACGACGTCGACTTCGGCAGCCAGCGTCGCGAGACCCGCCGCGACCGAGTCACCTCGCTCGGCTCCCCCGCTCACGACGGCCACGGGGACTGCGGTTCGAGGTGATCCGCGACCGGATGAGGTGGCCAGATACCTCGAACCGACGTCGCGGCAGACGGCTTCGGCCTCAGGCCGATGCCCTGGGGGGGCGACGACGACGACCTCGTCGACGCTCGTGCACGTCAGCACCCCGCGGAGGGCGTGAGCGAGGATGGCCTCACCGGCGATGGGCACGAGCGCCTTGGGCACACCCGCCCCCAGACGCGAACCGGAGCCGGCCGCGACGACGATGACGCCGACGCGACCGGCTCCGGCCGATCTGTTCACAGTGCTACCCGTGGCATGGGATGCCGGTGGGCTCAGGACGCGAGAACCTCGTCGAGGATGGTCTCCGCCTTCTCCTCGTCGGTCTTCTCGGCCAGCGCCAGCTCGGAGACGAGGATCTGGCGCGCCTTGGCCAGCATCCGCTTCTCGCCGGC
>JAKDLG010000281.1 GCA_030452985.1 Humibacillus sp.
GAGATCCGCCGCCGGACCGACGTCGTGGGCATCTTCCCCAACCGCGAGGCCGTGATTCGCCTCGTCGGGGCCGTCCTCGCGGAGCAGCACGACGAATGGGCCGAGCAACGCCGCTACCTCAGCGTCGAGGCCCTCAAGAAGGCCCGCGAGGTCCTGACCACCCGCACCACCAACGACCAACCGCAGGAGGTGAGCCCCGACCTGATCGCCGACGCCATCGACGCCTAACCCAACGACCTCGATGGATCACCGTCGTACACCACTGACCTGGACTTGACCCCGCGAAGCGGGCCGCTTGTCGGATCGGCCCACCGCACGGGTTCAGTTGATCGATGAGTTTCTGCCGAAGCTGGAGGAGTGGATCGAGCGGTCGAACGGCCGGCTGCGCGCGGACGTCGCGCACGAGAAGCTGGTCGCGCTCGGGTACGCCGGCTCGGAGCGCACGACCCGCCGCGCGGTCGCTGTCGTGAAGAAGGACTACCGGTTGGGGCGGGTGCGGGTGCACCGGCCGTGGGTGACCGAGCCGGGGATGTGGTTGCAGTACGACTTTGGTGACGGGCCGGTCATCAACGGCGCGCGGACGACGTTGTTCGTGGCCTGGTTGGCGTGGTCGCGGTTCCGGGTCGTGTTGGCGATCCGGGACAAGACGATGCCCTCGGTGATGGCGGCCTTGGATGTGACGTTGCGCCGCCTGGGTGGGGCACCGACGTACGTTTTGACCGACAACGAGAAGACCGTCACGACCGAGCACGTGGCCGGTATGGCGGTGCGTAACCCGGCCATGGTGGCGTTCGCCCGCCACTACGGCGTCACGATCCACACCTGCGTCCCGGCCGACCCGGCGTCCAAGGGCGGGTCCGAGTCGTCGGTGAAGATCGCCAAGGCCGACCTGGTCCCGAAGGACACGAACCTGCTCCCGGCGTACGGCACGTTCGGGGAGCTGGAGGCCGCGTGTGAGGCGTTCTGTGAGCAGGTCAACACCCGGGTCCACCGGGTCACCAGGCGGGCCCCGAACGAGATGCTCGAGCAGGAACGGGCTCGGTTGCACCGGCTCCCGGCCGACCCGCACACCGTCACCTTCGGGGTCACCAGGCACGTGCCCGGCAACACCCCGATGGTCGCGTTCGAGGGCGGGCAGTACTCGGTGCCACACACCCTGCTCGGGGAAACGGTGTGGGTGAGGGTTCGTGGTCAGGGCGTCGATGAGCAGGTCGTCATCATGCACCTCGGCCCCGAGGGTCCCCTGGAGGTCGCCCGCCACGCCCGCGCCACCCCGGGCAGCCCGAAGATCGACGATACTCATTTCCCGCCCGCCCCGGACGGGGCGTTGGAACGGAAACCATTGGCCCGTAACGGCGCCGAGCTGGAGTTCCTGACCATCGGGGACGGTGCCCGGCTCTGGTTGACCGAGGCCGCCGCCGCCGGCACGGGCAAGATCCGGGTCAAGATGGCCCAAGCCGTCACCCTGGCGAAGCTGTTCGAGGTCAAGGACGTGGACTGGGCGTTAGGCCATGCCGCGGTCCATGCCCGGTTCGCCGAGGCCGACCTCGCCTCGATCCTGGACCACCACGCCACCACCAGCGCTGTCCCCGCGCCCAGCCGGGCCGGGGAAGACCGGTCGTTGACCCAAGGCACCGCCGGCTGGGCCACACTCGGGACCCCCGCCGTCACCGCCCTCGCCGTCACCGGTGACGGCAACCACGGACAGGAGCTGACCCGATGAACGCCACCCGCACGGCGCCGCCCGCCCTCGGTGTGCCCGCCGCGCCACCGCTACCACCGGACCTCGAAGCGCTGCTGCGCCGACTCCGGCTGCCACACATCCGAACCCTTGCCCCCGAGGTCATCGCGACCGCGAAAGCCCAACGGTGGGAACCCGTCGAGGTCCTCAAAGCCCTCTTCGAGCAGGAAGCCGCCGGGCGGGAACGCTCCGCCCTGGCCACCCGCCGCGCCGCCGCCGGGTTCCCCACCGGCAAAACGTTCGACGCTTGGACCCCCGAGCTGTCCTCGATCCCGGCGCCGACCCAACAGGCCCTACGCACCCTGGAATGGGTCCACCGCCGGGAGAACCTCGTCGTATGCGGCCCCTCCGGCACCGGTAAGACGTTCCTGCTCGAGGCCCTCGGGCAGCAGGGCGTCGAACACGGCCTCAAGGTGGCCTGGTTCACCCTCGAGGACCTCGGGGTCCTGCTGCGCCGGCACCGCGCCGATGACACCGTCACCCGCGCCATCGCCCGGGTCCTGCGAGCAGATCTCGTCGTCGTCGATCTATGCCGACACCGCGACTATGCCGAGGAGGGTGGCGGCCGGTGGCGGCAGGCCTGACGGGTCAAGCATCTTGGTGCCCGGCGGCCTTGGGCGTATCGGCATAGTTACAGGCTTTCGAGGAAGGCGAGGACTTTGTCGGTCGGGCGGTAGCGGCCGGGCGTAGCCGTGGCGGGGGTGGTCATGGCGAGGGCTTTCTCCTTGATGCTGATGTCGGCGTGGAGGTAGGTGTCGGTGGAGCGGACGCCGGCGTGGCCGAGCCAGAGCGCGATCACGGAGGTGTCGACGCCCGCCTGTAGGAGGGTCATGGCACAGGTATGGCGCAGCACGTGCGGATGGACTCGTTTGCCGGTGAGCGTCGGACAGGCCCGTGCGGCGGTCGCGGTGTGGGTGGCAACTCGTAGGGCGATGGCGTCGCGGCTGAGCCGTCGACCGGTACGGGTCGGGAACAGCGGGTCCGTGGGGCGCCCGGCGCGTTCGGTGACCCAGGCCCGCAGCAGGGGCTGGGCTTCGGCCGCGAGTGGGACGGCGCGTTGTTTGCGTCCTTTGCCTTCGCAGCGCACGTTGGCACCGACGCCAAGGCTCAGGTCGGCGCAGTCCAGGCCGATGAGTTCGCTGACTCGCAGGCCGGTTTGTACCGCGAGCAGCAACAGGGCCCGGTCACGTCGTCCTTCCCAGCGGGTCTGGTCTGGTGCGGCGAGCAGGGCCTGCACCTCGGGCGGGGTCAAGAACGTGACGATCCGCTTGGTGAACCGTTTCGGCGGGATGGCCAGTACTCGTTGGATCAGCATCGCGTGCTCGGGATGGAGTAGCGCGGCGTAGGAGTACAGGGAGCGGATCGCGGTCAGGCGCACGTTTCGGGTCCGGACGTTGTTGTGCCGGTCGACCTCGAGGTGGTTCAGGAACGCGGTGATGGTGGTGGCGTCCAGGTCATCCCAGTCCAACCGGGAGGGGTTCTTGCCGGTCTGCTGATGCACGAACGACAACAGGAGCCGCAGGGTGTCGCGGTAGGCGGCGATGGTGCGCGGGCTGGCCTGGCGTTGCTGGGCGAGCCGGTCGGTGAAGAAGGCCTGCAGGGTCGGCGCGATCAGGGTCATGACCGGTCCACCTGCCACGCGTTGTCCCGGCGTGCCGCGGCCAGCGCCAACAGCTCTGGCGCGGCGGAGAGATACCAGTAGGTCGAGGCGGGTTCGCGGTGGCCGAGGTAGGTCGACAGGGCTGGGAGCAGGGTTTGGACGTCTTGCCCGGTCCGGTACCAACCGAGCAGGGTACGCACGGCGAAGGTGTGACGCAGGTCGTGCAGCCGCGGCGGGCACGGCGCGTCGGCGCCGATCCCGACCTGGGTGACCAGGCGCCGGAACATCGGGTGCACGACGGGGTACAGCAGCCGTTTGCGGGTGCGGGACACGAAGAAGCTCGGGTCCTTCGATCGTGGCTGCAGTCGATCGCGGACCTGGGCGTACCCGGCCAGGGCCGCGGTGCTGCTGGTGTGCAGGGGCACCAGGCGGGTCTTGCCGAACTTCGACTCACGGATCAGCAGCACCCCACGGTCCCAGTCGATATCGCCCCGGTCGAGCTTGAGCGCTTCCCCGATCCGTAGCCCGCTGACGGCCAGCAGGCCGATCAGGGTCTGGTAGGTCGCGGACTGCAGCGGGTGTTGGATCTGGGTGCGAGCCGCGTCCAACAGGGCCTCGATCTGCGCCGTGGAGTAGATGAACGGCGGTGTCCAGCCCGTCCGGTACGGCATCAACCCCAGCGGCGGGACCTGAGTGTCCGCGTCGATGCCAGACAGGTAGCGGGCGAAGCCACGAACTGCCGTCATCCGCGCCGACCCGACGGAACTGGCTCGCCCCGGGTGGGCGGGGCCCGGCACCTGTTGGCACCAGGCCAGCGCGGCTTCGATCGTGATCGTGGGCGCGTGTTGACCGTCGTTCTGGATGACGAGGTGGGGGCCGGGGTCTGTCATTGAGCTT
>JAKDLG010000092.1 GCA_030452985.1 Humibacillus sp.
CCCGACCCGAGCTCAGTGCCCCCGCCCGACCCGCCCCGAGACACACACTCGGCCTGGGACACCCCGGACGCCGCCACCACGCCGATGCCGCAGTCTCCGGCCGGACCTCGACCCGACTACGCCCCACCTGCACCGAGCACCGCCTACCCGCCCTACGGAGCACAGGGGTACGGGCCGGGCTACCGGCCGTGGACGGCACCCGCTCCGTCGGCGTGGACGCCGCCGCCCAACAACCACCTGGTGTGGGCCATCTTGGTCACTCTGTTCTGCTTCTTGCCGTTCGGTGTCGTGTCGATCATCAAGGCCAGCTCGGTGAACACCCTGTGGGCCCAGGGGCGTTGGCCCGAGGCCTACGCCGCGGCCGCTTCGGCGCGCACGTGGGCGATCTGGGCGATGGCCACCGTTCCACTCGTCTTCGTCATCTGGGTGTTCGGCATCGTGGTTGCAACGGTCTGAGCTCGCAGCCCCCACAGCCCGTCTTCACAGCCGATCTCGGGAGCGGTACTCAGGCGGACGGCAGCGGTCCGGGGCTGTGCAGAGAAGTCCCGCCAGCGACGTCCCGTCCACGGGCGCGAGGATCGGTCCCGGCGTCGCGTCGGGGACCGGGCCACCCCGTTCGGCAAAGGCGCCCACCTGCACGCAGAACTGCCACGTGAAGATGTCGAGGGCGAGCCCACGACCGCCCGGGGACGCGAGGTTCTTCCCCGGCACGTCGAGCTTCGGGGGCAACGGCACCCAGGCCCGCCCCGTGAGGGTCGCTCCGGCCGCCAGCAGTCGGATGCCGGTCACCGGCACCCGACTGTTGGCGACGGAGTCGAGCCGGGCCGCGGTGGTGAAGGACTGCTTGCTGACCCGTAGCGACCGGTCGTGCATGTAGACCCACGCGTGCTCGGGGTTGACCTCGGTGGCCGACCCGGGGCCGGCAGGCACGAGGTCGTGGACGGCGAGGCGCTGCTGACCGTGGTTGACGATCGTGTACTCGACGAGCAGGCCGGCCTTCTTGCGGATGCCGTCCCCGGCCGGGAACTGCGGGAACCCCACCCCCATGAGGGCGCTCATCGTCACGTCACCCGCCTTGACCGTGCGCAGCACTCCGTTCGTCACCCCGCTGGACGCGCTCGAGCTGCCCGAGCTGCCTGAGCTGCCTGAGCTGCCTGGGCTCGTCGACCCGGGCGACGGTGGCACGGTGGGCGAGGTGCCCGGTGAGCCGGGGGACCGCGTGGGCGGGGGGGTCCTGGACGCCGAGGTGGACGGTCCGGGGGTGCCCAAGGAGCTCTCGGCGGAGGTTCCCGGGAGCCCGTTCGAGGCTCCCGAACTCATCGACGATGACCCCTCCCGGCCGCAGCCGGCGGCCGGGAGCACCAGCAGAGCCGCCAGGGAGGGGAGGACGACAGACCGAAGGCGCTTCATACCTCTACAGACAACCACCTGGGTCGAACCGTTGCACCACGCGAGGTCCGGGCGGCGACGTTGGAGTCGGGACCGGTGGGCGGAGCGTGCGCTGGGCGTCGAAGTTAAGGTAGGTTAACTTTATGGGAGTTCCCGGCTCGCTGGTCGTCGAACGCACGTCCGTGCCACGGCGTCGTCGGCGGCCGGCGGCGCTGCTCGGGCCGGCCTTCGTGGCCGCCATCGCCTACGTCGACCCCGGCAACGTCGCTGCCAACCTCACCGCCGGCGCCGAGTACGGCTACCTGCTCGTGTGGGTGCTGGTGGCCGCCAACGCCATGGCCGTGCTCGTGCAGTACCTCTCGGCCAAGCTGGGGCTGGTCAGTGGGCAGAGCCTGCCGGAGGTGTTGGGCCAGCGGATGCCGCGCACCAGCCGGCTGCTCTTCTGGGGCCAGGCCGAGCTGGTGGCGATCGCCACCGATCTCGCCGAGGTGATCGGCGGCGCCATCGCTCTGCAGATCCTCTTCGGGGTGCCGCTGCTGCTCGGAGGCGTGATCGTCGGCATCATCTCCACGGCTCTGCTGGCCGTGCAGTCGCGTCGGGGTCAGCGGCCGTTCGAGTTCGTCATCATCGGTCTGCTCGCTGTCATCGCCGTCGGCTTCCTGGCCGGCCTGTTCGTCAGCTCGGTGTCGTGGGGAGAGGCGGCCGGCGGCCTCGTGCCACGCTTCGACGGCGCTCCCACGGTGTTGTTGGCGGCCAGCATGCTCGGCGCCACCGTGATGCCGCATGCGATCTACCTGCACTCCTCGCTCTCTCGCGACCGCCACGACGACGAGGCACGCAGTCGAATCGGGCTGCAGCGGCTGCTGCGCGCCACGAAATGGGATGTCGGTATCTCCCTGCTCATCGCCGGTTCGGTGAACGTCGCAATGCTGCTCCTCGCCGCTGCCAGCCTGCCCGGGGTCGCGGGGACCGACAGCATCGAAGGCGCCCACGCCGCCATCGAGAGCCAGCTCGGCTCGGCCATCGGCGTGATCTTCGGCATCGGGTTGCTCGCCTCGGGGCTGGCCTCGACCTCGGTGGGCTGCTACGCCGGAGCCTCGATCATGGGCGGGCTGCTGCGGGTCAGGGTGCCGCTGCTCACCCGCCGGGTGATCACCCTGATTCCGGCCCTGGTCGTGCTCGCCGTCGGAGTCAACCCGACCTGGGCACTGGTGTTGAGCCAGGTCGCCCTCAGCATCGGCATCCCCTTCGCCCTCATCCCGCTCGTGCGCCTCACCTCGTCGCGGTCCGTGATGGGCTCCCACGCCAACCGGTTGCCGATGAAGATGGTCGCCTGGCTCGTCGTGGCGCTCATCGTCGCCCTCAACCTCGCGCTCATCTACCTCACGGTCGCGGGTCAGGGCTGAGCGTCTGGAACACCCGGGGTGGCGCCGGTGATGGCATGATCGTGGCCCCACCGGAGCACCGTGAGCAGGCAGGAACGCATGAGCGTCGATGAGATCACGCCCGTCGCCCAGGACTACCTCAAGGTCATCTGGTCGGCCACCGAGTGGGGGGCCCCGCCGATCGGCACCAAGGAGCTCGCCCTGCGGTTCGGCACGACCGCTGCCAACGTCTCCGAGACCGTGAAGCGCCTCGCCGCCCAACGCCTGGTCGAGCACCAGCCCTACAAGCCCGTGGTGCTGACACCGCGAGGCACCGACCTCGCCCTCGCCATGGTGCGCCGCCACCGGCTGGTCGAGAGCTTTCTCGTCGAGACGCTCGGCTACGACTGGGACGAGGTGCACGACGAGGCCGAGCGCCTCGAGCACGCGGTCTCCGACACCATGATCGACCGCATCGACCGGCTCCTCGGCCACCCCGTGGCCGACCCTCACGGTGACCCCATTCCCGCTGCCGACGGCACCGTCGCCAGGCCGGCGGGGACGGTCAACCTCAGCGAGGCCGGGGCGGGCGCCTTCACCGTCGTGCGCATCTCCGACGCCGACCCGGCCTGCCTCGGTCGGCTCCTCGCTCTCGAGGTGCTGCCCGGCGCGGCCATCCTGGTGACGCACGACGACTCGACGCCAGCCCTAAGAGCCCACTCCCCTGTCGGAACCCGTCTCGAGCACGACGACATCGGCTCGGTCTGGGTCAGCCCCAGGGTCGACGATTCCGCGGCGACGTAGCCCCCGGCACAACGGCATCCGACGCAGTAGGTTCGTCTCACCGACATGGTGGTCATGGCTCGGTCCCTCATTCGAACCACCCAGAGTCAGAGGTGTCACGTGAGCTCTCCACCGGCACTGCACGATCGGCGCGACACGGTCCCCGACGAGAAGGCCGGCGCTGCGGTCTCGACCGGTCGGCTGCCATCGCCGGACATCGTCACGGCAGCGTTGGATCAGGCGTTCGCCCGATACCGGGCCGACGACACCGGCATCGTCGCCCACTACATCCCCGCTCTCGCCGGCGTCGATCCCGGCCTGTTCGGGATCGCGATGGTCGGGGCAGCCGGGGCGGTACACACCGTGGGTGATGCCGCCGTGGAGTTCTCGATCCAGTCGATCTCCAAAGCCTTCGTGTTCGCGCTGGTCGACGAGGCGCTCGGCCACGAGTCGGTGCGTGAGCGCGTGGGAGTCAACAACACCGGGTTGCCGTTCAACTCGATGCTGGCCATCGAGCTGAACGCCGGCAGCCCGAGCAACCCCATGGTCAACGCGGGCGCACTGGCCGTGACGAGTCTCGTGCCCGGTGCGAACGGCGAGGCGAGATGGCAGTTCATCGTCGACGGGCTGTCTCGTTTCGCGGGGCGGCCGCTCGACATCGACGATGCCGTCTACTCCTCCGAGAGCGCCAGCAACCAGCGCAACCAGGCGATCGCGTGGTTGCTCGACAGCTACGACCGGATGAGCGCCGACCCCGTCGAGACGACCGACGTGTATACCCGGCAGTGCTCGCTGCTGGTCAGCGCCACCGACCTCGCGGTGATGGGTGCGACCCTCGCGGCCGGTGGGGTGAACCCCCTCACCGGCGAGCAGGTGGTGAGCGCAACGGCCTGCCGCGACACCCTCGCGGTGCTGGCGGCATCCGGGCTCTACGAACGCAGCGGCGACTGGCTCTACGAGATCGGCATGCCGGGCAAGAGTGGGGTGTCCGGTGGCATCGTCACCGTCTCGCCCGGCAAGGGCGGGCTGGGCACCTTCTCGCCCCGGTTGGATGCCGCCGGCAACAGCGTGCGCGGTCAGCGGGTGGCCCACTACCTCTCCGGCATCCTCGGCTTGAACCTCTTCGGCTCGACCCCCACCACCGACACGATCGACGACTGACCCGAGTTCGCGGGACCTGCAGGTCAGGCATCCGCATCCCGATGCTGCTCGGTGACCCCCCGTCGACAGGCGTTCGAAAGTGGCCACTCGACGTGCGCCCCGTCCCACGCCCCCGTCGAGTGGCCACTTTCGTACACCCCAGTCGAGTGGCCACTTTCGTACGCCGCGACCTCACCACTCGGCCCGTCGTCACCCCGCCGCACGGCTCGGCAGGCCCTGACTTCCGCTACTTCAGCAGTCGCGACATCCGTCGGTCGGCGAGGGGCTTGCCACCGGTCTGGCAGGTCGCGCAGTACTGCAGGGAGGTGTCGGCGAACGAGACCTCGCGCACGACGTCGCCGCACTCAGGGCAGGCCTGCCCGGTGCGGGCGTGCACGCGCATACCGGCTCGCTTGGCATCCTTCAGCTCCTTCGCCGGTTTGCCGGACGCCGTCGCGACAGCGTTCGAGAGCGTGTCACGCAACGCGGTGTACAGGCGGTCGACCACGTCGGGCGCCAGGGAACCGGCGATCGCGAACGGTGAGATCTTGGCGACGTGCAGGATCTCGTCGGAGTAGGCGTTGCCCACCCCTGCGATGACCTCCTGGTCGCGCAGCAGGCCCTTGATCTGGGTGCGTCGGCTCTCGAGCAGCGAGCCGAAGACCTCGCGGGTGAACTCGTCGGCCAACGGGTCGGGCCCGAGCCGAGCCACACCCGGCACCTCGGCAGGGTCGAGCACGATGTAGGCGGCCAGCGACTTCTTCGTTCCCGCCTCGGTGAGGTCGAAGCCCGAACCGTCAGAGAGCCTGACCCGCAGGGCGATCGGTGACTTTCCGGGCCTGACCACGGTCGAGGGCAGCTGGTCGGACCACCGCAGCCAGCCCGCCCGGGCCAGGTGGAAGATCAGGTGGGTGCCGTCGACGTCGAGGTCGAGAAACTTGCCGTGCCGGCTCACCCCGTCGATCGGCGAGCCCTCGAGGGCCTGTGGTGGCGGGTTGAAGGTCTTGAGCACGTTGAACGAGGCCAGCTCGACCGCGACCACGGCGAGCCCCTCGGTTCGCGCGGTCAGGAAGTCGACCAGCGCCTGCACCTCGGGCAGCTCGGGCATGACAACAGCCTCCCTGTTCTCAGTCTGCTGACGGTGAAACGTAGCCGGCTCGAGGTTCGACGCCCGGTCGAGACGGCTGCTCGGCCGCCGCCACCGGCTCGCCGACGCGTCCGGAGGCCTCGAGAAGACGCAGCATGACGTGCCCGTCGGGGGCCGTGAAGGTGGGCACGGAACGGTGCGCCGACGGGCGGATCGGCGCCTCGAGACGCCCCATGGGGTGCGAGAGCACCTGCTCGGTCGGGGTGAGCTGTCGGATGCACACGGCATCCACCCGGTCGGGTCGCGCCTCGGCGAAGTCGGCGTAGATCTGCGGGTCGTGCTGGCCGTCGTCCCCCACGAGCAGCCACCGGATGCCGGGAAAGTCGCGAGCGAGCCGGTCGAGACACTGGCGCTTGTGGGCGGCACCGCTGCGGAACCAGCCCGTGTTGGTCGGGCCCCAGTCGGTGAGCTCGAGCGGACCCAGCGGGTACCCGCCGTCGACGAGGAAGCGGATCAGGGTCGGGGTGGTGTTCCACGCGCCGGTCGAGACGTACACCGTCGGCGCCCCGGGGTGGGCCGACAGCAGCCGACGGTACATCGGCGCCATGCCTGGGACCGGCCGGCGGGAGTTGCCACGGCGCACGAACGTGTTCCAGGCCGCGATCAGGGGTCGCGGGAGCGAGGTCGTGATGACCGTGTCGTCGATGTCGCTGACGATGCCGAAGGTGACTCCGTCGGCGACGATGAACACGTCAGCGGGAACGGGGTCGGTGCCCTGCGCGTGCACCACGACCTGTTGCCAGCCCGGCTCGAGACCGTGGTCGTGGGCGACGAGGTCGACGTAGCCACCCCGGTCGCTGCGCCCGTAGACCTCCCGGTCGCCGATGGTCACGGTGACCGGCACGCCGCTCGCGGGCGCGGTGACGAAGACCCGCCAGCCACGGTCAGAGTGCGACGGCGCCAAGGCGCCGGTGGCGTCCTGGCGCGACGGGGGGCCGGCCTCCCCGCGGCGTCCGAGCACGATCCGCGCGTGCACGCGCACGAAGCTCGACGAACCGTAGCCGATGTGCGTGATCACCCGGTTGCCCCAGCCACGGATGCGCAGCAGTCGTTCGACCTGCTCGTTGAAGGCGTCCTCGATCAGGGCGGCCGCGTGCGGTCGGGACATGGAGTCAACCTACTTCACCGGCGCGACCTGAGGCGGGTCGTGACGGCACGGGTCCTCGACGGACAGGCAGGGCGCATCCGGCCCTGCCGGACGGCGCGGAACGGATGGGGTTTGATGGGCCCGTGCACCCTCTGGCTGAAGTCCTGACCCGCGCCGCGACCGGCGACTTTCCCGACGTCGACGGCGGCGTCGACCGGGTGCCCCCGTGGCGCGACGGGGTTGAGGGGGTGCTGGCCCTCACCGGCCACGCCTTTCTCGCCATCGGCGACGACGTGGCCGATGCCGACCTCGACGCCCTGGGCGCCAACGGGTTCGGCGGTGCGAGCAACCCGCGCCTGGTAGCCGGCCTGGCCGGCACCGGTTGGATCGATGCCCTCGACATCGTGCTCGTCGCCTCCGGTCTGGGGCCAGGGCCCGACGGAGAGCCCGCCCTGGTTCCGCGCAGCGACCTGCGCAACCACCCCCGAGCCGAGCACGCAACCTCGGTGCGCAGCGACGTGAAGGCCTTCGGGTACGCCGCCGCCGGTGACCACACACTCGTCACCCTCTCGCACGGCCTGGGTGGCCTGCCCGAGATCGGGTTCGAGACCGACCCGGGCCACGCTCATGCCGGTGCCGACCTGGTGCGCGACGCTCTGACCCTCGTTCCCGAGGGCGAGGTGGTCATCGCGGCGTGTGCGCCCGGCAACGCCCGAGCCCTGCGGGCTTCGCTCGCGGGCGGCTTCGTGCCGGTGGCCTCGGTGCAGCTCTGGCACCCGGCCCGCGGCTGATCAGGCACGGTACCCGGCGGCATCCCACCGCGCGAACCGGGCCACGCCCCAATCCCGCCAGAGTCGCCGAAACCACGACGTACCGTGTAGCCCATGACGCCACCCCGACGTGCCAGGACGACCGTCTGCCTCACGCTCGCGAGCACGCTCCTGGTGGCGGCCGCGTCGGGCTGCTCCCTGTTCGAGAGCAAGCCAGACCCCGGGGATGCCGCTCGCGCCCTCGCCGGCGGGTTGTCCAAGGGCGACGTGTCGGGGGTCGCTTGGCAGGGCACCACCGCCGCCAAGGCCAACGCCTTCGTCGCCAGCGCCTTCAAGGGGATGAGCCCGGTGAAGCCCTCCGTGTCGGTGGCGTCGGTCAAGCTCGAGGACGGCTCCGACCGAGCCACCGCGATGCTGGCCTCACGCTGGGACGTGTCCGCCTCGGCCACCGACTGGACCTATCAGACCCAGGTCGCGATGACGCTGGTCGACGGCACGTGGCAGATGGCGTGGACGCCGACGATCCTCGCCCCCGACCTCAAGGCCGACGAGACCCTCGACCTCACCCGCACCTTGCCCAAGCGGGCCGACATCGTCGACCCGGCTGGGAAACCGATTGTCACCGAGCGCGAGGTCTCGGTCGTGGGCATCGACAAGACCAGGGTCTCAGGGGCCGCCGCCACGGCATCCGCCAAAGCCCTGGCGACGGTGCTCGACATCGACCCGGCCGCCTTCGCCGCCAAGGTGAGCAGCGCCGGGGCCAAGGCGTTCGTCCCGGCGCTGACCCTGCGCAAGAGCGACCCGATGCTGGCTGCGAACGTCGCGCGCATCGACGCCGTCACGGGAGCGCTGCGCGTGGCATCGCTGCAGATGCTAGGCCCCACCCGAACCTGGGCCGGCCCCATTCTCGGCACCGTCTCGGAGGCGACCGCAGAACAGGTCAAGAACTCGAACGGCACGCTCCGCCCCGGTGACGAGGTCGGCCAGAACGGTCTGCAGTACCGCTACGACAAGCAGCTACGGGGCACGCCCGGGCTCGCCGTGCTGGCGGTGACGAAGGGCGCCGACGGCAGCGTGCTCGACAAGCGCCAGGTGTTCGCCGAGACCTCGAAGGACGGCGAACCGCTGAAGGTCTCCCTCGACCAGAAGGCCCAGAGCGCGGCCGAGGCGGCGTTGGCCCAGCAGACGAAGCAGCCCACCGCGCTCGTCGTGGTCAAGGTCTCGACCGGCGAGGTGCTGGCCGCGGCCGTCGGGCCCGGCGCCGAAGGGTCGACCCTGGCCCTGGCCGGGAAGAACCCACCCGGGTCGACGTTCAAGATCGCCAGCTCGCTGGCGCTCGTGCGCAAGGGCGCAACCGCCGACACGAAGCTTCCCTGCACCAACACGCTCACCGTGAACGGCCGGCGGTTCGCCAACTACACCGACTTCCCGAGCAACAAGCTGGGCAACATCCCGCTCACGACCGCTCTCGCCTTCTCGTGCAACACGGCCTTCATCAGCCAGTACCAGAAGGTCAGCCAGGCCGAGCTGACCTCCGCCGCTGCGTCGCTGGGCATGGGTGAGGCGCTCGACCTGCCCTTCACCGGGTTCCTCGGGTCGGTCCCGGCCACCGACGACGTGGTCGAGCACGCCGCCTCGTTCATCGGGCAGGGCCGCGTCGAGGCGTCACCGTTGACCATGGCGCTCGTCGTCGCATCGGTGATGAAGGGCCAGACCGTCAGACCCACGCTGGTCGAGACCGCCCCTGCTCTTCCTGCCCCGGCCACCCCGTTACAACCGGCCGAGGCTGCAGTGCTCCAGCAGGAGATGCGGGCCGTGGTCACCGAGGGCTCGGGAAAGGTGCTGGCCCAGGTGGGCGTGCAGTACGCCAAGACGGGCACCGCCGAGTTCGGTACGACGAACCCGCCCCAGACCCACGCCTGCATGGTGGCAGGCCGCGGCGACCTCGCGATCGCCGCTTTCAACGAGGAGGGCAAGAGCGGCACGACTGCCGCTGCGCCGTTCATCATCAGCTTCCTCAAGGCCTACGACGCGAAATAGGCAGACCCGCTCCCAACGTCGAGAGGGCAGTTCGTGCTGCCAACGCGACGCAGCTGCCCTTCGAGACAGAGCACGAACTGCCCTCTCGACGTTCACCGGTCGCCGCGGCCCGCCCGAGAGTGTCAGCCGCAGGCGGCTCCGGGCTGGTGGCCACGACGGGCCCACCCAGACCCCGGCGTTCGGCGGTCGTGGTGAGCGAGGCTCGACGAGGTGCGTCGGCCCGTAGCCTCCGGTGGTGCTGTGCCCGGGTGAGAGTCCCACCGGGTCTGCGCGTGCGACACCGCCTCCAGCACCGTCGGGGCACTCCGAACTCGACTGCTGCCGCCGCGATGGCGCGTTCACGGCTGCCGGCATCCGACGCAGCCGGTGCTCCGTTCGCTGCCGGCCCCGAGTCGGTGGTGGTTGTCGGCGACGCTGGGGCCGGGCAGTCGTGACGGGATGCGGCTCGCGGGACGGTGAGGGGTGAAGACCCTGGCCTCGCATCACCGAACCGGAGCCCTTCCTGTGTGGTGCTCTCGTAGTGGAGATTCTTCTCGCGGAATGCCGTCTTCTCGCCACGATCTTCGCGGGAGCGCCAGCTCACGCATCGACCTTTCCCGACTCAGGCCGGGCTCGCGACCTGAAAGTTCACCAGAGCGTTGCCCAACCCCAGCCGTGTCAAGGTGCATTACCCCCTGTCTTTGACGCACACTGGGCCCATGGGGCGTTCTGGCCTGGGAGCAGGTCTGGCCATCGCTGCACTCGCCATCAGTGGGTGCGGCTCGGCCTCGACCCCGAACGCGACGACGAGCGGACACGTGACCGCGCCCACGTCCGGCCCCACCTCCAGCACGGCGACCTCCAGGGTTGACGGCGGCGGACCCCAGAGCGTCGACTCACCCGACGACGGCTCACTGTCACCGCCCAGTCCCGCCTTTCCGCTCACCATCAGTCGCACCGGCGGCATCGCCGCGTTCAACGACACGATCACCTTGCGCGCAGATGGTCGGCTGAGCGTAGAGACCCGCTCGCTGCACGCCCGAACGTGCACACTCGATCGTCAGCGGCAGCTCGATCTGGTCGCAGCCCTCGGCACCCTCCACCTCGGCGGCACCGGCGCGACGGGGGTTCCCGACCCCGCGGCCGACGGGTCGGAGGACATCAGTGGCACGGGGGGCACGGGTAGTCCCAGTGGTGCAGGCGGCGACACCTCGCAGATCGTCATCGCGGTCGTCGACGCTCGCGGTCGTTCGGTCGACCTCGGCGAGCCGTCGCTCGCGAGTGTGCTCACGATGGTGACGTCACTCGTCTCCGACGTGACCCTGAGCCAGCCCTCGACGCAGTGCACCACCGGTTCGGCGGCGCCCGCCGGTCGCTGACCCCACCTCGCAGCGCCAACTGCAGCCCTCACCCGCTCCTGGCATCATGTCGGGCTGCACGACGCCTGGCCCGGTCGAGCTCGTCGGGGGTGTCGACGTCGGTGGCCTCACCCCGGTGGCCCACCTCGGTGACGCGCAAGCCGCCGGCCAGGCTTCTCATGCTCCGGCCCTCGGGATCGCCCAGCGCGGCGAGTTGTTCGCGCAGCGCCGCCAGCCGCCACACTGCGCAGAGCCAGTTGCGCTGCCCGTCGTCGTCCGCCGTCACCGCCGCTGCGGCGTCGTCACGTCTCAGCGCGACCACCAACCGGTCGAGATGAGCGCTCGTGACGAACGGCAGGTCGCCGGCCAGCACGATCACGAGGTCGGCTCTCCTGGCCCCTGCAGTGACATCCGGGGCGGCATCAGCGGTGGCATCCGGGGCGACATCCGGTCCGGCATCCGGCCCGCGCATCCCGATCGGGGCGGGCGTATCGGCGCCAGCGTCTACCCGCAGGTCGTCGAGGTGTCGCAACCCGGCGGCGAGCCCGGCGACCGGCCCGCCCCCAGGGCGGTCGTCGGCGACGGTCTCGATGTCGCCGGGCACGCCGAGCCTGCTGCCCACGACCACCGTGGGTCTCGGTCGCGCGGCGTCGACGACCCGCTCCACCATGGGGCGTCCGGCCACCTGGAGGGCCGGCTTGTGCCGTCCCATGCGCCGCGAGGAGCCTCCGGTCAACACGATGACGACAACGGATGAGTCGCCTGCAGCGCCGGGGTGGTCGTGGTGCACCCGCCGAGTCTGGCACGCTGGGCTCATGGGCCGGGTCACCGTCAGGCGAAAGATCACGAGGATCGATCTCGCGACACCCCGCGTGAGCACCCTGGCCGACACGCTCTCGGTCGAGGAGCCGCTCGAGCTGCGGGTGGGCGGCGTTCCCCTCACGGTCACGATGCGCACGCCGGGTCATGACATCGAGATGGTTCACGGCTTCCTGCTCAGCGAAGGGCTGATCCACTCGATCGACGACGTGGCCGTCGCCCGCTACTGCGCCGGTGCGGTGACCGCCGGCGACACGGGGTTCGACGAGAACACGTACAACGTCATCGACGTGACGCTGGCGGCAGGCGTCCCCGCCCCCGCCGTCGGTTCCACCCGGTCGTTCTTCACCTCCTCGTCGTGCGGCGTCTGCGGCAAGGCCAGCATCGAGCAGCTGCGGGCTCAGACCCGCTACGACGTGGGCTCCGACGGCAGCGAGTTCGCCGCGAAGGTGATCGCCGAGATGCCCAAAGCTCTTCGGGCCGAGCAGCGCTCGTTCGACCGAACCGGTGGACTGCATGCTGCCGGGCTCTTCACGGCCGACGGTGAGCTGCTCGTCGTGCG
Organism: Humibacillus sp.; assembly: GCA_030452985.1. Lineage (GTDB taxonomy): Bacteria > Actinomycetota > Actinomycetes > Actinomycetales > Dermatophilaceae > DSM-29435. The sequence continues at coordinate 12,439 of JAKDLG010000092.1, forward strand.
AGAAGATGTCGGTCGCCACAACGCCGTCGACAAGGTGGTCGGGTGGGCCCTGCTGAACGACCGTCTACCCGGTCGCGGCTGCGTGCTGATGGTCTCCAGCCGAGCCTCCTTCGAGCTGGTGCAGAAGGCCAGCATGGCGGGGATCCCCTGCCTGGCAGCGGTTTCCGCCCCGTCGTCGCTCGCCGTCGACAGTGCCGAGGATGCCGGCCTCACTTTGGTCGGCTTCGTGCGTGAGCAGCAGATGAACGTGTATGCCGCCCACCACCGGGTCACCACCTGAGGTGCGTGCCCCGCCGGAAACACTCAGCTCGAACCCGAATCGACCGGAGGAACCCATGGCTGTGTTCGCAATCCAGTACGACTACCCCGACGACCCGACCGAGATGCTCAAGGTTCGGCCTGAGCACCGGGAGTGGCTGTCGTCTGTGCCGGGCCTGCTGGTGGCCGGCATGTTCCAGCCCGGCCGCGACGAAGCGAGCCACGGTGAGCCCGGCCAGCCCCTGGTCGGGATGCCGGCCAACGGGGCCCTGATCGTGGTCAGTGGCGACTCGGTGGCCGAGGTCGTCGCCACCTTCGACCACGACCCGTACTGGGTGTCCGGCTTCGTGCTGCGCCGGGTGGTGCGCGAGTGGAACCCCCCGCTGGGAACCTGGGTGGCAGAACCGCCGAACCCCATCGGCTGAGCCCAGCGGTATCCCGCTTCAGGTCTGACCGTCGGGCCACGGGCTGCGCTTCGCGCCACGGGCTGCGCTTGGGGGCGCGGGCAGCGCCTGGGGCCGCGGACTGCTCTTCGCGCCGCGGGCTGCTGGGCACGGCCCCGAGTACGCCCCGAAGGACAGCCCGAGCGACCAGCAGCAGTCAGCGCTGCGTCACCTCACCGTGCTCGACGTGCCACCGCCGGTCCACGCCCACGTTCTCGAGCAGGCGCCGGTCGTGCGAGACGAGCAGCAAGGCTCCGTCGTAGGCCGCGAGCGCCTGCTCGAACTGTTCGATCGCGGGGAGGTCGAGGTGGTTGGTCGGTTCGTCGAGCACCAGCAGGTTGACCCCCCGCGCCTGCAGCAGGGCCATCGCCGCCCGGGTGCGCTCACCGGGCGAGAGCCGCTGCACGGGGCTGGTGACCTGGTCGGCCCGCAGGCCGAACTTGGCCAGCAGCGTGCGGCGGTCGGCCGGACCGATGTCGGGCACCACCTCGGCGAACGCGCCGCCGAGCGAGAGGTTCTCGCGCAGCCCGGTGCGGGCCTGGTCGATCTCGCCCACCGCCACGCTTGCCCCCAGGCTCGCTGACCCCGCGTCGGGCACCAGCCGGCCGAGCAGCATCCGCAGCAGGGTGGTCTTGCCTGCCCCGTTCGGGCCGGTGATGCCGATACGGTCGCGGGCCTCGACCTGCAGCGACACCGGCCCGAGGGTGAAGTCCCCGAGGCGCACTGTGGCTTGGCGCAGCGTGGCGACGACTGAGCTCGACCGCGGCGCCGAGCCGATATTGAACTGCAGCACCCACTCCTTCCGCGGCTCGTCGACCTCGTCCAGGCGAGCGATGCGAGACTCCATCTGACGCACCTTGCGAGCCTGCTTCTCTGCCGAGTCGATGCTGGCCGCCCGACGGATCTTGTCGTTGTCGGGGCTCTTGCGCATCGCGTTGCGCACGCCCTTGCTGCTCCACTCGCGCTGGGTGCGCGCCCTGCCTTCGAGGTCGGCTCGCGTTCCGGCGTACTGCTCGTAGGCTTCGCGGGCGTGGCGCCGGGCCACCTCACGCTCGGCCAGGTACGACTCGTAGCCACCGTCATGCACAGCCACCGAGTTCTGGGCCAGGTCGAGCTCGACGATTCGCGTCACGCACCGCGACAGGAACTCGCGGTCGTGGGAGACGAGCACCACCCCGGCCCGCAGCCCACCGACGAACGTCTCGAGCCGCTCGAGGCCGGCGAGGTCGAGGTCGTTGGTCGGTTCGTCGAGCAGCACGATGTCGAAGCGACTGAGCAGAAGCGCCGCGAGGGCCGCACGAGCTGCCTGGCCGCCCGAGAGGGAGGTCATCGCGGCCTCGGGCCCGACGGTGAGGCCGAGCTCGCCGAGCACTGCCGGCGTGCGGTCGTCGAGATCGGCTGCGCCACTCGCGAGCCAGCGGTCGAGGGCGAAGGCATACGCCTCGTCGGCTCCTGGCTGATCGCTGCCCAGCGCGGCGGCCGTCGCCTCCATGGCCGCCGTCGCGGCCGAGGCACCGGTTCGCCGGGCGAGGTAGCCACCGACGGTCTCTCCCGGCAGCCGCTCGTGCTCCTGCGGCAGCCACCCGATGAAGGCTTCGCTCGGTGCCGTCATCACCGAACCCTGCAACGGCTCCGACTGGCCGGCGAGCAAGCGCAAGAGAGTCGTCTTGCCGGCGCCGTTGCTGCCCACGACTCCCACGACGTCGCCGGGCGCGACGGTGAGGTCGAGCCCCTCGAAGAGGGTTCGGTGGGCGTGTCCCCCGGAGAGGTTCCTTGCTACGAGGGTCGCACTCACGGCATCAGACTAGGGCTGCGGGGCCGCCTCGATCAGAGCGGGTGCACACGCACGACATCGCCCTCGACCAGCCGATCGACCTCAGCGGGCACCTCGAGCAGGGCGTTGGCGGCGACGAGCGCCGCGAGGTGGCGACCCTGGGGCAGGGTCACCGTGCCGTCGTCGTGGAGCTCGCTGGTGAGGAACTGCATCTTCCCCGCCCGCATCGATCGTGACCGTCCCTGGAAGGAGGCGGTGCGTGCTATCGGCGGTGGGGTGCCGTGCCGAGATTCGAGCGCCGGCCGCACCAGCACCTGGAACGCGACGAAGGCACCCCCGGGGGTGCCGGGCAGGCACACCACGGGCAGACCCTGCCACCGACCCAGCCCCTGCGGACCTCCGGGCTGCATGGCCAGATGCGCGAACTCGAAGGTCTCGAGTGGTTCGCACACCTGCCGCACCACCTCGAAGGCGCCGGCACTGACCCCGCCCGTGGTGATGACGAGGTCGACCTCGCCCGAGGCGGCGAGATCGTCGAGCAGCATCCGCAACCGCTTCGGCTCGTCGTCGCAGGTCAGCACTCGCGCCGCGATACAACCGGCTGAGAGGGCCAGCGCGGCGACCATGTCGCTGTTCGACTCGTGGATGCTGCCGAGCCCCGGTTCTCGGCTCGGGTCGACCAGCTCGGCTCCGGTGGCGACCACGGCGACGCGCAGGGCCGAGTACACCCGGGCACGAGCACAGCCCACCGAGCGCCCCAGCGCGATGAGGGCAGGCGTGACGACAGAGCCGTCGACCGCGATGGTCGTGCCCGTCGACACCTCCTCGCCGCGGTGGCGCACGTGCCGCCCCGCGCAGACGCCCTGAGAGATCAGCACCTGCTTGGGAGCAGGGCCGGTCGGGCTTGCGTCGGTGCGTTCGACCGGCACGACGGCCACGGTGCCCAGCGGAAGCCGGGCCCCGGTCATCACCCGAGCCGCCTCTCCACGCTCGAGCTCGAAGGCGGGGGCAACCCCGGCCGGCACATCCCCGACCACAGGAAATTCGCGCTGATCGGCATCAGCGGGGTGAACCGCGTACCCGTCCATGGCCGAGTTGTCGAAGCGGGGCAGGCCGTCGGCCGCCACCAGGTCAGCCGCGAGGCGCCGGCCGAGGGCGTGGTGGTCAAGCACCGACCAACCTGGCACCGGGCCGCCCACCAGCGCCGTGATGGCGGCTCGGTGCTCGGCGACGGACACATGGAACTCGAAGGACACGGCGCCAGTCTGGCGCACCACCTTGCCGACCGACCTGGCGGTCCAGCCACCGACGGCCAGGACGATACTGGAAGCCAGCCGCCGACCGGTTTGCACCGAACGAACCCTGGCTCGGCACAGTCGTCGCCCCCTTTCAGAACGGCACGCATGGACGCCACACCCTCACCGCACCCCCTGCTCATCACGTACCTCGACGAGGTCGACCGGCTGCTGCGTGGGCTGGCGCCTGCCGAGCGGTCCCTGGTGATGAACGGCATCCGCGCGGAATCGGCTCAGCGGCTCGCCGCGCTGGGCGACGATCCGGCCCCCGAGCAGGTCGCGGCCGCTATCGCTCGCCTCGGCTCGCCCAGTTCGATCGCCGACGAGGTCTATGCCCGTCGCAGCGAGGCGGGCCACCCGCGACAGGCGATTGCTCCAGGCAACGGCGACGCCCTCTCTGAAGGCTGGGTGCCGATCGTCCTTGCCGCCCTGGGTGTCGGTGCGCTCATCGCGATCCTCGCTCTCGCCATCACGCTTGCGGCGGTCGGCACCGGCACGTGGGTGCTCTTCGCCTGGGTCGGGATCGTGCTGCTGGCCTCGATGTCTCCCCTCTGGGTTCGGCGCGAGAAGGTGCTGCTCGTCGCGCTCGTACCGGTCGGCTGGGCCCTCGTGGCCGTACCGGGCCGGTTCGGCAACGGAGGTCTCGCAATCGCCGGGGCGGTCGTCGCGGTCGCGCTCTTCGGTCTGATCCTGCCGCGCCTCGTGCTGCGTGGGCGCTCACGGGTGTGAGCGGCATCCGACCTCCGGTTCTGCCCGCGTCTGGCCCGGTCTGACGACAAGTGGACTCGTCACCTCGGCGATGAGGCCCGGGCATGCGGGGGAGCCCGAACCCTGAGAAATCCCTGCAATTTTTACGCTTTCCATACCTTCCCCATGTAGTCCGCATACTCTTCCAAGTGGGGGAAGCGATCTAGGCGCGGGGGCGCCGCAGATCAGTCACGTCTGAACCACTGGGGGAGAAGCCATGCCGCATCCGCGGAACTTTGGTATGTATCACGGCGCGCTCGGCCTCGTCGCCGTCGACGGGTACGTCGGCGTGCGATTCATGGGGCCGATGTGACCGTTCTCGCGCTCATCCCCGCCCACAACGAAGCCGGCGGTATAGCGGCCACCATCACGTCACTACGCCAGCAGACCCGCGCACCAGAGCGCATCGTCGTCGTCGCGGACAACTGCACCGACGCCACCGCCACCATCGCTCGCGACGCCGGCACGGAAGTCTTCCTCACGCAAGGGAACACCGCCCGCAAAGCGGGCGCCCTCAACCAAGCCTTCAGCTCACTACCGGACCTGCCCGACTACGTGCTTGTCATGGACGCCGACACCACGCTCGCACCGCAGTTCATGCAGACTGCGCTGCGCCGGTTCGACACCGACCCGGGGGTCGCGGCGGTCGGGGGGATCTTCTCCGGTCCACCACCGTCGGGCATTCTCGAGACGGCCCAAGGAAACGAGTACGCGCGCTACGCCAGGGAAGTGGGGCGCACGGGTCGTGTCATGGTTCTGTCGGGCACGGCTACCATGTTCCGGCGCTCCACCATCGACGCGGTGCGCGACGCGCGTGGCGTGCAGCTCCCTGGCCGACCGGGCGACCTCTACGACGTGGGAGCCCTCACCGAGGACAACGAGGTCACCCTGGCCGTGAAGACGTTGGGGCTGCGGGTCGTCTCGCCGCGCCAGTGCGTCGCCGTGACCGAGCTGATGCCCACGTTGGGCGCTCTCCACCGGCAACGGTTGCGCTGGTACCGGGGCGCCATCGAGAACCTCTTTGCCTACGGCTTCACGAAGGCAACCCGCCGGTACTGGGGCCAACAGGCGATGCTGGTTCTCGGCACGCTCATGATGGGCCTCTACCTGATGTTGACCGTGCACGCCGCCACCAATGACGCGCTGTCCTGGTCTCCGTGGTGGCTCAGTATCGGTGCCATCTTCTGGCTCGAGAAGGTCGTCACGGCGTGGGCGGCAGGCCGCAAGGGCCGCGTTCTCGCGACGTTGTTGATCCCCGAGCTCGCCTATGACCTGTTTCTGCAGGCCACTCTGATTCGTGCGTTGGCTCAGGCCGCGCGTGGTCGTGAAGCCGTCTGGCACCACGATACCTCCACACAAGGAGCATGACATGTACAACAACTCTCTCGGATTCGCCGCCCCCGCCACCGGCGGCGCCGGCGCCCTGGCTGTGACTGGCGCGTCGTCGACCGGTTGGCTGATCGTCGGGGTGTTCGCGTTGATGACGCTGGGCGGGGTGCTGATGCGTTTGACGCACCGGCCGGCCAAGGACTGAAAACTCGGGCGTCACAACCCGTCAACCTCGCCGTCGGCTCCGGTTTGCTGGCGCTCACCGGGTCGGGCGCGAGAGGGCGCAGGATGATCAGCCAAGCGGCG
>JAKDLG010000282.1 GCA_030452985.1 Humibacillus sp.
ACCCGGTCGAGCTGGTCAACTCGGTCAACCCGGCGCGCATCGAGGGGCAGAAGACCGCCAGCTTCGAGGTGGTCGACGCGCTCGGCGACGCACCCGACATCCACTGCCTGCCCGTCGGGAACGCCGGCAACATCACGGCCTACTGGCGGGGCTACCGCGAGTACTCGAGCGACCCTCGCGTCAGCGACCAGCCCGGCCCGGCCATGCAGCTGCCGGTCATGTGGGGTTTCCAGGCCGCGGGCGCCGCCCCCCTCGTGAAAGGCCACCCGATCGACGACCCCGAGACGATCGCCACGGCGATCCGCATCGGCAACCCCGCGTCGTGGGAGCAGGCCATCGCCGCCCGTGACGAGTCGGGCGGACGCATCGACGCGGTCACCGACGAGCAGATCCTTGAGGCCCACCGCTACCTCTCCTCGCAGGAGGGGGTGTTCGTCGAGCCCGGCTCGGCGGCATCCGTCGCGGGGCTGCTCGCGAGCCACGCCGCCGGCCTGGTGCCCCCTGGTGCCCGCATCGTGTGCACCGTGACCGGTCATGGCCTCAAGGACCCTCAGTGGGCCCTGCGCACGGCCGACGGCTCCGAGATCGTGCCCACCCGCGTCTCGGTCGACGCGGTATCGGCTGCGCGCGCGCTCGGGCTCGAGGGCTGAGACGCGTGCGGCACGACGTGGCGGCGGGCCGCTCGGTGCACGTTCGGGTGCCCGCGAGCACCGCCAACCTCGGCCCCGGGTTCGACTCCATCGGGCTCGCCCTGGGGTTGTGGGACGAGTATGTCGTCACGACCTCCGAGATCCCGGGTCTGCAGATCGAGGTGACAGGGGAGGGCTGCGCTGACGTGCCGACCGACGAGCGACACCTCGTCGTCGCGACGATGCGCCACACGTGGTCGGCCATCGGGGCCCGCCCGCCGGCCGGGCTTCGGGTCGAGGCCGTCAACGGGGTGCCCCACGGCCGCGGGCTCGGTTCGTCGGCCACGGCCATCGTGGCCGGCGTCGTGGCGGCACAGGCGCTTTCGAGTGTGCTCGACACCGCGGCGGGTGAGCCGGTGGTCGTCGCCCGCGATGTGACCAACCACCTTGCGAGTGCTCTCGAGGGCCACCCTGACAACGCCTCGGCGAGCGTCTACGGTGGCCTGACCCTCAGCTGGATGCCGGACGGCACGGGCCTTGACCTCGGCGAGTGCACGGTTACCGCCCGCCCCCGGCTGCTGCGGGAGATCGACGTCGTGGGGTTCGTGCCCGAGGCCCAGCTGGCCACCCGAACGGCCCGTGCGGTGTTGCCCGCGACGGTGCCGCTGCGTTCGGCTGCCAGCGGCGCGGGCCGGGCGGCGCTGCTGGTGCACGCCCTGACCGCAGACCCCTCGCACCTGCACGCCGCCACCCGCGACTGGCTCCACCAGGAGCCGCGCCGAGCCTCCTATCCCGCCACGATGGCGCTCGTCGACGCGCTCCGGTCGAAGGGGCGGGCGGCCTTCGTCTCCGGCGCCGGCCCCACGGTGCTGGTGCTGACGACCACCTCTCAGGCTCGCGATGTGGTGCTTCCCGACGGGCTCTCGTCGGCGCGCGCCGGGTGGCGCCGCATCACACCCGGCGTGGCCCACGCCGGAGCAACGGTCACCGCCCGGTAGCGGCCACGAGCAGGCTCACCGACTGCGGTGGCCCGCGTTGACGCCGGTCGCGCTCACCGGCGCTGAAGCGCTCGGGCGCCGCTGGCCCTGAACGCCGCCGCCACGTTGGCAGGTCGCTCGGGCCTCGCCGCCCAGGTGCTACCCTGAGGTCGCACCGCAGGCCGCGTTCGCGCTGGCGGGTGCACCATCCCCACATCGTGACGGCGCTCGTCGTTGCTCGGCGTACGCCGCCGACGTGGTTCTCACTCGGCCAGAGTCACTGGCCTCAGTCCGGCCCCAGGGAGTCTCCCGGGCCGCAAACGAGGGGGAAGGATCCTTCGTGTCAGAATCAACCACCCGTCCGGTGTCTGGCCTGTCGGCCATGAAGCTGGACGAGCTCAAGGGCGTCGCCGTGTCGATGGGCCTCACCGGCACGACGAAGATGCGCAAGAGCGACCTTGTCGAGGCCATCAAGGCTCGGCAGTCCGGTGGCGCCAGCGCTGCCGCCCCTGCTGCGACCGCGCCCTCGACGACTGCGGCCCCTCCGACGGCATCGGACCCCGGCACGACCTCGACCTCGACCGAGAGGCCCGCCCGGGCCAGCCGTCGGGTCAGTCGGGCAGCAGGTGCCGCGATCGCCACAGAGCCGAGCACCGCAACCGCGAGCACCGTAACCGCGAGCGCCAGCACCGAGGCGCCTCATCGCAGCGACGTGGCTGACGCGAATGCCGGAGAGGAGAGGTCGGCGCGGGGCGACGCCTCCGGCTCGGACGCACCGTCGACTGCGCCGTCCGAAGGGCCTGCTGCCGGGCCGCCGACCGGGGGCTCCGACTCGCGCCCTCGCGCTGAGCAGGGAAAGCGATCGCCGCGAGGGCGGCGACCGGCCACGGGCGAGAACAGTCAAGAGGCCGCCGGGGTGAGCGACACGGGGCCTACTGCCGGCGGTGAGGCGGCCCTGTCCGAGGGCCAGGCGGACGCCGAGGCGCGACGTCAGCGTCGGCGCGACCGACAGGTGGATGCCGGTCAAGAAGGTGCGGGTCAAGAGGGTGCTCAGCAGGGTTCCGGCCAGAAGGCTGCCGACCAGAACGGCACCAGCCAGAACGCCGGTCACGACGGCGAGCGCCAGGCCGGTCGGACCGACCGCCGAGACCGTCAGGCCGAAGCACTTCGTGCCGTGCGTGAGACCGCCGGCCGTCAGAATGATCGCGACGACCAGCCTGGTTCCGCCGCGTCCACCGACCCTTCAGACCGCTCCGACCGTCAGGACCGCTCGGACCGTCAGGACCGCTCGGACCGTCAGGACGGGTCCAACCAGACCGACGATCGCCAGCAGGGCCGGGGCAGCCAGCAGACCCAGAACAGCCAGCAGGGTCAACAGGGGCAGCAGGCTCGCTACGACGACGACGAGCGTGGCAGCCGCCGCAGCCGCAACCGCCAGCGCAGCCGCGACCGCAAGCGCGGGCGTGGCACAGCCGGGGGTCAGGACTGGAACGACTCGGAGGTGCAGGTCAACGACGACGACGTGCTCGTGCCGGTGGGCGGCATCCTCGACGTGCTCGACAACTACGCGTTCGTTCGCACCTCCGGGTACCTGCCCGGCCCGAACGACGTCTACGTTCCGCTGGGCATGGTCAAGAAGCACGGGCTGCGCAAGGGCGATGCCGTCACCGGCGCCGTCAAGGCCCTGCGTGAGGGTGAGCAGCCGTCAGGCAACGTGGGGCGTCAGAAGTTCAACGCCCTCGTTCGCCTCGACTCGGTCAACGGCGGATCGCCCGACGAGGCGACCAAGCGTGTCGAGTTCCAGAAGCTGACCCCGCTCTACCCGCAGCAGCGGCTGCGTCTCGAGACCGAGTCGACGGTGCTGACGACCAGGATCATCGACCTGGTCGCCCCGATCGGCAAGGGCCAGCGCGGCCTCATCGTCGCGCCGGCCAAGGCCGGCAAGACGATGATCCTGCAGACCCTGGCCAACGCGATCACGACGAACAACCCCGAGTGCCACCTGATGGTGGTGCTGGTCGACGAACGGCCCGAAGAGGTCACCGAGATGCAGCGTGCGGTCAAGGGTGAGGTCATCTCCTCGACCTTCGACCGGCCGGCAGAAGACCACACGACGGTTGCCGAGCTGGCCATCGAGCGCGCCAAGCGGCTCGTCGAGCTCGGTCACGACGTCGTCGTGCTGCTCGACTCGATCACCAAGCTGGGTCGCGCCTACAACCTGGCGGCGCCGGCCAGCGGGCGGATCCTCTCCGGCGGCGTCGACTCGGCCGCGCTGTACCCGCCGAAGAAGTTCTTCGGCGCGGCGCGCAACATCGAGAACGGCGGATCGCTCACCATCGTGGCCACGGCTCTGGTGGAGACCGGCTCGAAGATGGACGAGGTGATCTTCGAGGAGTTCAAGGGCACCGGCAACATGGAGCTGCGACTGTCGCGCGATCTTGCGAACCGGCGGATCTTCCCGGCCGTCGACATCAACAGCTCGGGCACGCGCCGCGAGGAGATCCTGCTCGCGAGCGAGGAGCTGAAGATCATGTGGAAGCTGCGTCGGG
>JAKDLG010000283.1 GCA_030452985.1 Humibacillus sp.
GGTCTTGGACGCCGCTTCACCCTGCCCCCTTGACAAACCACCCATCCATATCAGGTCGTGCCCGGCTGGGTGCGGCCGGTCAACCCGACAACGACGACTCCTTGTGGGCGGCCCTGGAACCCGACTTCTTCGACTCCACGATCCAGTAGGGCTCATCGTCAGAGGCATTGAACTTCTGGCCGTCATGGGTGAAGGGCTTGACCCGCTTCTCGACGGCGGTGCCGGTGGTGCGGCCCTGCGAGGTGTTCCAGTGGACCGTGTCGCCCTTGCCGATGCTCATCGGCTGATTGCACCATGAACGTCGGCGCGGCGCCACAGCTCGACCGAGGGGGGTGCGCCCGCGGCCAGTTCAGGGTAGGAACGACTCAGCGACACCATCCGGTGCCGTGTCACTCTCTTCACGGAGGAACAGATATGAGCGACACCCCGATGGACCCGAGCACCGAAGGCCCTGCCGACGGCGGAGCCGACACCGGCACCCACGACGGCGGCGCTGACGGCGGCGCAGACAGCGGCGCCGAAGGCCCTGCCGACGGCGGAGCCAATATCGGTACCCACGACGGCGGCGCCGACGGCGGCGCAGACAGCGGCGCCGAAGGTCCTGCCGACGGCGGAGCAGACGCCGGCACCCACGACGGCGGCGCCGACGGCAGCGCGTGAGCTGCTGCCAGAGCTGACCGCACCGTGACCGAAAGCATCACCTCGAGCCGAGTGTCCGCGCCGCTGCGCGGGCACTCGGCTCTGTCACGCGTCATCGCCGTCTCCGCCGACGACTTCGCGAGCCGCTACTGGGGCCGCGAGCCGCTGGTGTCGCGGGCCGACGACCTCCCCGGCGCCATCGGCGAGCTGTTCTCCGTGGCCGCCGTTGACGAGCTCGTCTCCCGACGTGGCCTGCGGGCGCCCTTCCTGCGGGTGGCCAAGAACGGCACCACGTACGGCGACCGTGACTTCACCGAGGGTGGGGGCGTGGGCGCCACCGTGGCTGACCAGGTCAGCGACGACAAGCTGCTTCGCCTCTTCGCCGGCGGCGCCACGCTCGTGCTCCAAGGCCTGCACCGCACCTGGCCCGCCCTGATCGGGTTCAGCCAGCAGCTGGCCGAAGACCTCGGCCATCCGGTGCAGGCCAACGCCTACGTGACCCCGGCCCAGAACACGGGTTTCAGCGACCACTACGACGTGCACGACGTCTTCGTCATCCAGGTGTCGGGCGAGAAGACGTGGCGGGTGCGCCCCCCGGTGCACTCCGCTCCCCTGCGCGACGAGCCCTGGAGCGGGCGCCGCGTCGCCGTGGAGCAGGCCGCCAGGCAGCCTCCGCTGCTCGAGTTCACCCTGAGCCCTGGGGACTGCCTCTACCTGCCGAGGGGTTTCCTGCACTCCGCGACGGCCCTCGGCGGGGTCAGCACCCACCTCACGCTCGGGGTGCACGTGTGGACCCGCCGTCACCTGGCCGACGAGCTGCTGGCGCTCGCGGTGGCCAAGGCGAGCCGTGACCAGTCGCTGCGCACATCGCTCCCGGCGCTCGTCGACGCGTCTGACGCCACGGTCGTCGGCGACGACGTCGAGATCGCCCGGGCCGCGCTGATGCGGGCGCTCGCCGACCTCGAGGTGGCCGACGTGGCGCAGGCCATCGGAGCGAAGGTGCGACGCTCGCAACGCGCCGCCCCCCTCTCGCCGGTCACCCAGACGCTGGATGCCGCAGAGCTCGGTGAGCACGACGGCATCCGACTGCGTGAGCATCTCGCTGCCACCCTGGTGCCGACGGCCGAGGGGGCTGTCGTGCGCAGCCGGGTGGCCGACTTCCGGGTGACCACTGACGAGCTCGCTGCAATCTCCCAGCTGCTCTCGCGCGGAGTGGCCACCGTCAGCGATCTCGGTCTCGAGCTGGCCCGTCGGCTGCTGCTTGCCGGGCTCGCCGTTCACGGCTGAGGCGCGTCACGGGTAGACCCGACAAGCCCGGACCGAACGAGATCGTCCCGCGGGGATGACACCGTTGTCGGGGCCCCTGCCCTAGATTCGGGACGAGCCCCCGACGTCGAGTTGGGAGCCCCAGCCCAGGAGGACGCGTGGCGCCCATGATCGAACGTCCCGCCATCCCGAGGGGTCTCACACTGGTGCTGGGCGCCGCCTCGATCACGGTGGTCGTGGCGGGAGTGCGTTCGACTCAGTCGTTCGTCACGCCCTTGGTCGCCGGCATGATCCTTGCGGTGGCAGCCCTCCCGGTCGCGCACTGGGCCCGAAGCCGAGGTTGGCCCCGCGTGGTCGGGGCGGCGCTGTGCATCCTCGTGCTCTGGGTGGTGCTGGGGTTCATTCTCGCCGGCACCGTGCTCGCTGTGGTCGAGATGGCCACCCTCCTGCCCCAGTACTCCACCCAGCTGGCCGGTCTCAACAGCTCGATACACAGTTTCTTCGTGTCGTTGGGGGCCAGCCCCGAGGTCGCGTCGCAAGCCTCCAGCTCGTTCGACCTGAAGAAGATCCTCCCTCTCCTGGGTGACATATTCCTGCAAGGCCTCAACCTGCTCACGGTGGTGCTGTTCCTGTTCGTCACCATCGCCGTCGTGTCGATCGAGGCGGTCGCGGCGCCCACCCGCAATGTCCTGCTGTCGAGCCGTCGCCCCCTCCTGGCGACAGCCATGGGCGACTTCGCCAAGAACACCCAGAGCTACTTCATCGTCGCCACCACGTTCGGCGCCATCGTGGCCGTCATCGACGGCCTGGTGCTCTGGGGGCTCGGCATCCCCCTGCCGTTCATCTGGGCGATCGTGGCCTTCACCACGAACTTCATCCCGAGTGTCGGCTTCGTCATCGGTGTCATACCGCCCGCCCTCCTCGGGCTGCTCGGGGGCGGCTGGAGCCTGATGCTGGCGGTCATCGTGATCTACACGGTGGTGAACGTCGTGATACAGGTGATCATCCAGCCGCGTTTCGTCATCGACACCGTCTCGCTCAGCCTGCTGGCGACCTTCTTCTCGCTCGTCTTCTGGACCTTCGTGCTCGGACCGATGGGGGCGATCGTCGCCATCCCGGTGACCTTGTTGATGCGGGCCCTGTTCCTCGACTCCGACCCAGAGCAGTCACTGCTCAGCTCGTTCACCCGTCGACCCGATCCCGAGGAGCGGACGCCCCGGCCGCCACGGGTGCACCGGCGCCGGCGCCACACCGCAGACACGCCACCCGCCACCGCCACCGCCACCGGGAGCCTCGAACCCACCGCCCGCGCGCAACACACCGAGTAATCGCCAGCTCCCCGCAGCTACACCACGCGCGGTTGACGGTTGCTCGGTGTGTTGCGGTCAGCCGGTGACGGCCCGGGCCAGGGCAGACCGGGCTCCGACCAGGCTGGGGCCGTACCAGGTGAGCAGTCGGCCGCTGACGAGCGCGGTGCGAACGCGACCGAAGGCCTCTGGTCCGTCGGCGCTGGTGAACACGTAGGGCTCGTCGGGTAGCAGCACCACGTCGACGTCGGCCCGGTCGAGCTCGGCCAGCTCGACGCGCGGATAACGCGCCGGCTTCGCGCCAGCCGTGGCCTCATCCGTCGTACCACTGTCGGCGAACACGTTGTGCCAACCCAGCCGGGCCACCAGGTCTCCGGTGAAGGTGGAGGGACCCACCACCATCCACGGGTCTCGCCAGATCGCCACGGCCACCCGCAGCGTCGGTGGGGGAAGCGGCCCGGCCCACTCCTCGCGGGCCTCGACCAGCCACGGGGGCGTCTCCACCTGGAGGGCGTCGGTGAAGAGGCGCTCGATGGAGTCGAGCCCCTGAGGCACCGTCTCGATGTCGGTCACCCAGACCGGGATGCCGCGCTCGCGCAGCCGTCGCACGTCGAGCTCGCGGTTCTCCTCCTTGTTCGCCACCACGAGGTCTGGCTCCAAGGCCGCGATAGCCCTGAGGTCGGGGTTCTTCGTGCCGCGGACCCGCCCGACGTCAAGGTCGGCCGGGTGAGTGCACCAGTCGGTCGCGGCGACCAGCCGCTGCGGGCACGTGGCAGCGATGGCCTCGGTGATGGAGGGAACCAGCGAGACGACGCGCCGCACCTCGGGAGCGAGCAGAACGGCATCCCCCAGGTCGTCTCGGCAGGCTCGAACGCCGGGTTCGTGGGCGAACGCGCCGGTAGACCCCGTCGTTCGCCCTCGAACGAGTCGTTCGCGG
>JAKDLG010000284.1 GCA_030452985.1 Humibacillus sp.
GACCATCGGCAAACCCAATGACGCCAGCATCTGCAAAATGAACGACGATCAACAGCAGCATCCGACGGACGGCCAGTGAGTTCGTGCTGGGTGCTCCAGCAGCGATCTCGTGAACGGTGGCCTGCCACCTGGTCTGGGTGGTCTGGGTGGTCTGGGTGGTTGACGGCTCGGGCACCGGACTCGCGGTCGCCGAGGCGATGGGGCCGGCGGCCAGTGCGGCGAGCGTGAGTACTATGCGGGTGGTCTTGGGGGCGGGGGTGGGGCGGTGGGCCGGGAACATGAGTCTCTCCTTAACTGATGTCAGGTCTGGCGACATCTCTACGGTCGTTCGTGGGCCCCTCTCGACACATCCGGCAGACTCCCTATCCTCGGCCGCCCACCCCCCTATCTTTCGCGGGCACTCGGGAGGGCACGGTCAGCAGTACAGCTACCCTCGGACCGGTGTGATCACGGGCCGACAGGGGGTATGACCGTGCACCCTCTCCGACCACATCCGGCAGACCTCTGTGCGCTCTCCAAGATCCCAGGATGCCCGACTCCTCACCGCCCGCCTCAGCCCAGCAGCCTGCCGACCCCGGCGGTGGGCGCGTCCGAAGGAGAATGACCATCGTGGTCAATCCGACGAAGGTCGATAACCTCGACGCGGCCCAGACCCTGCTGTCGCAGGTGTGCCGGCGCGACGGGTGGCAAGAACCGACCTAAGCGCTGACCACCAAGGACGAGACCGGTGAGTAGACGCGTTGCGAGGAACACAGCATCTGCCCCTTCCGGCGCAAGGTTGACGGTCACGTCTCCCCAAGATTTGGCACACCTCGTCGCGATTGGACCGGTGATGGTCGCCGACGTCGACGCGGTAGTGGTCGGGTGTTTGGCGACGTGGCCGGTTCTGGAACCCAGTCCGACGTCATAGACCTGCTCCGGTCGTCTAGCAATGACTTGACCACGGAGCCGGAACAAGGTCGGCTGAGACGTGGTGATGGCGCTCCTGGCTCTGGGGCTTGTTTTGCGTCTGGCGCTCACCTCCGCGCCGTCCACCGAAAAAGGCGCAGCAAACACCACTACCTACGGCTCGGCTATGTCGACAGCGGCCGCCTGCTCCTCCCCCGGAGCCAACTGAATTCATACTCGGTACACCCCTCGCGCAGTGACGGCTCATGCCGCGATTCGCTCGAAAAGCCAACCTCCGAGAGGCTGCGTCACTTCGCCGCGTGAGGACGCAGCCAGTGGCGGGCCGCCACCGACCATTCGGGACCGGCGTCGCGGGAGGTGAGGTAGGGACTGGCGTCGCGGTCCCATGACGAATGTGCATGCCACCTTCAACCGGGGTCCCTCGGGGTCCCCTACGCGAACCGGCGTCGGGGTAGGCGGTTGCCTCGATCCATTTACGTAAGTACCCTTACGTATATGGATCAGGCTACCCTGCCGATCGAGGTGCACGACGCGGTCGCCGCCGTCTCGGCCCAGTTGCGTCTGCGCTACCTCGAGTCCGCGGAGCCGGGCCTTGGGTTCGTCGCCATGGCGACCCTGCGCCACGTGATCCGCAAAGGCCCGCGGACCGTCTCGGAACTGGCTCAACTGGAGCAGGTGAGCACCCAGGCGATCTCATTGCGCATTCGACCTCTGGTGGAAGACGGTCTGCTGATGCGGGAACCGGACCCCCGAGATGCCCGGCGAGCCCTCGTCCGGGCCACACCGGCGGGCCGGCGCATGGTTCGCCGAGCAGAGGCCGATGCACGCCGAGCACTCTGGGTCGCCATCGACCAGTTCGGGCCGACCGACCGTGATGCCCTTTCAGCCGCAGTGCCCCTTCTGCTCCAGATTGCACAGTGCCTGAGCAAGGACACGCCATGACCATCGACCACACCGCGTCGATCCAGTCCTTCTTCCGCGATTTCGCCTCGGCTTCCGATAACCAGGACTGGCCCAGGTATGGCGATCTGTTCCTCGAGCAGTTCATGAACATCGACCCGACCGCGTCCGCACCGTTGGGACGTGAGCACCTCATCGCGTTCCTGCCACGCCGCCGGATGATCTTCTCCAGCGTCGGCGCCACGGGAACCCGGCTCGTCGACCTGCAGGTCGAGAGCATCGACGACAGACATGCGCTGGCACGCACGAAGTGGGAGGTCGAGTTCGACCACGACCACGTGCCGGTCGAGCTGGACACGACCTTCCTGCTCCGCCACGAGGACCGCTGGCGGATCGCGGTGTATCTCAACCACGGGTCGCTGCTCGAGCTCCTGGGCCTCACGGCATCGCTGACCCACGAACCAAAGGAGCAGACCCATGTTCGCGATCATCGTCCACCACTACCCCAAGCCTGAGCATATGCAGGACTTCCGCGCCTTCTGCGTCAAGGTCGGCGACCAGCTCCGTGACCGGACCGAGGGCCTGCTGTCGATCGAAGGGTTCGACGACCCACCCAACACGCGTCTGACCATCGTGTCCCGCTGGGAGTCATCCGAAGCGGCCCAGGCCGGAGTGATCCGCCTCAGGGCGGCCTCGGCCGATGTCGGCCCTCGGAACCCCGAGTGGAGTGCCCGCGACGATGACGTACACACGCTGGTCAGCTTCTGAGATCGGGCGACCACCGAGCTACCAGCGGCGGGTCCCGACCAGGAGGTAGCTGCGCGTCGTGGGGTCCAGGCCGGGCACTTGTGCCAGCCGATGGTTTTGTGCTCATCGTCGGGGTCAACGCGTCCCGACGTGCGAACCCCACCGGGGCGGTGATCGACCGCGAAGCGATGGCTGGGTCCACCCACCGTCAGGGCGGTGTGCCGAGTCGGTGTCGCACCACCCTCCGGCGCAGGGTCGGCGACGCCTCGACCTCGTACCCGGCCTCGAGGAAGACCTGGAGCAGCCCGACCGATGCCTCGTCCCAGATCACGACCTTCCCCGGGGGTGGCTCGGTGGGGTACCCCTCAAGCACGCGAGCACCGACCTGCCTGCCGTACTCGACGGTTGCGGCGGCGAGCTCGTACATCAGTCCCTGTCGACGGAAGCCCTTCCGCACGACGAAGCAGGTGACCGACCACACGCCCTCGAGGTCGGGGTCCATCCGCATCCAGGGCTTCTGCCGGGCCCAGATCCGTGGGTAGTTCTCTCGCGGCTCGACCGCGACCCAGCCGGCCGGCTCGCTGTCGACGTACCCGACGAGGCCAGACGTGGGGCCCCTTGTCCCGCAGCCGGTCTGCTCTATGAGTGCGGCGTCACGCTCCTCCTGGTTCGTGTCGCGCCAGATCCAACCGGGGACCTTGAGTGCCTGGCAGCGGCACGTGCGGGCGCCCCCGGCGTCGAACACGGCCTCGACGTCATCGCTCGTCGCGTCGTTGGCCGGTCGCCAAATGAACTCGGACACACCGCGAGACTAGTGGCGGGCGGCCGGCAACGGCTCCTCAACCATCAAGCCGATTGGGCCGTCTCAGCCGGTCTGCCCCTGCTCGCGGCTCTCCGCGAGACGGTGGGGGATCCGCAGCAGACGGATGCCGGTCACGAGCACGAGCCCACCCACCAGGTTGCCGAACGCAGACCAGCCGAGGGCCCCGAGCCAGTCGACGTAGCCGTAGTCGGCCTTGCCGGTCAACAGACCGGCGAACATCAGGATCGAGTCGAGCACCGAGTGGAACAGCTGGGCGCCGACGAGCACGAACGACATCAGGACTGCCGGCACCAGACGCACCCCGAGGCTCTCGGTCGCGTGCTGCATCCGCGTCAACAGCGTGATCACCGTCCCGGCGAGCACCGCCAGAAAGAACGAGCGCCACGAGACACCAAGGTGCGCGTAGTGCGAACCGGCCTCGACCGCCACCTGGTGCACATCGGGCAGCGCCACCACGATCATCCCCGCCATACCGAACCCCGCGACCAGGTTGGCCGCCAGCGTGACCACCCACAGCCGCATCAGCTGTGGGAACGTGCCCACCTTGGCGACCACCGAGATCACCGGCACCAGGAAGTTCTCGGTGAACAGCTCGCTGTTGGCCAACAGCAGGGCCACGAAACCGATCGAGAACGCCATCGAGGCGAGCAAGGCGTTGCCGGTCTTCGCCTCCACCACCAGGTAGATCAGCACCCCCACCCCC
>JAKDLG010000093.1 GCA_030452985.1 Humibacillus sp.
GGTGGGGGGGTTGTCGGGGTCGGTGAGGGTGATGCGCAGAGCGCGACCGCGGCGCAGGGCGGTCTCGAGCACCGCCCGCTTCGGGTCGGGAAGGTCGTAGAACTCACGCCGGGGCAGACCTGCGAGGGCGCGTAGGGCAGAGGCACCCAGCACCTCGGCGACCAGCCTCCGGTCCCCGCCGACCACCAGAGCCCTGGGGATGCCGGGTGCGCCGGTTCGGGGCGACTCATCACCACTCAGGATGACCCTGAGGGCATGGCCCACCACGGCGTCGACCAGCTCGTCGGCCTGCTTGCCCCGACGACGAGCGAACCGCTGTTGCGACCATCCTCCCGCCGCCGTGCGGGACTGCACGTGACGAGTCCCGACCTTCGACGCCACGAAGGTCGACCCGGTGGCCAGCCCGACGGCGTAGCCGCCACGCCGCACGATCACGATCCCCAAGGGGTCGTACTCGAATGACGAGACCTGCGCCTGACTTCCGTCGGTGGCGATGACAGACACAACCACCCCGGCGGAGGTCGGGGTCTCGGTGGTCGAGCAGGGACCATGCCTGTCGGCGAACCCCGCCAACCAGCGCTCGAGCCGCTCGGGGTCGACCTCGACCACGCGAGCCGTCACGGCGCCGTGACGAGGGTCAGAGGTTGAAGCCGAGAGCGCGCAGCTGGTCGCGGCCGTCCTCGGTGATCTTGTCGGGCCCCCATGGTGGCATCCACACCCAGTTGACGCGGTAGGAGTTGACGAGTCCCTCGAGCGCCTGGGCGGTCTGGTCCTCGATCACGTCGGTGAGCGGGCAGGCCGCCGACGTGAGGGTCATGTCGAGCACCGCGTTCGACTGGGCGTCGACGGTGATGCCGTAGACGAGCCCGAGGTCGACGATGTTGATGCCGAGCTCGGGGTCGACGACATCGCGCATCGCCTCTTCGATGTCGGCAACATTGGGCGGGGTTGCTGTCTGGCTCATGACGAGACTCCTTGCGTTGCAGTGGAACCACTTGCTGAAACGGTCGGGCTGATGGTGCTGATGTCGACTCCGGCTCGGGCCAACGCGTCGGTGAACGCGGCCCAGCCGAGCAGGGCGCACTTGACCCGCGCCGGGTACTTCGAGACGCCGGCGAAGGCGACGCCGTCACCGATGGTCTCGGCGTCGCCGGGCTCGGTGCCGCGCGAGGTGAGCATCGACCGCATCGCCTCGAACGTGGCCAGCGCCTCGCGCACCGGGCGCCCGGTGACCTCCTCGGCCAGCACCGACGTGCTGGCGACCGAGATGGAGCAGCCCTGTGCCCGGTAGGACACGTCGCGCACGACGGCCGCGGCGCCCTTGCCCGAGAGCGCCAACCGCAAGGTGACCTCGTCACCACACGTCGGGTTGACGTGGTGCACCTCGGCGTCGAAAGGATCGCGCAGGCCGCTGCGGTGCGGCCTCTTGGAGTGTTCGAGGATCAGCTCTTGGTAGAGGTCCATCAGCTCGCCTCCCTCGTCGACTCGCCACGGAGCGCGGCTGCCCCATCGGTGGCACCGAGATCGGTGTCGGTGTCGGTGTCGGTCTCGGTGAGGTCGACTCCGAAGATCGCCGGCACCCGGTCAAGCGCCCGAAGCAGGACGCCGACCTCGTCAAGAGTGTTGTAGACCGCGAACGAGGCGCGCGTGGTGGCAGCGGCCCCAAGAGCTCGGTGCAGGGGCCACGCGCAGTGGTGACCCACACGCACCGCCACCCCGGCGTCGTCGAGCACCTGGCCGACGTCATGGGCATGCACGCCGTCGACGAGGAATGCCACGGCTCCCCCACGCGGCGTGCCGGGCGGCGGGCCGACGACTCGCACCCAGGGGCGGGCGGCCAGACCGGTCATCAGGGCGTCGACCAAGGCTGACTCGTGGGCGGCGATGCGGTCGATGCCGATGGCCTCCACCCACGTCACAGCGGCGGCCAGACCGATCGCCTGAGCCGCGTTCGGCACCCCGGCCTCGAACTTCTGGGGCGCCGGTGCGTACGTGGAACGCTCCATCGTGACGGTTTCGATCATCGAGCCCCCGGTGAGGAAGGCAGGCATGACCTCGAGCAGCTCGGCGCGGCCCCAGAGCACCCCGATCCCCATCGGGCCGTAGAGCTTGTGGCCGCTGAAGGCGATGAAGTCGGCCCCCAACGTAGCGACGTCAACGGCGAGATGCGGCACCGACTGGCAGGCGTCGACGACGACGAGCGCCCCCACCGCGTGGGCCCGCTCGGCCAGCTCGGTGACCGGGTTGATGGTGCCGAGCACGTTCGAGACGTGCGTGAACGCGAAGACCTTGGTGCGGTCGGTGAGCAGTGCGTCGAGGTCGCTCACCTCGAGAGAACCGTCGGCCCGAACGGGCACCCAGCGCAGGGTGGCCCCGGTGCGACGGCAGAGCTCCTGCCACGGAACCAGATTGGCGTGGTGCTCCATCTCGGTGACGAGGATCTCGTCACCGGGCCCGAGCACGAAACGGGCGTCCTTCGGCTCATCGGTCGGAGAAGCGTTCGAGAAGGCGTAGGCCACGAGGTTGAGCGCCTCGGTCGCGTTCTTGGTGAAGACGACCTCGTCGGCCGGGGCCCCGATGAACGCCGCGATGGTGGCTCGCGCCGCCTCGAAGTCGTCAGTGGCCTCCTCGGCGAGCTGGTGCGCGCCTCGGTGGACCGCCGCGTTGTGCTGCTCGTAGAAGCTGCGCTCGGCATCGAGCACCGTCGTCGGCTTGTGTGACGTGGCGCCGGAGTCGAGGTAGACCAACGGCTGGTCGTCGCGAACGGTGCGCGTCAGCACCGGGAACTCGCCGCGGAGGGCGGCGACCTCCCGGTCACTGAGCGGCGCGTTCACACGCGAACTGCGAAGCGGCATCCGGCCCGACCTTCAGGCGCTCGCGGGCGTCGCGTAGCGGTCGTAGCCTTCGTCCTCGAGACGGTCGGCCAGCTCGGCACCGCCCTCCTCGACGATCTTGCCCTCGATGAACACGTGCACGAAGTCGGGCTTGATGTAGCGCAGGATGCGCGTGTAGTGGGTGATGAGCAGCACGCCCACGTCGCTCTCGCTCTTGACGCGGTTGACGCCCTCGGAGACCACCTTGAGCGCGTCGACGTCGAGCCCGGAGTCGGTCTCGTCGAGAATGGCGATCTTCGGGTGGAGCAGCTGCATCTGCAGGATCTCGTGGCGCTTCTTCTCGCCACCGCTGAAGCCCTCGTTGACGTTGCGCTCGGCGAACGCGGCGTCCATGCGCAGGTTGCCCATGGCCGCCTTGACGTCCTTGACCCAGGTGCGCAGCTTGGGCGCCTCACCGTCGATGGCGGTCTTGGCCGTGCGCAGGAAGTTGCTCACGCTCACACCGGGCACCTCGACCGGATACTGCATGGCCAGGAAGAGTCCGGCGCGAGCCCGCTTGTCGACCGACATCGCCAGCACGTCTTCGCCGTCGAGGGTCACGGTGCCACCGGTGACGGTGTACTTCGGGTGGCCGGCCACGCTGTAGGCGAGCGTCGACTTGCCCGAGCCGTTGGGGCCCATGAGCGCATGAGTCTCACCCGAGTTCACGGTCAGGTCGACTCCGCGCAGGATCTCCTTGGGGCCGTCCTCGGTCTCGACCGAGACCATCAGTCCCTTGATCTCGAGCGTGTGCTTGCCCTTCGCGTCTGTCGCATCCGCGGTGGCGGTCGGGTCGGTCAGGTCGCTCACTGGTTCAGTTCTCCTTGCTGGCGGTGCCGGAATGGTTCAGCGTGGGGGCGGCGTACTCGGTGGCCGCGAGCTCGTCCTCGATCGCCGCGGTGACCTCGTCACGCAGGTCGGCGAGCGGGACGTGACGAATGATGTCGGCGAAGAATCCGCGCACGACGAGGCGCTTGGCCTGGTCCTCGGGGATGCCGCGAGACTGCAGGTAGAACAGCTGCAGGTCATCGAACCGCCCGGTGGCAGAGGCGTGGCCGGCGCCTGCGATCTCGCCCGTCTCGATCTCGAGGTTGGGCACCGAGTCGGCGCGGGCGCCGTCGGTGAGCACGAGGTTGCGGTTGAGCTCGTAGGTGTCGGTGCCCTCGGCCTCCTTGCGGATGAGCACGTCGCCCACCCACACGGTGCGCGCCGACTCACCCTGCAGGGCGCCCTTGTAGGTGACCCGGCTCTTGCAGTGCGGCGTGTTGTGGTCGATGAAGGAACGGTGCTCGAGGTGCTGTCCCGCGTCGGCGAAGTAGACCCCGAGCAGCGTGGCGTCGCCGCCCGGTCCGGCGTAGCGGACGTTGGCGTTGATGCGCACGACCTGACCCCCGAGAGTCACCGAGACGTGCTTGTAGGTGGAGTCCCGGCCGACGAGGGCGTCGTGCTGGGCCAGGTGCACCGCGTCGTCGTTCCACCGCTGGCTCGAGACCACCGTGAGGTCGGCGCTGTCACCGGTCACGACCGAGACGAGCTGTGTGTAACGCGCGCTGCCCGAGTGCTCGAGTACGACGGTGGCCCGGGAGTGACGCCCGGCCCGGATCACGATGTGACCGTGGACGGTCTCGCCGGTCCCCTCCAGTCGCAGCCGGATCGGCGTGTCGGGCTCGGACTCGGCCGGGATGTCGAGCAGGAGCGCGTCGTCGACCGCCGCGGCCACCGCGGCGGCACGGTCCTGCGGGGGGAGGATGCCCAGGGCCTGCGCCTCTGCTGCCGTGATCGTCGCTGTCGTCACGTCTGGGGGAAGGTCAGCCTGCACGAGCAGGTGCCCGGGCTGGAGCTGGTCGCCGATGTCGAACAGGCCGGCCAGCTTGCGAACGGGCGTGAAGCGCCACTCCTCCTCGCGCCCCCGGGGGACGGGGAAGGCGTCGAGGTCGAAGGATGCCGTGCGCTCGGCTCGCGAGGCGTCGGGAACGAACCCGGCCGCTGACGCTGACTGCGGATCGACGTGGGAATGTGCGCCGTCGACGGGTGCGTCGACGAGCGTGTCGGCAAGGCTCATCAGCCGACTGCTCCTTCCATCTGGAGTTCGATGAGGCGGTTGAGCTCGAGGGCGTACTCCATCGGCAGCTCTCGCGCGATGGGTTCGATGAACCCGCGCACGATCATTGCCATGGCCTCGTCCTCGGCCATGCCTCGGGACATGAGGTAGAACAACTGGTCCTCGCTGACCTTCGAGACCGTGGCCTCGTGCCCCATCGACACGTCGTCCTCGCGGATGTCGACGTACGGGTAGGTGTCACTGCGGCTGATCGTGTCGACGAGCAGGGCGTCGCAGCGCACGGTCGAGGCCGAGTGCGTAGCGCCTTCGAGCACCTGCACGAGCCCGCGGTAGCTCGACCGGCCGCCGCCCCGGGCGACCGACTTGCTGATGATCGAGCTCTTCGTGTGCGGGGCCGCGTGCACCATCTTGGAGCCGGTGTCCTGGTGCTGGCCCTCGCCCGCGAAGGCGATCGACAGGGTCTCGCCCTTGGCGTACTCGCCCATCAGGAAGACGGCCGGGTACTTCATGGTCACCTTGGAGCCGATGTTGCCATCGACCCACTCCATGGTCGCGCCGGCCTCGCAGGTGGCGCGCTTGGTGACGAGGTTGTAGACGTTGTTCGACCAGTTCTGAATGGTGGTGTACCGCACGCGGGCGTTCTTCTTGACGATGATCTCGACGACGGCCGAGTGCAGCGAGTCGCTCTTGTAGATCGGGGCCGTGCAACCCTCGACGTAGTGCACGTACGAGTCCTCGTCGGCGATGATCAGGGTGCGCTCGAACTGGCCCATGTTCTCGGTGTTGATGCGGAAGTAGGCCTGCAGCGGGATGTCGACGTGCACCCCCTTGGGGATGTAGATGAACGACCCACCCGACCAGACGGCGGTGTTCAGCGAGGCGAACTTGTTGTCACCGGCGGGGATGACGGTGGCGAAGTGCTCGCGGAAGAGGTCTTCGTGTTCCTTCAGGGCCGTGTCGGTGTCGAGGAAGATGACGCCCTGAGCCTCGAGGTCCTCACGGATCTGGTGGTAGACGACCTCAGACTCGTACTGGGCGGCCACGCCGGAGACGAGGCGCTGCTTCTCGGCCTCGGGGATGCCGAGGCGGTCATAGGTGTTCTTGATGTCCTCGGGCAGGTCGTCCCAGGTGGCGGCCTGCTTCTCGGTCGACTTCACGAAGTACTTGATGTTCTGGAAGTCGATGCCGGTCAGGTCGGAGCCCCACGCGGGCATCGGCTTCTTGCCGAAGAGCGACAGGCTCTTCAAGCGCAGCTTCGTCATCCACTCCGGCTCGCTCTTGCGCGCCGAGATGTCGCGGACGACGTCCTCGTTGAGGCCTCGGCGGGCGTTGGTGCCGGCGGCGTCACTGTCGGCCCAGCCGTACTCGTACGTGCCGATGCCCTTGAGGCCCGGGTTGCGCTCTTCGATGTTCGTGCTCATGAAGGTGAACCTTCCTTGACGTGCGTGATCTGGCTGGATGGACGGGCTGACGCGTTGGCGAGGTCTGTCGTGGCGCTGTCTGCGGTCGCACTCTCGACAACAGCGGAGGCGGGCTGGCTCTTCCGGGCCAGTCCACCGGTCGGGACGAAGGTGGTGCACACGTGGTCTCCACCGGCGAGGGTCGCCAGGCGCTGGACGTGTACCCCGAGCAGGCGCGAGAAGGCCTCGGTCTCGGCTTCGCAGAAGGCGGGGAACTCCGTGGCCACGTGCTGCACAGGGCAGTGACCCTGGCACAGCTGGATGCCGGTGAGCCCGCCGGTGCCCACGGGCCGGGCGGTGGCGGCGAAGTCGTCGTCACCGAGCGCTCGGACCAGGGCGTCGACCCGCTCGGCGGGGTCGTCGCCGACCGACGACAGCGCGGCAGCGTAGCGCTGCTCCGACACCGCGGTACGGCTGCGGGCGAACGCAGCCACCGCCTCCGGGCCGGAGTGCTGGGCCAGGTAGCGAAGCACCTCCACGGCCAGCGAGTCGTAGTCGGCTCCCAGAGAGGAGTGGCCGGCCTCGGACACGACGTACGCCCTGGCTGGGCGACCTCGACCGCGCCGGGCCGTTCCCGCGTCGTGGGGTGCCACAAGACCCTGTTCGACGAGCGCGTCGAGATGCCGACGGACCGCTGCCGCGGTCAGGTCGAGATGCTGGCCGATCTGGGCCGCCGTGACGGGACCGTCGACGGAGACCATCTGCAGCACCCGCGAGCGCGTGCGTGACTCGAGAGGAGACGACGGTTCGCCTCGCTTCGACTCCCTCGTGGCGCGCTCAGCAATAAACACCACACCATTGTGACGTAAATGGCGTGGACGCTTCCAGTAAGGACTGCCTTACCCCTGCGGGGCGGGGTCGAACGGGTCGCCCGCCTCGTCGTCGGGGTCGTCGGTCTCCTCGACCTCACCGGGCATGATGAGCGACGGCATCCGGTGGCGCGGCGGCGCGACGGCCTGCTCACCGAACCAGCGCAGCCGAAGGGGTCGGGTGACCCAGCCGAGCGGGCAGGTGAGCACGTAGCCGTAGGCGACCACGACCGCGGTGAAGCCCGGGCGCAGCACGAGACCGACCACGACGACCACCACGAGCGTCACGGTCACCGGCAGGTGCCGTGTCGACAACAGGGCCCGGAACGAGCGGAACCGGAACGAGGTCGCCATCAGGGCCGCCGGCAGCACCCCTGCCACCACCGGCAGCAGCGGTGCCCACCCGTAAAGGGGCCCGTCGATTGCAAGCACGGTGGCGATGACGACGGCGGCTGCGCTGGGGCTCGCCAGGCCGACGAAG
Source organism: Humibacillus sp. (assembly GCA_030452985.1). Taxonomy (GTDB): domain Bacteria; phylum Actinomycetota; class Actinomycetes; order Actinomycetales; family Dermatophilaceae; genus DSM-29435. Next base: position 7,686 of record JAKDLG010000093.1, read on the forward strand.
TAGCGCTTGTCGGCGAGCGGGTCGATCGTCACGTTGAAGCGGGCGAGGCGGTAGGCGGCGCACGAGAGCCAGAACATGGCTCCGGCCCACGCCCACACGGGGTAGGCGGGCAGGGCCCAGGTGTAGACCAGCACGGCGGGTGCGATGCCGAACGAGATCAGGTCGGCCAGGGAGTCGAACTGCAGCCCGAACGGGGTGATCGCGCCCACCGCGCGGGCCACCGCCCCGTCGGAGATGTCGAGCAGGATCGATACGGCGATGAAGATGGCTGCTGTCGTGAACTTGCCCTGGAACGAGAGCAGCACCGAGCTGAAGCCGAACAGCATGTTCCCGAGGGTGAAGAGGCTCGGCAACATGACCCGGGCCCGAACCCGGGGGTTGAGCCGGCTCATGGGCACCACGCGCGCGCCGGTGGCCGAGACGAGCCGCATGCCGCGGCTCACCCGAGCCCGGCCGCGACCGCGCCGGCTTGTGGCGTCGCCCGTCACCGAACCATCTCCAGGGTCGCTCCCACCCGCCCCGTGCCGGGCAGGGTGCCCGCCCCGGGGAAGCGACCGAGCACCGTTTCGCCGGCGACGGCTCGTTTGCCTTTCGCGACCTCGAGCACGACCTCGGGAGGCACGAACACGTCCATGCGCGAGCCGAACTTCATCAGCCCGATCCGCTCCCCGGTGCGCACCTCGTCACCCGGAGCGATGCGGGTCACGATGCGTCGGGCCAGCTGCCCGACCAGCTGGCGGTAGACGACCCTGCGACGCTCGGAGCCGACGAGCCGTTCGACGATGATCTCGCTGCGCTCGTTCTTCGTGGCGCTCTCGGCCCGGTAGGCCGCCAGGAAGCTGCCCGCGTGATGGGTCACGTCGATGACGCGCCCCCCGTAGGGCGAGCGGTTGATGTGCACGTCGAGCAGTGACAGGAAGATGCTCACCTGCTGCCAGTCGCCCTGGGGTGCCACCCCGGGCTGCGGCGGCCCGGCGTGCACCACCATGCCGTCGGCAGGGGCGAGCACCACGTCCGGGTCAGCGACCGGCATCCGGTCGGGGCTGCGGTCGGGGTCGCGGAAGAAGAGCGTCACCGCGGCGGTGAGCAGACCCAGGGCGGCGGTGGTTCGAGGCCGGCGAGCGAGGGCCGCGAGCACGGTCGGCACCGCGACGAGGGCGGTGAACGGCTTGGCGGTCGAGTCGATCTTCATGCCTGGGGCTCTCCGGATCGTGGTGAGGGTGCTCGGCGTGTCTCGGGAGGAGGGCGCGCCTGGGGTGCTCGTTCTCGAGCCGGGCCTGACCTGCCCACACCTGCGGGTGCCGGCGTCCGGGTCGCTCAGGAGCGAGCCTAGACTGGGCAGCCATGACCACTGGCGTGACCGCTCCGACCGCCGTGACCCTAACCGATCTCAGCCGACGCTTCGGCGCGGTCATGGCCCTCGACGGGCTGTCGTGGCAGGCCCCGACCGGCCGGGTGACCGCGGTGCTCGGACCCAACGGGGCCGGCAAGACCACCGCCATCGAGTGCGCGGTGGGGCTCACCAGGCCCACCTCCGGCTCGGTGCGGGTGCTCGGCCTCGACCCGCTCACCTCGGGCGCCGACCACCGCGCCCGGGTCGGCGTCATGCTCCAGACGGGGGGCCTGCCCGGTGGGACCAAGCCGATGCGCCTGCTCGAGCACCTCTCCCGGCTCTACGCCGAGCCGGCCGACGTGGGGCAGACGGCGCGCCGACTCGGCGTCGACCAGTTCGCCGGCACCACCGTGCGGCGGCTGTCCGGTGGACAGAAGCAACGCCTCGCGTTCGCGGCGGCCCTGCTCGGCCGCCCGGAGGTGCTCTTCCTCGACGAGCCCGCCGCCGGCCTCGACCCCCACGGCCGCCTCGACGTGTGGGACCTCATCGAGGAGCAGCGCGACGACGGCACCACGGTGGTCGTCACGACGCACTCCTTCGAGGAGGCCGAGCGGCTCGCCGACCACCTCGTGATCATGAGCGCCGGGCGGGCCGTCGTGACCGGATCGCTGGCCGACGTCACCCGCGAGGGCTCCCTCGAGGACGTCTACTTCGGACTGACCCGCAAGGGGCGAGCATGACGACGACACCACGACCCCGATCGGCGGTGGCGGCAGGGGCTGCTGCGGCAGCGCCGTCACGACGGGTTCGGGCGCAGGCCAGGTTCGAGGTCGGCACCCTGCTGCGCAACGGTGAGCAGCTGCTCGTCTCGATCGTGCTGCCGGCGCTGGCACTGGTCGGGCTCGCGGCCACCAGCAGTCCCTCTCTCGGTGAGGGACGGCGCATCGACCTGGCCGTTCCGAGCGTCTTGGCCCTCGCCGTCATCTCGGTCGCCTTCACCTCGCAGGCGATCGCCACGGCCTTCGACCGCCGGTACGGGGTGCTGCGCTACCTGGGGGTGACCCCGCTCGGACGCAGTGGCCTGCTCGCGGCCAAGGTGCTGGCGACCCTGGCCGTCGAGCTGGTGCAGCTCGTCGTGATCGGTGGTCTGGGCCTGGCGCTCGGCTGGCAACCGAACATCGGGGGTGTCGGCTGGGCCCTGGTCTTCCTCCTGGTCGGTACCTGGTCGTTCGTGGCCCTCGCCCTGCTGCTGGCCGGAACCCTGCGGGCCGAGGCCGTGCTCGCCGTCGCCAACCTGCTCTGGGTCGCCTTCCTCGTGCTGGGAGTGATCGTCCCCCGCACGCTGCTGCCCGGGGCGGCGTCGTCCGTAGCGGCCGGGCTGCCGTCGGCCTCACTCGCCGACGGCCTGCGCACGGCTCTGGTCGACGGACGGCTGAACCTCCCGGCGTTGCTGGTCGTGCTCGGGTGGGCCATCGTCGCGTCGGCCCTGGCAGCGCGCTTCTTCCGCTTCGACGACTGAGCCGACACACTGCTCGTAAACCCGTTTCGCAACGACCGCCCCGTCGACCTGGCCGGCGACCTGACCGAACACCTCACCGTGCCAGAACCGCTCGTCACCGACCCTCCCGGGAGCCGCGATGTTCGACTTCGTGTTCGGACTACCGATGCACGCGCTCGTCATCCACGTCGTGGTGGTGTTCGTTCCCCTGTCGGCCCTCTGCACCGTCGCCTATGTGGCGAAGGCGTCATGGCGGTGGGTACTGCGGTGGCCGATCGTGGCCGGCGCCCTGGTCTCTGGGATCTCGGCCTTCGTGGCCGCCGAGAGCGGTGAGCGGCTGCTCGTGCGGGTCTCCACCACTCGGGCGAGCACGACGAACTTCGAGCTGCTGGCGAACCACACGACGTGGGGCGACCGCGCCCGGATCGTGTGCCTCGTGTTCATGCTGCTGGCCCTGGTGGCCGCCTACCTGATGCCGCCACCTCTGCGCCCGATCCCCCGGCGGGAGTCGGCCCCGGTCGGCTCGCCTCCTTTGGATGAGCTCACGGAGGCCCCGAGGTGGCTCCGTGCCGCGGAGGCGCCCGCCCTCCAGGCTCCGGCGGTTCAGGCAACCCTCGGGGTGGTGGTCGTGATCGTCTCGCTCGCCGCGCTGACAGTGGTGGTGATCGCCGGTCACGCCGGCGCGCAGGTGGTCTGGGCCGGCCTCGGGTGAGTGAGAGGTTCGCCTCCCCAGGCCGGCATCACCTCGGGGGCTCAGGCCGCTTACCCTGATGGGGTGTCACGCACCTCGACTCTCGACCGCCCGGTTCGGCCACCCGCTTCCAACCTGGTCTCCCGCCTGGTCAACCTGTTGCCCGCCGCACCCTCCGGATGGGTGCGGCCGATCGTCATCGCCAACCTCGTCGGTGAGATCGGCATCGTCGTCACCGGTGGGGTCGTGCGCCTGACCGGAAGCGGCCTGGGCTGCACGACGTGGCCCGAGTGCATGCCCGGCTCGTTCACGCCGGTGCGCACCGACGCCAGCCAGTTCCACGACCTCGTCGAGTTCGGCAACCGCACGCTGACCGGCGTGGTGGGGATCCTCGCGATCGCCACGATCTGGGCTGTTTTCACGCGCTGGCCGGCCCGCACCCGGATGCACGTGCTCGCGTTGGCCGTGCTCGGTGGCATCGTCGTGCAGGGGGTGCTCGGCGGCATCACGGTGCTGACCGGGCTCAACCCTTGGCTGGTGATGGGTCACTTCCTCGTGTCCATGGTGCTCGTGGCCGTCTCGACGGCCCTGCTGCGCGGAACGCTCGACGAGCGGCACGGACCCGGCGAGCTGGTCGTGCACCCCCTCGCCCGAAGCCTCGCGATCGCGACGTCGGCCGTCGGCGCCGTGGTGCTGGTGCTGGGCACGGTGGTGACCGGATCCGGCCCCCACTCCGGCGACGCCCTCACCCCGAACCGCACGGGCTTCGACCCCAAGACCGTCTCGTGGCTGCACGCCGACCTGGTGATGCTCTTTTGCGGGCTCGTCATCGCCACCCTGGCCACGGTGATCATCACCGCGACCAGTCAACGCGTCAAGCGCTCGTGGTACGTCGTGCTCGCCGTCACTCTGGCCCAGGGAGTCATCGGCTACGCCCAGTACTTCACCGGCCTCCCGGTGCTGCTCGTGCTGCTGCACATGCTCGGAGCGACCCTGCTCGTCGTGGCCCTGACCCGCGGCGTGCTCGACACCCGAAGCGTGGCCGTCTGACCCGTCCGTAGGCTGGGGCGGTGCCCTTCCCCTCCACCCCTCAGCCCGACCAGCAGCCCACCCTGACCGACGGTGAGCTCGTGCTGCGACCCTGGGCCGACGCCGACTCCGAGGCGGCCCGCCGGCAGCACGACGACGTCGTCGCACACTGGTTCGGCTTCACCTCCGTCACCCCGACGTCGGAGGCGCACCTCGCGTGGATCGCATCGACTCACGACGAGTGGGCCGACCATCGGTCCAAGGTGACGTTCGTCGTCGAGGTAGAGGGTCAACCCGTCGGATCGGTCGACGTGCGGCGTGCCCAGCCCGGGGTGGGCGTGCTTTCCTGGGTGACCTACGCGTCGCACCGCGGACAGGGCATTGCCTCGCGAGCCGTGCGGCTGCTCATCGAGTGGGCGTTCAGTGCGGCCGGCCTCGGGCTGAGACGGGTCGAGGCGGAGGTCGACTCGCTCAACACGTCATCGGTGCGCACCGCCCTGAGGTCCGGACTGCGGCGGGAAGGACTGCTGCGGGGTAACGCCACGCTCGGGGGCGCAGTGCACGACACGGTGGTGCTCGGGCGCCTGGTCGACGACCCGGCGCCGGGCACCCGCGACGGTTTCACCGCGATGCTCAACTCCGAGCTGCCCACCAAGCGGGTCATCGCCCAGGGGCTCGTGCGCAACAACGCGGGCGCCATCCTGCTCTGCGAGCTGGCCTACAAGCGCGAGTGGGACCTGCCCGGCGGCATCGTCGACCCGGGCGAGTCACCCGCGGCCTGCCTCGTGCGCGAGATCCGCGAGGAGCTCGACGTCGAGGTCGAGCTGACCGGCCTGGTCGCGGTGAACTGGCTCAAACCCTGGCTGGGCTGGGCCGATGCGGTGCTCTTCGTTTTCGGGGTGGCACCCGTCGGCGACGACCTGCTCGACCGGGTTCACCTGCTCGAGCGCGAACTGCGCGGCGCGCACTGGGTCGAGGTCGACGAGGCCACGACCCATGTCGCCCCCTACAACGCCCGGATGCTGAGCTCGCTCACTGCTGCGCCGGCCGGCACCACCCTGCTGCTCGAGGACGGTCTCCCCCGGCCCTGAACGCCTTCTGAACGGCATCCAGCTCGGCAGGGCGGAACTTCCCCGGTGCGGACGACGCTTAGGAAAGGCCGGGAAGCGGCAGGTGCCAGATCGGGTCGAGGGCTACCCCGATGAAGAGAATCGTCAGGTAGGTGATCGAGAAGTGGAACAGGCGCATCGGCTTGAGCACGTCTTCGGCCACGCCGGCCTTGGCCCGTGAGAGCAGCCGGTGGGCCTCGATCAGAAAGAGCGCACCCGACGCGACGGCGGCGACGGCGTAGACCCAACCGACCCCCTGCACCGGGATGAGCGCCAAAGAGGTGAGCACCATCGCCCACGAGTACACGACGATCTGCCGGGCCACCACCACGAAACGCTCGACCACAGGCAGCATCGGCACGTGGGCGTTGGCGTAGTCGTCCTTGTAGCGCATCGACAGCGGCCAGTAGTGCGGCGGTGTCCAGAAGAAGATCACCAGGAAGAGCACGACGGCGGCCCAGCTGACCTGACCGGTCACCGCCGACCAGCCGATGAGCACCGGCATGCACCCGGCAGCGCCACCCCACACGATGTTCTGCGCCGTGCGCCGCTTGAGCACCAAGGTGTACCCGACCACGTAGAGCAGCAGGGCCCCGAGGGCCAGGCCCGCGCTCAACCAGTTGACGAGCAGCCCCAGCCACAGCGTCGAGAGCACGGCAAGGGTCAGGCCGAAGGTCAGGGCCCGACCCGGGCTGATGACACCCGTGACGAGCGGACGCTTGCTGGTGCGGTGCATGACCGCGTCGATGTCGCGGTCGAAATAACAATTGAGGGTGTTGGCGGCGCCGGCGGACAGGCTGCCGCCGACCAGCGTGACCAGCACCAGCAGCAGGTCGGGCACCCCACCCTGGGCCAGGAACATGACCGGGATGGTGGTGATGAGCAGCAGCTCGATGATCCGCGGCTTCGTCAGCGAGACGTACTGCCCGAGGGTGAACCGGACGCCGCTGCCACCGGGCCCGTGGAGGGCCGAGAGGTCAGCCCGGGGGTCCACCGTTGTCACTGAGATCCTCGCCGGTCGTTCGTCGCCCCGGTACGTTCGGGTACGGGGCCTAGCACAAGCAGTTTCGTCAAGCAGTCATCCAGCACGACGTCTCGTCGTATCCGTTGCCAAGTCTAGACCGTGCCACCACCGACCCGTCACCGGACGTCATCGGGTGCGCGACACGCGGTGGCACTAGGCTCGGGGACGTTCGAGAGACGCCTTTGCACGAAGGAGAACCGTTCCGTGACCAGCACCGCCACCCCGGCGACGACGCCCACCCGCACGAAGACCTCCAAGAGCACGTCGGCCAAGGCGAAGGGTGTGCTGACCCAGCGCGATCCGGGTCTTCCCCTGCCGGTGGCCAAGAAGGCCGGCTGGTCTGACCTCGACATCCGGGCCGTCGACACCGCTCGGGTGCTGGCCGCCGATGCCGTGCAGAAGGTCGGCAACGGCCACCCTGGCACCGCCATGTCGCTGGCACCGCTCGCCTACCTGCTCTACCAGAACGTCATGACCCACGACCCGAGCGACCCGGCCTGGCTCGGGCGCGACCGCTTCGTGCTGTCGTGCGGCCACTCGAGCCTGACCCAGTACCTCCAGCTCTACCTCTCGGGCTACGGCCTCGAGCTGGGCGACCTCGAAGAGCTGCGCACCTGGGGTTCTCTGACCCCCGGCCACCCCGAGGTGCACCACACCAAGGGCGTCGAGATCACGACCGGACCGCTCGGGTCGGGGCTCGCCTCCGCCGTCGGCATGGCCATGGCGCAGCGTCGCCAGCGCGGGATGTTCGACCCGGACGCCAAACCGGGCACGAGCCCGTTCGACCACCACGTCTATGTGATCGCCTCCGACGGTGACATGCAGGAGGGGGTCAGCCACGAAGCCTGCGCCCTCGCCGCCCACCAGGAGCTCGGCAACCTCACGATGATCTACGACGCGAACCAGATCTCCATCGAGGACGACACCGACATCGCCTTCAGCGAAGACGTCGGAGCCCGGTTCGCCGCCTACGGGTGGCACGTCGTCGAGGTCGACTGGCGCCAGAACGCCGACGGCCACACCTACGTCGAAGACATCGACGCCCTGCTCGCCGGCATCCGCTCGGGTGAGAAGGTGACCGACCGACCGACCATCGTCGTGCTGCATACGATCATCGCCTGGCCCTCCCCGACCAAGCAGAACACCGGCAAGGCGCACGGCTCGGCGCTCGGCGACGAGGAGGTCGCGGGCCTCAAGACCGTGCTGGGGTTCAACGCGAAGAAGAGCTTCGCGGTCGAGCCGACCGTGCTCCGTCATGCCCGTGAGGTGAAGAAGCGCGGTAAGGCCGCTCACCGGGAGTGGGAGAAGGGCTACAAGGCCTGGCGCAAGGCCAACCCCGACCGGGCGAAGCTGCTCGACCGCATCCAGTCGGGGGCCGCTCCCGACGGTCTCGCCAAGGCCCTGCCGACCTTCCCGGCCGACGCGAAGGGGATGGCCACGCGGGCCGCATCCGGCAAGGTCCTCACCGCCCTCGCCGACGTCATGCCCGAGCTCTGGGGCGGCTCGGCCGACCTGGCCGGCTCGAACAACACGACGATGGAGGGCGAGCCCTCGTTCGTCCCGACCGACCGGCAGACCGAGAGCTGGCAGGGCGGCCCGTACGGCCGCACCCTGCACTTCGGCATCCGTGAGAACGGCATGGGCATGATCCTCAACGGGATGGCGCTCGAAGGTCTGACCCGCCCCTACGGCGGCACCTTTCTCGTCTTCTCCGACTACATGCGCCCCGCGGTGCGCCTCGCAGCGATCCAGCAGGTGCCGGTCACCTACGTGTGGACCCACGACTCCATCGGCGTCGGCGAGGACGGCCCCACCCACCAGCCCGTCGAGCACCTGGCCGCGCTGCGGGCGATCCCCGGGCTCGCCGTGGTGCGTCCTGCTGACGCCAACGAGACCGCGGTCGCCTGGGGCACCATCCTGGCCGAACGCAGTGGCCCGGCCGCGCTGTGCCTGACCCGCCAGAACGTGCCCACCTGGGACCGCAAGACGTACGCGAAGGCATCCGGCGCGGCCCGAGGCGGCTACGTGCTCGTCGAAGAGTCGGGATCAGCCGGCCCCGACCTCATCCTCGTGGGCACCGGGTCCGAGGTACAGCTCGCGGTCGAGGCCGCCGAGAAGCTCGAGAAGGGTGGCGTCGCCACGCGCGTCGTGTCGATGCCGTGCCGCGAGTGGTTCGAGAAGCAGACCAAGGGCTACCGCGAGAAGGTGCTACCGGCCGCCGTTCGGGCCCGAGTCAGCGTCGAGGCCGGCATCGCGATGGGCTGGCACGACGTCGTCGGGGATGCCGGTCGCAGCGTGAGCATCGAGCACTTCGGCGCGTCCGCCGATGCGGCGACGCTCTTCCGCGAGTTCGGCATCACGGCCGACGCCGTGGTCAAGGCCGGCAAGGCGTCCCTCAAGGCAGTCCGAGCCTCAACCGCCTCTGCCGAATCGCTGACGGCCCCGGCCATCAACGAGACGAGCCCCGCCCGGGCCGAGGCGAGCGCCAACACCGACGTCATGGGCACCGACGTCTCACAGGGCGACGGCACGGCTGCCGCCGCCAGCACATCGACCGAAGGAAAGTGATCGACATGTCGAACGCGAACACCCAGGCCCTCTCCGACGCAGGGGTCTCGATCTGGCTCGACGACCTCTCGCGCGAGCTGCTCGAGACCGGCAAGATCGCCGACCTCGTCAAGGAGCGCAACGTCGTCGGCCTCACCTCCAACCCCTCGATCTTCCAGGCCGCCCTGTCCAAGGGCGACCGCTACAACGAGGATCTGGCCCGGATGACGAAGGACGGCAAGGACGTCGAGGAGGTCGTGTTCGAGCTGACCACCTCTGACGTGCGCGAGGCCTGCGACCTCTTCGCACCGCTCTACGCCTCGACGAAGGGCGTCGACGGCCGCGCCTCGATCGAGGTCGACCCGCGGCTGGCCCACGACACCGACAAGACGGTCGACCAGGCCAAGGCCCTGCACAGCGCCGTCGACCGCGAGAACGTGCTGATCAAGATCCCCGCCACCAAGGCCGGACTGCCCGCGATCACCGCGACCATCGCCGAGGGCATCTCGGTCAACGTGACCCTTATCTTCTCGCTCGAGCGCTACCGCGGGGTGATGAACGCCTACCTGGAGGGGTTGGAGAAGGCGCACGCCGCCGGTCGCGACCTGTCCAAGATCCACTCGGTCGCCTCCTTCTTCGTCTCCCGCGTCGATAGCGAGATCGACAAGCGGCTCGACGCGCTCGGCACCGACGCGGCCAGGGTCCTCAAGGGCAAGGCCGGGATCGCCAACGCCCGCCTCGCCTACCAGGCCTTCGAGGAGGTGTTCTCGACTCCCCGCTGGGGTTCGCTGGCCGACGAGGGAGCCAACGTTCAGCGCCCCCTCTGGGCGTCCACCGGGGTCAAGGACCCCGCCTACCCCGACACGATGTACGTCACCGAGCTCGTCGCTGCCGACGTCGTGAACACGATGCCCGGCAAGACCCTCGAGGCGACCGCTGACCACGGCGACATCCACGGCGACACCGTCACCGGGGCCTACGAGCTGGCCGGCAACGTGCTCGATGACCTCGACGGCGTGGGTGTCTCCTACTCCGAGGTCGTCGACCTGCTCGAGGTCGAAGGCGTCGAGAAGTTCGAGAAGGCCTGGGGTGAGCTGCTG
>JAKDLG010000285.1 GCA_030452985.1 Humibacillus sp.
AAACGAGTGGCCCGACCCCCCCCGACCGGCTGCCGGGGAGGGGTATCAGCCCGCCCCTGCGAGACCTCTGTCTCACAGGGCCGCGTCTGCGGTGCTCAACGGCAGAGCCCGCCGACGAACGGAGGCACGGTGACGGCCACACCCGTGTCGTTCGCCTTCGTCGTCGCGACGGCCGCGCTGCTCGCCGTGCCCGGCCCGTCTGTGGTGTTCGTCGTCACGCGGGCACTCTCGCACGGCCGGACGGCCGGGTTCGTGTGCCTGGTCGGTCTGGAGGCGGGCCTGGCCGTTCATGTCGTGCTGGCCACGGCCGGGGTCGGGGCGGTGCTGGCGACCTCTGGAACGGCCCTGACGGCGCTGCGGGCGGCCGGGGTGGCCTACCTGCTCTACCTCGGTCTGAGGCAGGTTCTCTCGTCGGCCACGGTCAACGGTCCAACGGCGGCGGCGCCAACTGCCCGGTGGACACTGGCTCGTGACGCCTTCGTCGTTGACCTGTTGAACCCGCAGATGCTGTTGCTGCTGGTCGCTTTTCTGCCGCAGTTCACCTCGCGTCAGCAGGCCGCTACGCCCGGTTCCCTGGCCCTGGTCGGCGGCTGCGTGCTCGTGCTGGCGGTGATCTGTGACAGTGCCTGGATCGTGGCCTGCACGAGCGGGTTCGTCCGTCGCTCGGCGGCCGCCCGGTGGCCATGGTCGGATGCCGGCTCGCGCCGGCCTGCTCTGGCCACCGGCGCCATCTACCTCGGTCTGGCCGGGTGGGCAGCGCTCAGCTGACCAACCGTAACGACGGTGAATCCGGATGCCACCGGCCGGGCAGCGGCCGTCAGAGGTCGCGACGCTGCCCTACTGATCGGGCGAGGGCGGCCGCTTCACCTCGGTTGCTGACCCCCAGCTTGGCGAGCACGTTGCCGACGTGCGAGCCTGCCGTCTTCTCGGTGATGAACAGCGCCTCGGCGATGGCGCGGTTCGTGGCGCCGCCGGTGACGAGCGCGAGCACCTCCCGCTCTCGGGGAGTGAGCCGGTCGAGGGGGCCCGGCTCGTCGGTGGCGAGCGGAAGGGGAACGCGGAACCGCTTGGCGGTGAGGGCCGCCTGCGTCGTGATCCACCCGGCATCCATGGTGTGCGCCTCGTGCCAGACCTGGGCGAGCAGGTCCTTTCCCTCGTCGCGCTCGCCGTGCTCGAGCTCAGCTCGGGCCAGCTCGAGTCGTGGCCGCAACGAGGTGTAGCTGCCGAAGCGTGCGGCAACCTCGGCCGCCTGTCGCCACTGGCCGACGGCCGACCGACCGGAGAGCCTGGCCTGCAGAGCCTGCGCGATGAACAGGTGCATCCCGTACCGGGTGCTGGTCCACTCCGGCGAGGCAAGGCTGGAGGCCAGCTCCAGCGACGCCTTCGCCGAGCGCACGAGTCGGGTCGACGGCTGGGTTCGGGAGCTCGCGGCGAGCACCAACGCCCGGTAGGCGTAGTCGGCGGCCAAGGCATGCTCGAGCGGGGAGTCACTCGAACCGACCTTGTTCATCATGGCCTCTGCGGCCCTCAACGCGCGCCCGGCGTCAGGCAGTGCCTCGCAGATCTCGATGAGGCGCGGCGAGTGATCCACTCCTGGTCCGTTGGCGTGGTCGGCGAAGGCCGCCTCCTCGATCGCCAAGGCGCCACGCATGTCGCCGCGCACGATGCGCAGAAGGCACCGCATCCAGCGAATCCGAAACTCGAGCTTGGTCACGACGCAGTGCGCCTCGAACAGAGCCTCCGCCTCGCTGAATCGACCCTGTCCGACCAGGATCTCCACCTCTTGCTCGGCGCCGAAGGCGATGTAGCGAACTAGTCCGGCTCGTGTTGCGGTCTCCCGGACCCGGCGAGCGATCTGGAGTGCCTCATCGGTCGATCCGTAGAGATAGAGGTACCACGCGAGCTCGCCGGAGGCCTCCAGGGAGGTGCCGAGCTCGTCCACTCTCTCGGCCTCGCGCACCGCCTGCCGATGTCGGTCCAGCGACTCGCTGCACCGGCCGAGACACCACAGCGGCTCGGTCAGCTCCCACAGGGCCTCACTGACGAGGTCGTCGGCCCCGATCGCCCGAGAAACGTCCAGCCCGCGCGTTGCGAACCCGAGCGCCTGCGCGTAGTGGCTCGACCGGCATCCATGGAACGCTGACGCGATGAGGGCCTCGGCGAGCTCGCGGCTCGGCGTCGGCCCGGCCAGCGCAACGGCTCGATCGAGAGCATCACGACGAGTCATCAGGCCTGGAACGTCGACCCAGTGGGCGCCGACGGCGGTGAGGACGCGGCATACCGCCAACGGGTCACCGTCCGGTTCGAGCAGGGCGACCGCCTGTTCCAGCAGCGGGTTGACCCTCCGTCCTTCGTTGGCCAGCACTCGGGCGGCAAGACGCGGTAGATCGGCTTTGGCCAGCCCGGTGCGCGCGGACGCATCGGGCACCCTGTCCCAGAGTTCGAGAGCGCGTTCGAAGTGGTCAGCGGCCGCGGGCGAGCCGTACTGTTTGCCGGCGACCCCGGCCCACACCGAGGCCTCGAGCGCGAGGGGCCAGTCGTGTGCTCCCGCCGCGTGCAGAGCGAGGGAAGCCCCGTACTGCCAGCGGTGCTCGGTCGACCCGGACTCGACCTGGTCTCGGAGGGCGCGCGCATAGGCAGCGTGCAGCTCGACGAGCTCCCCGGGCAGCATGTCATCGTGGACCGCTTCGCGCAGCAGTGCGTGGCGGAAGGTGAACCGGTCGCCACGGCGCACGACCACGTGGTTCTCGAGCAGCTCGTGCATCGCGCTCGCGAACGCCACGGGGTCGACGGTGGAGGCGTCTTGCAGGATCTCGAGATCAAGATGGCTACCCCCCACCGAAGCCACTCGGGCGAGCTGCTCCGCGGGTGGTGAGAGCTTCTCGACGCGCCGGAGCAGGAGGTCGCGCAGGAGGCCGGGAACGCCCGGCTCATCGGCGGCAACCAGCTCCTCCAGGTAGAGCGGGTTCCCATCCGACCGGACCAACAAGGTGGCCAGCTCGTCCGGCTCAGGGGCTCGTCCCGATCGGCGAGCGACGAGCTCGCCGGCCTCGGGAGCGTTGAGTCCCTGGAGGTCGATCCGCAATGCTCTGTCGCTTCTCGTGAGCTCCACCAGCGCGATCCCGAGCGGGTGGCCGGTGGTCAGGTCGGCCCGGAAGGTCAGCACGAGCAGCAGCGGTGCGCGGCCGGTGCGCAGCAGCGCGAGGGCGAAGTCACGCACCGACGCGTCGGCCCAGTGGAGGTCCTCGAGCACGAGCACGAACGGCGCCCGCCGGCCGAGCACCTCGGACGCCTCGATCAGGGACTCCAGGGAGGCGGACATCGACCGGGTCCCGGACTCCAGCCACTCGGTTCGGGCCGAGGTGGCCGTGGCGCGGGTGCCTAGCTGGGCGTGCACGTCACGCAGCGCCTCGACGACGGGGCCGAACGGCGTGCTCGTTGCGAGGTCGAGACAGTGCCCGACCGCGCACGGCAGGCCCAGCATCCGACAGTGCTCCGCGAGGGTGCGGACCAACGTCGTCTTCCCGATGCCAGCGTCACCACCGATGAGGATTCCACGAACCACGGTGTCGTCAGCGTCAGCGTCAGCATCGGCCAGAACGGCACGGAGCAGCTCGTCCACGAGACCGATCTGCGCGTCCCGTCCGACGGGTTCTTCATGTTGCAACGACTTGACCATCCGCCGCTCCCAGAACGAGAGGAGGTGTGGTGCTGTTCGACCTGTCACCCAGCATACGAGCGCCTGATGGTCGCGTTCAGCCCACTGCCGAATCCGGGCTGCCGAGGTTCGAACGCCGGCGTGGTGACGACTCATCCTCGTGAGGGTGAGCCGCCGCTGACGGCCCGTGGGTCGCGGGCTACTGCGGTACCGACGCGCTGGTGGGGTCGGTGTCGCCCTGGGGCACGGCGGTCTCGAACAGTGGCGCGACGAGGGCGGCGAGGGCGCCCCCGACGAGGGGGGCGACGATGAACATCCACACGTGGGCCAGGGGCGTGCCACCTTCGAAGAGGGCGGGGCCGATGGAGCGGGCGGGGTTGACCGAG
>JAKDLG010000094.1 GCA_030452985.1 Humibacillus sp.
CACGAAGAAGAGCACGACGAAGGCCACTCCCGCGAAACGCACGCCGACCACGAAGCAGGCCACCACGAAGAAGAGCACGACGAAGGCCACTCCCGCGAAACGCACGCCGACCACGAAGAAGGCCACCACGAAGAAGAGCACCACGAAGAAGAGCACGAAGAAGGCCTGACCCGGTCGAGTGGCCACTTTCGTACACCGAGTCGCCACTCGGGCGCGGCAGGCCGGAAGTTGTCCGCCGCGCCCCGTCTAGGCTCGTGGTGTGGCCACCCTGAGCGAGCACCTGCGGGCACGAACCAATCTCCCCGCGCACGACGCCGAGTGGCTGCACCTGCTCGTCGGTGACTGGCAGCTGATCGCTGACCTCAGCTTCGCCGACCTCGTGCTGTGGGTGCGCTCGGTGAGTGACCGCTGGGAGGCGCTGGCCCACGTTCGCCCGACGACGGGTCAGCTCGTGTTCGTCGAGGACCAGGTGGGCCGCACCGCGCAAGTGGGGCGCACCAGTGACCTGCTCGACGAGGCGGCCGACGAGCAGCGCATCTTGCGCGTGCGGCACGTGCTGGTGCATCAGGACCAGGTGCCCGAGCAGTCGGTGCGCGAGGAGTACATTCCCATCGTGCGTCAGGGTCGGGTCGTGGCCGTGATGACGCGCCACACGAACCTGTGGACCACCCGCACCCCGAGCCGTCTCGAGCTGACCTACCTGGCGACCGCCGACGCCTTGTGTCGGATGGTCACCGGAGGTGAGTTCCCCAACACCAGCGCTCCCACCGGGTTGCGGCGCGGTGCCCCTCGGGTCGGCGACGGAGTCATCCGGCTCGACGTCGACGGCGTCGTGACCTACGCCAGTCCGAACGCGGTGTCGGCTCTGCACCGCGTGGGGCACCTCGGCGAGGTGGTGGGGGCGAGCCTGGCGCAGATCGTGACCGACAACGTCCGGGAGTTCGACCCGGTCGACGAGGGGTTGGCCCTGGTCGTCACCGGTCGTCAACCGTGGCGCACCGAGATTGTGGCGGGTGGCACTACGGTGTCGATGCGAGCCATTCCTCTCACCGAGGCCGGACAGCGGTTCGGTGCCATCGTGCTGGTTCGGGACGTGGGTGAGCTGCGTCGTCGTGAACGTGAGCTGATGACCAAGGATGCGACGATCCGCGAGATCCACCACCGCGTGAAGAACAACCTCCAGTCGGTCGCGGCCCTGTTGCGGCTTCAGGCCAGGCGGGTTCCGGAAGGAGAGGCGCGCGCGGCGCTGGCGGAGGCGGAGCGACGGGTCGGGACCATCGCGCTCGTGCACGACCAGCTGAGCGCCGGGTTCGACGAGACCGTCGACTTCGACGCGATCGCCCAACGCGGCCTGAGCGCCGTCGTCGAGGTCTCGGCCAACGGTGCTCCCGTGGAGACGACCACGGAGGGTTCGTTCGGTCGACTCCGGGCCGAGGACGCCACCTCGCTCGCGATGGTGATGAGCGAGCTGGTTCAGAACGCGATCGAGCACGGCCTCGGCGAGAAGGGGGGCCGGGTGCGCATCACGATCGACCGCCAGGGCGACGAGCGGGGCAACCCGATGGTCGTGGTCTCGGTGGAGGACGATGGTGTCGGCATCGACCCGGCGCGTCGCCCCGGGTCGGGGTTGGGCACCCAGATCGTGCAGTCCCTCGTCGCTGACCTCTCCGGCCGGATCAGCTGGGAGCCGGTGGTGCCGCACGGCACGAGGGCGAGGTTCACAGCCAGCCTGCGGCCAATGTCCTAGCGCGGGCAAGGGGCTGCGTCGGTGCCAGACCCCGGTTCAGACGGTTGTGGCGTGTTCCGCGTCGTGCTGGCGGCGACTCGAACGGACGGCAGGACTGGCGACCGGGCGGACCTCCGGGCGCCGACGGCTCGACGGGCTCAGCTCGCGCGGCGAGCTCTGGCGTTTCGTCGCTTGAGGGCGCGACGCTCGTCTTCCGACAGGCCGCCCCACACGCCGGCATCCTGCCCGCTCTCGAGGGCCCATTTGAGGCAGGTGTCGATCACGGGGCAGGTTCGGCATACTGCCTTGGCCTCTTCTATCTGCAAGATTGCCGGCCCGGTGTTCCCGATCGGGAAGAACAGCTCCGGGTCGACGTCCAAGCAGGCAGCGCGGTCGCGCCAGTCCATGTGGATCGTGCTCCTTCATCATCTGTCGTGCGTACCGAAGGGCGCCAAGGCGCGAATGAGTACAGGGTTCGGGCACCAGCGTCTTTGTCGGAGCCATACGGGTCGTTCGGTCGAGCTACAGCGCACCATGAGGGTTTGGGCCTCAAGGGCGCCAACGGAAACGTCGTCGAAAATGTTCCGAACGTTATCCGTGGGTGAATCGGGGCGGTGACTGCAGGATCGAGGTGCCCGAAGGACAGACCGCACCGGAAAGAGACTCTATCGGCTGGGAGGCGATCCGGCTAGGTTAGTTGCGTCACTTCTGAGCGTGTCGCGTCCGACTGGATACCCTTGTCTGGTGACCGACCCGACCGCCCATCTGCCGCGCGACCTGCGGTCGCATCGCGCCTCCGCCGTGTTGGCGGCCCTCGAAGGGCTGGTGCTGCTCGGCTTCGTCGGCTTCTTCGGCTACGAGGTCGCCTCCGGAGCCACCGACGACATCACTCGCGGAGTGACCTCGGGTGCGCTGATCCTCGTGTTCGCCGTCTTCCTGCTCGGGATGGCCCGAGGCTGGGCGCGCCTGTCCGACTGGCCGCGCACTCCGACCCTCTTGTGGAACGTGTTGATGCTGCCGGTCGCCTGGTCGCTGTTCCAGTCGGATCGATCGCTGGTGGCGCTCGGGGTGGGTGTGGTCGCGGTGGCGAGTGTGGTGGCCGCCCTGGGCGCCCGGCCGCACGACCCGATCCGTCGCGACCCTGACGGCGCCGACGGCGCGGACGGCGCGGACGGCGCGGATGGCCGTGGCGACTCGGGTGATCCTGGCGACAGCCCACAGAGTCGTCGGGTCAACTGATGGAGAGCCAGTCGTTCCAGCCGTTGTGCAGCACCAGCCAGGCGATCAGACCGTAGCCCGCCTGGCCGGGGTGCACCCGGTCGGGGCTGGCCGCCACGTCGGCCATCCACTGGTCATGGCTGACCAGCGGCCGGTAGCAGTCGACGTAGGTGACGCCGCGGCGGGCGCACACGTCGGCCTGGGCCTCGGCGAGGCTCTCGATCCGGCGGTTGGTCTCGGGGTCGAGGGTGGGAGTCAGGCCCACCACGAACACTCCGATTCCTGAGTTGGCCGCCTCGTCGAGCACGTTCGCGAGGTTCAGTCGGGACCGGGCCATCGTCATACCCGTCAGCACGTCGTTGGTGCCGACGGAGAGTACGAGTCGCCGTTCGGCCCGGCCCTGCCAGCGCGGATGACATTCGGCACTCCACCGCGCCACGACGTCGCCGGAGGTGTTGCCCCGCACCCCCAGGTTGTAGGCCGTCAGGTCGAGGTCGGGATGCTGCGTGCGGGCCACCACCCGACCGACCCAACCCAGCCCCTTGGGGTCGCCGTAGCCGGCAGTGGTGGAGGCCCCCATGAACACCATGCCGACATCGCGAACCCCGTCGGCGATGCTGAAGTCGGGGCTGGGGGCGAAGACCGGCTCGTCGGGGCGGGCCCCGGGCGAAGCGGACGGTGCGGCATCCACCGCGCCCGAGGCGGAGGTGCCCGTGGCGCCCGTGGCGCCCGTGGCGCCCGTGGCGCCTGCTACGGCTCGGTCATCGGTGAAGCTTCTGTGGGACGTCGGGTAGGCGGGGCCCACACCGAACTCCAGTGGTGGCACGTCGGTGCCGGCAGGGGTGGGTTCGGTCATCGTCAGTCCTCGTCGTCATCAAGTCGTGCCAGCCAGGTCGCCAAGCGTTCGACCGCCACCTCGAACTCGGGGTGCACATCGACGAACGTGCGCAGCTGGTCGGCGAGCCAGTCGAGGCTCACCTCCTCCTCGCCCCGGCGGGTCGACAGCTCTTCGATGCCCCGGTCGGTGAAGTACACGTTCGGAGGCTATCGCGTCGGTCTACCGGTCCATGGGAGGCACGCGTCGCGGCCTCCCATGGACCGGGTCATCCGTGCTCGACGGCGGCATGGGTGTCGGCGTGGGTGTCGACATGGGTGTCGGCATGGAACGTCGGCAGGGAGACTGAGATGGAGATGACGGGCGGTCAGCGCGCGAACGCCCGCTCGATGATGTCGGCCTGCTGGAGCGCATGCTTCTTCGAGCTGCCCGTGGCGGGGGAGGCTGACGCCTTGCGGGACACGACGCGGATCGAGCGCCGCTCGCCGCGCACCGAGAGGTCTTCGTGCAGCCACTGGGCCATCAGCGGCCAGGCCCCCTGGTTGCGCGGCTCGTCCTGCACCCAGACGATCTCGGCGTCGGGGTACTGCGCCACGGCCTGCGCGATCTCCTGGTCGGGAATCGGGTACAGCCGCTCGACCCGGAGGATCGCCGTCTCGCGGTCTCCGCGCTTCTCGCGTTCGGCGTCGAGCTCGTGAACCACCTTGCCTGACGCGAGGAGTACCCGGGTCACCGTGTCGGTGACCCCGTCGTGGTCGGCGAGCACCGGCTGGAAGCCGCCGGTCGTGAACGCCTCGACGTTACTGGCGGCGGCCTTGCTGCGCAACATCGACTTCGGGGTGAAGACGATCAGGGGGGTGCGCGGCCTGGCGTAGGCCTGTCGGCGCAGCAGGTGGAAGTACGACGCTGCGGTCGACGGGTAGGCGACCGTCATGTTGTTCTCGGCGCACAGCTGGAGGTAGCGCTCGATGCGCGCGGAGCTGTGGTCGGGGCCCTGGCCCTCGTAGCCGTGGGGGAGGAGCAGCACGACCGAGCTGCGTTGCCCCCACTTCTGCTCCGAGCTGCTGATGAACTCGTCGACGATCGTCTGCGCGCCGTTGCCGAAGTCTCCGAACTGCGCCTCCCACAGTACGAGCGCGTCAGGCCGCTCGACCGAGTAGCCGTACTCGAAGCCCATCGCCGCGTACTCGGAGAGCAGCGAGTCGTAGATCCAGAACCGGGCCTGGCCCTCACCGAGGTAGAGCAGCGGAGTCCATTCCTCCCCGTCGTGCTTGTCGATGAGCACCGCATGGCGCTGCACGAAGGTGCCACGACGGGTGTCCTGGCCGGCGATGCGAACCGGGGTGCCATCCTTCAGGAGGGTGCCGAAGGCCAGCAGCTCGGCCATCGGCCAGTCGATGCCACCCTCGTGCACCATCGCGGCCCGACGGTCCATCAGCTGCCCGAGCTTCGGGTGGATGGTGAAGCCCTCGGGCGGGCTGGCGAAGGTCTCACCGATGTGCACGAGCTCACTGCGCTCCACGCCGGTACGCGTGGCCGAACGCGTCGGGGCGAAGTCGTCGTCGACCTGCGCCTTCGGCTTCTCGAGGCCGCGGTTGTCATGGGCGTCGGAGTCGCTCGAACCATCGCTGCGGCCGGTGTCGGCCTTCTTGGCCGCCTTCGTCTCGATGAAGACCCGCTCGAGCTGCTGCTGGTAGTCGCGCAGCGCCGCCTCGGCGTCCTCCTGGGCCATGTCACCGCGCCCGATGAGCGACTCGGTGTAGAGCTTGCGCACCGAACGCTTGGCCTCGATGAGGTTGTACATCATCGGCTGGGTCATCGAGGGGTCGTCTCCCTCGTTGTGACCGCGCCGGCGGTAGCACACCATGTCGATGACGACGTCCTTGTTGAACTCCTGGCG
Organism: Humibacillus sp.; assembly: GCA_030452985.1. GTDB lineage: Bacteria > Actinomycetota > Actinomycetes > Actinomycetales > Dermatophilaceae > DSM-29435. The sequence continues at coordinate 5,680 of JAKDLG010000094.1, forward strand.
GAACTCGTAGGCCAGCTCGGCGACCCGAACGCAGGCCTCCGGGTCGTCGCCGTTCACGTGGAAGATCGGCGCCTGGATCATCCGGGCCACGTCGGTCGAGTAGACCGACGAGCGCGAGCTGCTCGGCGAGGTGGTGAAACCGACCTGGTTGTTGACGACCACGTGGATGGTGCCACCGGTGCGGTAGCCGCGCAGCTGCGAGAGGTTGAGTGTCTCGGCCACCACGCCCTGACCGGCGAACGCCGCGTCACCGTGCATGAGCAGCGGCAGCACGGTGAAGCTCTCACCGCCGAGGTTGAGCCGGTCCTGCTTCGCGCGCACGATGCCCTCGAGCACGGGGTTGACCGCCTCCAGGTGTGAGGGGTTGGCCGCCAGGTACACCTTCGTCTTCGCGCCGTCCTCGGCCACGAACTCACCCTCGGTGCCCAGGTGGTACTTCACGTCACCCGAGCCCTGCACGGAGTTGGGGTCGGACTTGCCCTCGAACTCGCGGAAGATCTGGCCGTAGCTCTTGCCGGCGATGTTGGCCAGCACGTTGAGGCGCCCGCGGTGCGGCATCCCGATGCACACCTCGTCGAGGCCGTCGCTGGCGGCCCGGCAGAGGATCCGGTCGAGCAGCGCGATGGCCGACTCGCCGCCCTCGAGCGAGAACCGCTTCTGCCCGACGAACTTGGTCTGCAGGAACGTCTCGAACGCCTCGGCGGCGTTGAGCCGGCGCATGATGCGCATCTGCTCGTCCTTGGACGTCTTTGCGTAGGGCCGCTCGACCTTGTGCTGGATCCAGGCCCGCTGGTCGGGGTCCTGGATGTGCATGTACTCGATGCCGACGGTGCGACAGTACGAGTCGCGCAGGATCCCGAGGATCTTGCGCAGCTTCAGGAAGGGCACCCCTCCGAAGCCGCCGGTGGCGAAACTGCGGTCGAGGTCCCAGAGGCTGAGGCCGTGGGTCGTGACATCGAGGTCGTGGTGGCTGCGCTGCTTGTACTCCAGCGGGTCGGTGTCGGCCATCAGGTGTCCCCGCACGCGGTAGGCGCGGATCAGCTTCTGCACCCGGGCGACCTTGTTGATGTCGTCGTCGTGCGAGGAGTCGACGTCCTGGCTCCAGCGGATCGGCTCGTAGGGGATCCGCAGCGACTCGAAGAGCTCGTCGTAGAAGCGGTTGTCACCGAGGAGCAGCTGGTGGATGACGCGCAGGTAGTCGCCGCTCTGGGCACCCTGGATGATGCGGTGGTCGTAGGTCGAGGTCAGTGTGAGGATCTTGCTGACCGCGTTGCGGTTGAGGGTCTCGCTGCTGGCTCCCTGCCACTGGGCCGGGTACTCGAGCGCACCGACGCCGATGATGGCGCCCTGGCCCGCCATGAGGCGCGGCACGGAGTGGACGGTGCCGATGCCGCCCGGGTTGGTCAGCGAGATCGTGGTGCCCTTGAAGTCTTCGACCGTCAGCTTGTTGTTGCGGGCCTTGCGGACCATGTCCTCGTAGGCGGTCCAGAAGTGCACGAAGTCCATCGAGTCGGCCGACTTGATCGACGGCACCACGAGGGTGCGGCTGCCGTCGGGCTTCTGCAGGTCGATGGCGAGACCGAAGTTGACGTGGGCTGGCTGCACGAGCGCGGGCTTGCCGTCCTGCTCGGCGAAGCCGTTGTTCATCTCGGGCATCAGCTCGAGGGCCTTGACCATGGCGTAGCCGATGATGTGGGTGAAACTGACCTTGCCACCCCGCGAGCGGGCGAGATGGTTGTTGATCACGACGCGGTTGTCGATCAGCAGCTTGGCCGGGACGGATCGCACGCTCGTGGCGGTGGGCACGCCGAGCGAGGCCTCCATGTTCGTCACGACGCGCGCCGTGGCTCCCCGTAGGGGCTTGACCACGGCATCGCGCACCGGGCCCGACTCCTTGGGCTGCGGGATGTCGCGAGGCGTGGGAGTGGACTGATCCGTGCGTCCTGTCGGGCTGGCCGGCTTCTTGGCCGTGGCCGGGGCGCGCTCAGGGGCCGAGCTGGATCCGGTGGCAGTCTCGGACGTGGGCGCAGCGGCAGGCTCGGGCCGGTCGCCGGCGGGCGCAGACTTCTGGGCCGGCTGCCCATTGCTCGCAGCGGCTGCCCGTCCGTTGGAGGAACCGGTCGCCGCAGCGTGGTCGGAGCCGTTCTCGGACGGTTTGGCTGCGGCCTTCGCGGTCGTGACCGGGCTGCTCGTGTTGCCCGTGTTGCCCGTGTCGCCCGGAACGGCCTTGGGAGCCGGGGTCCCGTTCGACCCGCCGCTGTCCTGCGGCTGGTAGTCCTCGAAGAAGGCCCACCAGGCCTTGTCGACCGAGGACTTGTCACTGAGGAATCGCTGGTAGAGCTCATCGACGAGCCATTCGTTCGGCCCGAAGGATGCCATCGGGTCGCCGGTGGTGGACTGATCGGACACGGCGAATACGCCTCTTTCGCTACAGGGTGTGGGTCTTGGCTATCCGACCAGCCTAGCCCTGAACGCGCACCTACCCGAGGAGGCCCGAGATGTCGAGGGGGTCGCCTCGGAGATGATGCCGGGGAAGATCAGACGGTTGTCAGCTGATGTCGGCACGGAGGGTGCGCCACGTGCCGAAGCCGGCCATCACGGCTGCGTACGCCGTGAGCACGAGCGCGGCGGCCCACCACACGAGGCCGTTGGTGCTCTGGCCGCCGAACCCACCCCCGGAGTCGAGCATCGCCGACGTCGCCTCGCTCGGCAGGTACGGGGTGATATTCTTGCCCCAGTCGGTCAGGCCCAGCACGAGCCCGAGGATGGGCTCGATGATCCACGCCACGCCGACGGCGATGAGCAGCGCAGCCACCTGGTTGGGGATCAGGATGCCGACGCCCAGGCCGATCAGCGCCCACAGCCCGAGAACGAGCAGCGACAGGCCGAGCGTGCGCCAGATGGAGGGGTCAGCGAAGGGCGTGTGCCCCTTCGAGATGAGGATCAGCGCACCGCTGCTGACCGACCCGATCAGCGACAGCACGCCGTAGAAGGCCCCGATGACCAGCAGCGAGATCACCTTGGCGCCCATCACCGTGCCACGTCGAGGTGAGGCGAGGAAGGTCGAGGTGATGGTCTTGTGCCGATACTCCGAGCCGATGGTCATCACCCCGATCGCGAGGGTGAGCAGATAGCCGACGGAGATGCCGCCGGTGAACACCGACTTCGCCAGCTGGACCTCGGTCTGCGGCACGGCCGCCGCACCGTCGCCGCCGCGCACTGCGTCGCTGGTGAGCACGAAGGCGAAAAGTACGGCGAAGGCCGCACCGGTGAGGAACACGGCGATGGCCATGCCCCACCACAGGCGGGTGGTGAAGAACTTGCGCAGCTCGGCGCGGATCGCGGCAGTCATCGCCGGTCCTCCTCGGGGTCGGGCGCGTTCAGCAGAGCGGGGTCGATCGGCGACCCGACCGGGGGCGGGAGCGATGAGCTCGGGCCTTCGCCCCGCCCGTGCCCGAGGTCGTCGCCCTGCCCACTGGCGAGGTTGCGGTTGCGGTTCTCACCGGTCTCGGTGAGGTTGAAGTAGAGCTCCTCGAGGTGCGTCTGCTCCGAGCGCAGCTCGTGGATCGACACGTCACTCGCATGGGCGATGTCACCGACCAGGGCGAGGTCGTCGACGGTCACCCGCAGCCCGCCATCCTTCGGGTGCACGGGGATCCCGCGACCGTCCAGCGCGGCCACGAGACGTTCGGGGTCGGAGGTGCGAACGAACGCCGTGGGCTCCCCACGCAGCTCGTCGACCGTGCCCTGAGCCACCCGCTTGCCGTTGGCGATGATGACGACGTCGTCGACGGTCTGCTCGACCTCCGAGAGCATGTGGCTCGAGATGAGCAGCGTGCGCCCCTCGTCGGCGAGATGGCGCAGGAACCCGCGCAGCCAGCGGATGCCTTCGGGGTCGAGGCCGTTCGCCGGCTCGTCGAGGATGATCACCCGCGGATCGCCGAGCAGCGCGGCGGCCAGCCCGAGGCGTTGCCGCATGCCCATCGAGTAGCCTCCCGCACGCTTGCGGGCCGCCGCCGGGATGCCGACGAGCTCGAGCAGCTCGTCGACGCGCTGGTCGGAGACACCCGCGACCGCTGCCTGCACACGCAGGTGGTCGCGTCCGGTGCGCCCGGGGTGGAAGTTGGTGGCCTCGAGCGCCGATCCGACGACCGTGAGCGGGTTGGGGATGTCGGCGTAGCGGTGGCCGTCGATGGTGCCGGTACCGACCGTGGGGCGCACCAGGCCGAGCAGCATCCGCAATGTCGTGGTCTTGCCGCTGCCGTTGGGGCCGAGAAAGCCGGTCACCCGCCCCGGCTCGACGTCGAAGTCGAGGTCGTCGACCGCCGTGAACGAGCCGAACCTCTTCGTCAGCCCCCGCACCTGGATGAAACCGCTCGTCCCTGACGCCGGTGACCGGCTCTCGGATCGCGCAGTGGTCACCATGGCTCCTCTCGAGCGTGCTGTCGCGGTCCGACCCGTTGCCCGACCGCGGCCAACTCAACCACACGCGCCTCGACGCGCCCTGTTGGCCGCCGCAGAGTCGGCTGTCACCAGCGACCGACTGCCACGACCACCCGGAACCCGACGGCCCCCACCCGGTGTCGGTGAGTCGGTGTCGGGGCCGGCCGCTGCCTATAGTTGGCGCACTATGACCGAATGGTTGCTGCTGCTCGGAGCGGTGCTCCTGACCGCCGGCACCGCCCTCTTCGTGGCCGCCGAGTTCTCGCTCGTGGCGCTCGACCGACCGACCGTGCAGCGCGCGATCGACGAGGGTGACACCCGGGCCAGGGTCGTGCTCCAGTCGCTCAAGCAGCTCTCCACCCAGCTCTCGGCCGCCCAGGTCGGCATCACCCTCACCACCCTCGTCGTCGGCTACCTGGCCCAACCGTCGATCGGGGCCTTGCTGAAGGCGCCCCTGACCTCGCTCGGCCTGGGCGAGGGAGCCGTCGAGGCGGTGGCCAGCACGACCGCCCTGGTGCTCGCCACGATCTTCTCCATGGTGTTCGGCGAGCTGCTCCCGCAGTTCCTGGGCATCTCCACGCCCCTCGCGACCGCGAAGGTCGTCGCGCTGCCGGTGCGGGTGTTCGCCACCATCGTGAAGCCGCTCATCATCGTGTTGAACGGGTCGGCCAACGCGTTCCTGCGTCTCCTTGGCATCGAGCCGCAAGAGGAGCTGTCCGGCGCCCGTACCCCGCAGGAGCTCGCCAGCCTCGTGCAGCGGTCGGCCGAGGCCGGCACCCTCGATGTGACCACGGCCCGGATGCTGACGCGATCGCTCGGCTTCGGCGAGCGCACCGCCGACGACGTGATGACGCCGCGGGTGCGCTGCACCGGCATCCACCGGGAGGAGTCGGCCGACGACGTGCTGCGCCTCGCACGGCGCACCGGCCACTCGCGTTTTCCCGTGCTCGGCGACGACTGGGACGACATCGACGGGGTGGTGCACGTCAAGAAGGCGATGGCCGTGCCGCACGAGCGTCGCCGTGACGTGCCGGTGTCGGCGTTGATGTTCGACCGTCTCGTCGTGCCGGAGACGATCCATCTCGACCCGCTGCTGCGTCAGCTGCGCGAGGGCGGCTTCCAGATGGCCGTGGTCGTCGACGAGTACGGCGGGACCTCCGGCATCGTCACGCTCGAGGACGTCGTGGAGGAGATCGTGGGCGAGGTGGCCGACGAGCACGACCGCACCCGGCCGAGCGGCCGCGCCCTCGTGGACGGGTCATGGACGGTGCCGGGGTTGTGGCGCCCTGACGAGGTGCGCGATGCGTTCGACGCCGATGTGCCCGACGGGCCGCGGTACGAGACGATGGGCGGCTTCGTCATGGAGCATCTCGGTCGTCTGCCCGTCGTAGGCGACGAGGTGAGCGTGCCCGGCTGGCGCATCACCGTGGTGGGGATGGACGGCCGCCGGATCGAACGGTTGCGGTTCACCCCGGTCGCCCCGCCGCCCGAGACCACCCGACCAGACGGAGCAGCCACCGAGGACGGTGAGCGGACCGGGGGCGCCCAGGGGGGCACCCTCAGCGCGACCGACCCGACGAACGGGGATGCCGCTGAGCTCGCCGAACGCACGCGGCGGAGCCGACCGGGAGGCCAGTCGTGAGCGGACCATGGGTCTACCTCGTCTCGATCGCGCTGCTCTTCGGCAACGCGTTCTTCGTCGGCGCCGAGTTCGCCGCCATGGCCGTTCGGCGGTCGGCTCTCGAGCCGCTCGCCGACGCAGGGAGCAAGCGGGCCGGCGTCTGCCTCGAGGCCCTCGAGCGGCTGGGCTCGATGCTGGCGACGGCCCAGCTCGGTATCACCGTCTGCTCGGTGGGGCTCGGCGCCCTGGCCGAGGGGGCCCTGCACCACCTGCTCGAGCCGGTCTTCCACTCCGTGGGCCTGCCCGACGCGGCCGCGTCCGGCGTGGCGCTCGCCCTCGCGTTGCTCATCGTCAGCTACCTGCACGTGGTCGTCGGCGAGATGATCCCGAAGAACCTCGCGCTGGCCGGTCCCGACCGGGTCGCCCTGCTGCTCGTGCCGGAGCTCTACATGATCTCCCGGGCCCTGCGCCCGATCGTCCACGCGATGGAGATGATCGCCAAGGGGCTGGTACGCCGCTTCGGCATCGAGCCCAAGGACGAGATCACCTCGGCGTTCACCGCCGAGGAGGTGGCCCAGATCGTCGGTGAGTCACGCCGGGAGGGGCTCATCGAGGAAGAACGCCACGGCCTCGTGGCCAAGACGCTGGAGTTCAGTGACAAGCTCGCGAGCGATGTGGCGGTGCCGGCCTCGGCGTTGACGACCGTCGGTTTCGGGGCCACCCCGAACGACATCGAGAGGCTCGTGGCCAAGCAGGGCTTCTCCCGTTTCCCCGTCACCGACGGCGAAGGTGAGATCGCCGGCTACCTCCACCTCAAGGACATCCTCTACGCCGACGACGCCCGCCACGAGCTCCCCGTGCCGGCCAAGCGGATCCGACGACTGGCGACGGTTCGCGAGGAGGACGAGGTCGAGGACGTGCTCGCGACGATGCAGCTGACCGGCGCCCACCTCGCGCGGGTCATCAACAGCGAGGCCGTCGTCACCGGGGTGGTCTTTCTCGAGGACGTCCTGGAGGAGCTGGTCGGCGAGGTCACCGACACGACCCAACGCTGAGCGGCGATTCGGCGCCTCGGCGGGTCAGTGCGTTGGTGCAGGTCGGTGGGGGCGGAGCCCTCCAGCGCCCGTGGAACGGATGCCGTTCGGTGAGTCAGGCATCAGGTCGGGAGGCTGTCGAGGTAGGCCTGCCCACGAGGAGCGAGCTCGTAGCCGACGTCGTGGCTGATGGTCAGGCCGAGTGCCTTCAGCTTGCGGATGTCGACCTTCATCGGCAGGAGGTCGACGTCGCGCACCGCGGCGAGCTCTTTCGACACGACGTGGGGATGGTCGCGGATCCACTCGAGGGTCTGACGGGTCCAGGGGCCGGAAGGTCGGGCGTCGAGTCGAGCCAGCCGCCCCGAGATGTCGGCCAGCTCCGCGGCATCCGGGATGAGCTCGCGCAACGCGAGCCGGGGGTCCTCGCCCACCCAGCACAGCCGGATGCGGTAGACCCGCTCGCCGCCCCGGCCGCCTCGCGCGGAGGGCTTGCGGTCGGTGGGAGCCAGCAGCTTCTGCAGGGCCGACAGGTTCCTCAGCCCGGCGCGGTGAGCGTCCCGCTCGGTCAGCTTCGACGGGTCACGAACCTGGGTGACGGCTTCGATTCGCACCACGCCGGCTGGGGTGAGCTGCTCGCCGCCGACCTTGACCCGGGGGGCGTCCCAGCGACGGAACGCCTGGGTCACGACTCCGCTGCGGATGCCGTCGGCAACCGGTTTCGAGATCAGCACCCGCTCATGGTGACAGAGCCCGGGGCAGCGTGGCCCTGCAGCGCGCCTGAGGCAGCGTGGACGCCGAACCGACATCGGCGCCACCCACTGGCGCTGCAGCTCGGCGCGAACAGTGGTGGAAAGTGCCCCCGGCAGGATTCGAACCTGCGCTTCCGCCTCCGGAGGGCGGCGCTCTATCCCCTGAGCTACGGGGGCGGCAGCGCATTTTCGTGCGCCCGGTGAGATTAGCAGCACTGCGCGTTGTTCGCGGAATGCACCCGGCGATCGGTCTGCCGCCCGAGTGCGGCTTCGTAGACTCGCAGCATGGAGCCGGACCAGCTACGTCAGATCCTCGTCGACGTGGCCGCCCGAGCCGTGCGTGACGGGCTGCTGCCCGACGGGGCGCAGGCCGGTCCCCCGGCGGGGCCTCTCTTTCGGCCCGTCGACGCCCGCTCGGCCGGCGTGGTGGCCGACTGGGTCTCACCGGTGGCCCAGCGGTGGGGCCCGCAGCTCGGCCTGCAACCTCGGCACCTGGCCCGGGTGCTGGCGCAGGGGCTGACCGAACAGGGCTCGATCGGAGCCGTCGAGGTGACCCCGTCGGGTCTGATGGCGATCACCCTCACCGACCTCAGCCGCTCAGAGGTCATCGACTCAGTGCTCGCCGACGACCGGTACGGGCTGGGCGCCGGGACGACTGACACGACTGACACGGCTGGTAGCCCTGTTGAGCTGCCGACCGGCGCCGACTCTCCTCTTCCGGAGGATGATCCGCTGCGCTCCGTGCAGCTGGCCCACGCGAATCTCTGCCGCGTGGTGCGCAACGCCGAGGCGGTCGGCGTCAGTCCGCGCGGCGTCGGCCCCCGTGACTCGCTCACCCATGTGTCCGAGCGGCTGCTGCAGGTGGCGCTCGCCGACCTGCCCCAGCGCCTCGCCACGGCCGAGGGTGACCGCGCCCAGCAGGTGCGGGCGCTCACCGACCTCGCCGACCTGTGCGACGCCAACCGCCACGCCGCTCGGCCCACCGTCGTCGGCGCCGAGATCGAGCCGGTCCACGGGGTGCGACTCGCCCTCGCGCAGGCGGCGGCGCGCGTCTTGCGCAATGGACTCGCTCGGCTGGGCGCGACGGCCCCGGAGAGGATGTAGGGATGCACGCACATGAGGCCGGTGCGCTCCACGCGGAGGGCTACCGCGGCCCCGCCTGGCTGGCGTCGCCGGTCGACGTCAACGACCTGGTGCCGTCGCTGTGGGCCGCCTCGGTACGGCGCGGCGCCGACGGCGTCCTGACCGTGGGAGGGGTGGCGACCGACCGCATCGCGCGCGACTTCGGCACGCCTGCCTACGTCATCGACGAAGACGACTTCCGTTCTCGGGCCAGGGAGTTCAAGCAGACCTACGCCGACGTGTTCGAGCGGTTGGGTGGCGCCGACGTGTTCTACGCGGGCAAGGCCTTTCTCTGCACCGAGGTCGCCCGCTGGGTGCACCAGGAGGGCCTGTACCTCGACGTCTGCTCCGGCGGAGAGCTCGCCGTCGCGATCCGGGCCGGGCTGCCCGGTGACCGCATCGGCGTGCACGGCAACAACAAGAGCGTCCACGAGATCGAGGCGGCACTGCGTCACGGGGTGGCCCGTGTGGTCGTCGACTCGTTCGACGAGATCGAGCGGGTGTCGGCCGTCGCCGCGCGGCTCGGGGTGATCGCCCCCGTGCTGGTCCGCGTGACCGTCGGGGTCGAAGCGCACACGCACGAGTTCATCGCCACGGCGCACGAGGACCAGAAGTTCGGCTTCTCGCTCTCGAGCGGTGACGCCTTCGAGGCGGTCCGCCGTATCGCCGGGCACGAAGGCACGCTGCGGCTGCTCGGGCTGCACAGCCACATCGGCTCCCAGATCTTCGACGTCTCCGGCTTCGAGGTGTCGGCCCGGCGCGTCATCGGTCTGCACACGCGGGTCGCCAACGAGCTGGGCCTCGAGCTGCCCGAGCTCGACCTCGGTGGCGGGTTCGGCATCGCCTACACGACCGAGCACGACCCGCTGCCACCGCGGCTCCTGGCGGCCGGGATGGCCGAGATCGTCGAGCGGGAGTGCCGCGCCGAGAACGTGCGCGTGCCACGCATCTCGGTCGAGCCCGGTCGGGCCATCGCCGGCCCCAGCACCTTCACCCTGTACGAGGTCGGCACGGTCAAGATGGTCGCGCTCGACGGCGGCGCCTCCCGCGCGTACGTCTCGGTCGACGGCGGCATGAGCGACAACGTGCGCACCGCGCTCTACGACGCGAACTACTCGTGCACCGTCGCCGGCCGGGCCTCACCGGCCCCCGCGTTGCTGGCCCGGGTCGTCGGCAAGCACTGTGAGAGCGGCGACATCATCGTCAAGGACGAGTTCGTACCCGGTGACGTGCGACCGGGCGACCTCATCGCCGTGCCCGGAACCGGGGCCTACTGCCGGGCCCTGTCGAGCCAGTACAACCACACCCCCCGTCCGCCGGTGGTCGCGGTGCGCGATGGCGCGGCGCGGCTCATCGTTCGCCGTGAGACCATCGACGACATCATCGCGCTCGACGTCTGACGACGATTTGTTCGCCGACGCTGTCCGGATCGCGAAACAATTACTGTCCACCACCCGGACACACGTCAGGATTCGCCCGTGGTAACTGAAGTGAGCACGCCCCAGCCGCTGCGTGTCGCCCTGCTCGGGGCTGGTGTCGTCGGGGGCGCGGTGGCGCGACTTCTCATCGAGCACGCCGACGACATGGCCGCCCGCATCGGTGGCCCCCTGGAGATCGTCGGCATCGCGGTCCGCCGCGACGGGCGTGACCGAAGCAGTCTGGGCGTCGACCTCGCGCTGTTCACCACCGACGCCGACGAGCTCGTCACGCGGGCCGACGTGGTGGTCGAGGTGATCGGGGGCATCGAACCCGCCCGGTCGCTCATCCTGCGGGCGATGGCGCACGGTGCCTCGGTGGTGACGGCCAACAAGGCGCTGCTCGCCGACGACGGACCCACGCTCTACGACGCGGCCGCCGAGTACGGCGTCGACCTCTACTACGAGGCGGCTGTCGCCGGCGCCATTCCGCTGCTGCGCCCACTTCGTGAGTCCCTCGCGGGTGACGAGGTGCGCAAAGTGCTCGGCATCGTCAACGGCACCACGAACTACGTGCTCGACAAGATGGACACGACCGGCGCCGGCTTCGACGACGCCGTCGAGCAGGCGCAGGCGCTGGGCTATGCCGAGGCCGACCCGACGGCCGACGTCGAGGGGTTCGACGCGGCAGCCAAGGCCGCCATTCTCGCGTCGCTTGCGTTCCACACCCGGGTGTCCGGTACCGACGTGCACCGCGAGGGCATCACGGAGGTGACGGCCGCCGACATCGCCGCCGCCCGCGAGATGAACTGTGTCGTCAAGCTGCTCGCGATCTGTGAGCACACCGAGAAGGGAGTCTCGGTTCGCGTGCACCCGGCGATGATCCCGCGCTCGCACCCGCTCGCCGGGGTGCGCGAGGCCTTCAACGCCGTCTTCGTCGAGGCGGATGCCGCCGGCCAGCTGATGTTCTACGGCCAGGGCGCCGGTGGTGACCCCACGGCATCCGCGGTGCTCGGCGACGTCGTCGCGGTCGCCCGACACCGGGTCGGAGGGGGGCTCGGGCCGGGGGAGTCGACCTACGCCGACCTTCCGGTGCTACCCATGGGGGAGGCACTCACGCGCTACCACATCAGCCTCGACGTCGAGGACCGCTCCGGCGTGCTCGCCCAGGTCGCGCTCGCGTTCGCCGACCACGACGTGTCGATCGAGACGGTGCGCCAGCAGCTGGTGGCCCAGACCCGCGACTCGAGCGCCCGGGCCAACCTCATCATCGTCACGCACACCGCGCGTGACGCCGCCCTGTCAGGCACCGTCGAGCGTCTGCGCACGCTCGACGTCGTGCGCGGGGTCAACTCGGTCATGCGCGTGGAAGGTTCGTGATGGCCCACCAGTGGCGGGGCGTCATCGCCGAGTACGCCGACCGCCTGCCGATGCTGGCCGGAGCGCCTGTCGTCACGCTGCACGAAGGGGGCACGCCCCTCATCCTCGCCGAGAAGCTCTCGGCGCTCGTCGGGGCGGAGGTTCACCTCAAGTACGAGGGCCTGAACCCCACCTGCTCGTTCAAGGACCGCGGCATGACCACGGCGATCAGCCTCGGCGCCAAGCACGGCGCGCGGGCCGTGATCTGTGCGAGCACCGGCAACACGAGCGCCTCCGCGGCGGCCTACGCCACCAAGGCCGGCATGACGTGCGGCGTGCTCGTGCCCGAAGGCAAGATCGCCATGGGCAAGCTGAGCCAGGCGATCGCTCACGGCGCGACCCTGCTGCAGGTCGACGGCAACTTCGATGACTGCCTCACCCTGGCCCGCAAGCTCGCCGAGGCCTACCCGGTCGAGCTGGTCAACTCGGTCAACCCGGCGCGCATCGAGGGGCAGAAGAC
>JAKDLG010000013.1 GCA_030452985.1 Humibacillus sp.
CAGCAGACCGGTCGACACCAGCGGAAGCAGGGGCCGGTCCAGCCGCTCGTGGCCTTCGTCGATCAGGCGGTCGTAGGTCTCCTCCAGTTCGGGCTCGGCCCGAGAGCCTTTCGGTGCAACGACGTCGCTGGAGTCACCGGACGGCTGGCTCACGTTCGGCGACCGGGCCTTGAAGACACTGAATTCATGACGGCACGGTAACCGTCAACGCTCGCGGATCTGAACACGGCCCATCAGAGGTGTCGTCCCAGCCGCCTGCCTGGGGCAGGGATGCTGCTCACCCTGGGGGTGTGTGCACAAGCCGGCGGCGACGGCGTCGCCAGGTCAGCCTCACAGCCTGCCGGGGGGATGGAGTTCGCGACCCTCGCCGCAGACGGCAGCGCCGCCATCGACGTGGTGTTCGACGTGAACGGTGCGACAGATCGGCGGCGGCTGACCTCGAGTTCTGCGTCGACTCGACGCAACCGGTCGAGTGGGCGCACTGGCGGGCGGGTGGCCGTTCCCTACAATAGCCCTCGTTGCCGTTGACGAGCGCAGGCGTGAGGGGTCACGCGCCGCTGCTGTTCAGACTGGATGCCCTGTAGGCGAGAGCGCGGAAGGATCTCATGGTCGACCCACCTGACGCACACGCCGGCACTCCGGCTGCGCCGCTCAGCCGGGACACGTTGCGCCGAGAGCTCCGATCGGAGTTTCGTCGCGCGATGGGTCTGACGGCGCTCGGAACCGTCATGCCCGGCGCCGGGCTCACGCAGACCAGGAGCAACCGCCTGGGCTGGGGCGTTCTCGCGGTCGCGGTCATGGGTGGGCTGGTGATCATCTACTACGTGACGAGCCAGGGCGTCACCGATGCTGCCCTGACTGTCGTGGCCAGTACGACGACCCTTCAGGCCGCGGCGATCGTTCTCGTTGCCGTCGGGGTGCTGTGGTGCGCCACCATCGTGCTGACCGCGGTGCAGGCCCGCCCGGCCCGCCTCGACGCGCCGCGGACCCGGATGCTCGCCGTGTTCACGACTGTCATGGTGCTGGTCGTCGCGGCCGCCTCGGTCACCGCGGTTCAGTACGTCACCATCACCAAGGACACCGTCGCCCAGGTCTTCCAGACGGCCCCTCCCGAGCCCGGCGCCACCCCGGCCGTCGTGGCAACCACGGGCGACGACCCCTGGGCTGACACCCCTCGGGTCAACATCCTGCTTCTCGGGTCGGATGCCGGAGTCGGCCGCGAGGGCACCCGCACCGACTCGATGATCGTCGCGAGCATCGACACCAAGAGCGGCAACGCCGTTCTGATCAGTCTGCCGCGCAACCTCCAGAACGTTCCGCTCGCCCCCGACAGCAAGCTGAGGAAGCTCTACCCCAGCGGTACCTACGGATCGCCGGTCTGCTTCCGGGCCCAGAGCGACCCCGCCGACCAGTGCATGCTCAACGCCATCTGGACCGAGGTCGACCAGTACCAGAACGACCACCCCGGAACGTGGACGACACCGGTACCCGGCCGAGCCGAGACGAGGTCTGCCATTTCGCAGGTCATCGGCCTGAAGATCGACCAGACCGTCGTCATCGACCTCAAAGGCTTCCAACAGCTCATCGACGCGATGGGAGGCGTCGACATCAACGTCAAGCTCAGCGCCACCGGAACGCCGCTACCGATCGGTGGGCACGCTGACGGGCAGGGGAACATCACGGGAGTCACGGGATATCTCAAGCCGGGCCCCCAGCACCTCGATGGCTATCACGCGCTGTGGTACGCCCGTACCCGCGCCGCCGACACCGACGGCTACCGCCAGGCTCGCCAACGGTGCGTCGTGCAAGCCGTGGTGCGGCAAGTCAACCCAGCGTCAATGGTGGCGAAGTACCCAGAGATCGCGAAGATCGCGAAGAACAACATCTACACCGACATCCCCGCGCAGAGCCTGCCCGCCTTCGTGGAACTGGCCAAGCGGTTGCAGCACGGCAAGATCACGAACGTGTCGATCACCCCCGAAGACGGGTTCAACTCGGTGCGCCCCGACTACGACAAGATCCACCAGCTCATCGAGAAGGCCATCAAGCCGCCCAAGCCGAAGGCCGGTGGGAGCGCCAGCAAAACCCCCACCACGAGCAAGACGACCAGCACACCGGCCACCCCCAGCCCGACGGCCACGCCCTACTCACAGTGCTGAGCCCTACAGCCGGGCCAGCCACTCGTGGGCGGCCTCGACGGTGTCGACGACCGGCAGTCCCTCCGGCAGGGCAGGGCGACGCACGACGACCAAGGCGACATCGAGATCGGTGGCCGCCCGTAGCTTCGCCTCGGTCAGGGGCCCGCCGGAGTCCTTCGTCAACAACACGTCGATGCGTCGGCTTTGCATGAGGCCACGCTCGGCGGCAGCAGTGAACGGGCCCCGCGCCTGCAGCACCTCCCAGGTGGGCGGCACCGCCCAATCGGGCGGATCGACCACCCGGGCGAGCACGTAGCGGTCCTGCCAGCAGGCGAACTCAGCCAGCTGTTGGCGCCCTGTCGTGAGGAACGGTCGACGGTAGCGCTCGGCGGCCCCTCGGGCCTCACCCACGGAGTCAACCCATCGGAACGTCGAGGCCAGCTCGTGCGTCGACCAGCCCGACCGCTGCAGTCGCAGCAGGGGCACCCCGGATGCCGTTGCAGCCAGGGCTGCGTGGCGGGTGATGTTCGCGGCGAAGGGGTGCGTCGCGTCGACCACCGCGCCGATCCCTGTCGTCGCAAGGTAGCTCGCCAAGCCCTCGGCGCCCCCGAACCCGCCGCTGCGCACCTCCCCCACCGGGAGGGCCGGGGCCGAAACGCGGCCGGCCAGGCTCGACACCACCGACCGACCCTCCCCCACGAGCAGCGCTGCGAGCGCGCGCGCCTCTCCCGTGCCGCCGAGCAGCAGCACCCTGTGGTCGGGGTTCACGGATGACGGCTCACGCAGGAACGCGCACGCGGCGCACGAGCTCGGCCACGGCAGAACCGATTCCGTGACCGAGGTGCACGGATCCCGACCCGATGGCACCCTGTTGGCGACCACCGATCCCGATCACCATCCCCGGATGCGCCTCGCGCAACCGCTCGGCGATGACACTGGTGGGGGCGATGTCGATCTCTCGAGGCACCGCCATGACCACGGCCGCGGCACCCCGGGTCGTCACCGCCTCCACCCAGTCATCGGCCGGCAGATCGGCCCCGACGTAGACCGTGGCGAAGCCCGAGCGTCGAGCGGCAACAGCAAAGGCCAGCAGGCCGAGCTCGTGATGGGCACCGGGCGCCAGGCCGATGATGACAACCGGGCCGGAGCCGAGGTTCGACGCGGCTTCGTACGCTGCCGACAACCGGCCCTGCACCGCGTACGACACGAGGTGCTCACCGGCCACGCTGATCCGCCCGTCGGCCCAGGCCTCCCCGACACGCTGGAGCGCCGGCATGAGCCAGTCGTCGACGACGGTCTCGAACCGGCCGATGGCGAAGCGCGAGTCGAGCACCGCGGTAATGGCGTTGACGTCGAGCCGGCGAGCAGCGTCGACGAAGGCTTCGGTGTCCTCGGTGAACGAGGTGAAGACGGTCGAGGCCGGCAGGCCGGCGAACCCGTCGACGCGTGCCGACAGCGCGCCGTCAGGAGCCCCGACCCGGCGTGAGGGCGGCGGCAGCCCCGGCTCCCAGGGTCCGTCGGTCGTCAGCGTGTCCTGCGACAGCCGCGACAGCGTCTCGGCCGCCGCCTCCTTGGCCGACCATCCCTCGTTGACAAGGGAGTTCATGATGGCGAGCGCCCTCACATCGGCGTCGGAGTAGAGCCGGTAGCCACCGTCTGACCGTACCGGGTGCACGACGCCGTAACGACGCTCCCAGGCCCGCAGCGTCGCCACGCTGATGCCCGTCATCTCGGCCGCTCGCTTGATCGTGAACACAGGCTGCTCCTTCCATGTCGGTCTTCGAGTCGGCCTCTGCCGCTGGACGCCGCTGGATGCCGCTCCCCTCGCGGCACTCAGAGCTTCGTGAGCGCCTCCCGCAGGCCGGTCTCGGCCTCGTCGCCGAGCTTGCGCAGCGCGGGTGCCAGCAGGGGAGCCACGAACTTCGCGATCCCCTTGAACTCGAAGGCGGCCCGGTAGGTCACCGTCGTGCGTTCGGACGAGCCTGACAGCGACATCGTGTCGTGGGCCACGACCGTCGCGTTCTCGCCGCGCAGCGCAAGCTTCTCGTTGGGGACGAACTCGTTGACCAGATAGTCGAGCTCGGTCTGACGACCGAGAAACTTTGAGACGTTGTGGTAGCGCGTGCCAACACCGCCGTCACCCGAGGTGCGCTCGGTGCGCACCGTGCCGGGGTCCCAGTCGGTCGTGTGAGCGAAGTCGCTGAGGTAACCCCAGACCTGGTCGATGGGCCGGTCGACGGTCACCGTGCGGACGATCTCCATGGGTTCTCCAAACCTTTGACATACCTTGGACAGCCACCTTACGCTGTGAACGAGCGCTGGACAATCGAACCCCGTCATCGACGATCGCCGCGAGGCCCATCTCGCCCCCATCTGCCCAATCTGTCTGGCGGTCCGCACCGAACCACCGACATCGCTGACCCACCGTGGTCAACGGCCCACACCCGTCTAGAACGACCCACCCTCAGGAGGCCTCGGTGACCAGCACGACCAACCCCGACGACAGCGCCGACACCACTGCGCCGCCGCCGGCCGGTCGGCCCACGGCCGCGGTCATCGGCGGCGGCATCTCGGGGCTGACCGCCGCCCACGTGCTGAGCCGCACCCACGAGGTCACCCTCTTTGAGGCGGACGACCGCATCGGCGGCCACGCCCACACCCACGACGTCACCTCGGCCGGCCGGTCGCTGCGCATCGACAGCGGCTTCATCGTGCACAACGAGCGCACCTACCCGCACCTGCTGCGCCTCTTCGCCGAGCTCGAGGTGCCCACCCAGCCGACCGAGATGAGCATGAGCATCGCCTGTGCGGGCTGCGGGCTGCAGTACGCCGGCGGTCGCGGCGCCGCCGCCGTGTTCGCCCAGCCGTGGCGGGCCGCCGACCCGCGCTTCGTGCGCCTGCTCACCGAGGTGCCGCGCTTCCACAAGGCGGCCCGCAGCCTGCTCGACGACGAGTCGACCGACCCCACCTGGGGCGAGTTCCTCGCCGCCCAGAAGTTCTCGACCTACTTCGTGCGCCACTTCGCCGTGCCCCTCGTGGCCTGCGTCTGGTCGTGCGGTGACCTCGACGCCGCCTCCTACCCGGCGCGCCACCTCTTCCGCTTCCTCGACCACCACGGCATGCTCACCGTCGGCGGTTCGCCCACCTGGCGCACCGTCACCGGCGGCTCGGCCACCTACGTCGACAAGCTCGTCGAGCGCCTGGGCGACGTGCGCCGGCAGAGCCGCGTGCAGGCGGTGACGCGGCACGCCGACGGGGTCGACGTGCGGGTCGAGGGTGGCGCCGACCGAACCTTCGACAAGGCCGTCGTGGCCACGCACGCCGACCAGGCCCTCGACCTGCTCGTCGATGCGACCCCCGACGAGAAGACCGACCTCGCTGCGATCCGCTACTCCCGCAACCCGACCTGGTTGCACCGTGACAGCTCGGTGCTGCCCAGCAGGCAACGGGCCAAGGCGTCGTGGAACTACCGCATGACCGCCTGCGACGCCCCGGCGCCCGACGTGATGGTCAGCTACTGGATGAACCGGCTGCACGGCATCCAGGGCGCCGACGACCACGTGGTCACCCTCAACCCGGAGGGCCACGTCGACCCGTCAACCGTTATTGCGAAGATGTCCTACGACCACCCGATCTTCACGACGGATGCCGTGACAGCGGCGGCCCGCCTGCGACAGGGCGGGGGCGACCGCCTCGCCTTCGCCGGGGCGCACCTCGGCTGGGGCTTCCACGAAGACGGCTGCCGCTCCGGCGTCGAGGCCGCCGAGTCGCTCGGAGCGCGCTGGTGACCGCCGTACGACACGAGAGCGCCCCCCACTCCAGCAAAGCCCCTGGGGTTCGGGTCGACCCGCCGGCCCTCCCGGCGCTCATCGACGGCACCGTCACCCACACGCGCCGGGCCCCGCTGACCAACACCTTCACCAACGCCCACTACCAATGGCTCGTCGACGTCGACAAGCTTCCGCGATTCCGTTGGCCGCTCAGCCTGTTCGCCGGCTTCGACGCTGGTGACCACCTCGACTCGGGGCGTCTCGGAGGCGGCCTACGAGGTGACGTCGAGCGGTTCCTCGAGGCTCGCGGTGTCACGCTCACCCCTGATGACCGCGTGCTCATGCTCGCCAACGCCAGGGTGCTCGGCCACGTCTTCGACCCGCTCACCGTCTTCTGGTGTGTGCGGCCCGACAACACCGTCGTCGCCGTTGTCTTCGAGGTGCACAACACCTACGGCGAGCGCCACGCCTACCTGCTCGACCTCGACGAGACCGGCGGCACGAGTATCGACAAGGCGTTCTACGTCTCGCCGTTCAACGACGTGTCGGGCACGTACGCCGTTCAGCTCGGTCTGCGACCGAGCCGCGTGACCGTGTCGGTGCGCCTCGAGCGCGACGGCGAACGCATCCTCTCCGCGGCGACCACCGGGGTACCGGTCGCCGCCACCCCCCAGACCCTCACCACCCTGATCCGCCGCCACGGGCTCATGACCCAGCGCGTGACAGCACTCATCCGACTTCACGGCATCCGACTCTGGTTGCGCCGACTACCCGTGATGCCCCGCCCATAACACTCGAAGGAGGCCGTCCGATGACCGCCACCCTGCCAGCCAACCTGCCAACCAACCTGCCAACCAACCTGCCCGCCAGGCTGCCCAGCAACATGACCCAGCCGATCTGCCTGCGGCGCCCCGCCCTTCGCGTGCTCTGCCTCCGCGCGCGGATGGCTCGCAGCATCCTGGCCCAGGTCACCTCACGCGTGCCCATCGACATGCTGCTGCCCGACGGTTCGACCCTCAACGGGGTGCCCGCCACGGGCGACCGGCCGGCCCTGCAGATCGTGCGCCCGACCGCCCTGTTCGAGCGGCTGGCTCACCACCCGAAGATCGGCATCGGTGAGGCCTACATGGCCGGCGACTGGAAGGCCGCCGAGGGCACCGACCTCGCGGCCGTGCTGACGCCCTTCGCCGAGCGCATGACCACCGCGTTCCCGCCCAGCCTGCTGCGGCTGCGCGGCGTCGTCGACCGGCGCATCCCGATGGCCCAGCGCAACTCGCTGCTCGGCTCGCGCAAGAACATTGAGGCGCACTACGACCTCAGCAACGAGATGTTCCACCACTTCCTCGACGAGACGATGAGCTACAGCTCGGCCCTCTTCGACCACTCAGAGTACGCCGCTCCCGTGGCGGAGCAGCCCTTCGAGGAGGCGCAGCTGCGCAAGGTGCATGCCATCCTCGACCAGGCGCGCGTCACAGCCGGCAGCCGGGTGCTCGAGATCGGCACCGGGTGGGGCACGCTCGCGATCGAGGCGGCCCGACGCGGAGCTCAGGTGACCAGCGTGACCCTGTCACGCGAGCAGGCGGCTCTGGCCGCCGAGCGGGTCTCCGCCGAGGGCCTGGGCCACCTGGTCGACATCCGCATCCAGGACTACCGCGAGGTCGACGGCGAGTTCGACGCCGTCGTCAGCGTCGAGATGATCGAGGCGGTCGGCGAGGAGTACTGGCCCGAGTACTTCCGCACCATCGAGGAGCGCCTCGCGCCCGGTGGCGTCGCGGCGGTGCAGGCCATCCTCATGTCGCACGAGCGCCTGCTCGCCACCAAGCACTCGTACGGCTGGATCCAGAAGCACATCTTCCCGGGCGGCCTGATCCCGAGCCTGCAGTCCATCGACGAGACCACCAGCGCCCACACCGGCCTGCGCGTCACCGAGGTGAACGAGTTCGGCCACGACTACGCCGAGACCCTGCGCCGTTGGCGCGACCGGTTCCTGGCGAGCTGGCCCGAGGTGCGCGCGCTCGGTTTCGACGAGACGTTCCGCCGCAAGTGGGAGTTCTACCTCGCCTACTGCGAGGCGGGCTTCGGCACCGGTTACCTCGACGTCGCGCAGATCCGGCTCGAGCGCGACGGCGCCTCATCGGCCAGAATGGCCTGATGGCAGACGAATCCTCCGTGTCGGTGCTGTGGTTCCGGCGGGACCTTCGCCTGGGCGACCACCCGGCGCTCCTCGCGGCGGTGGCGGCCGGCACCACCGTGCTCCCGGTCTTCGTCATCGACCCCACCCTGATGCACGAGGGAACGCCGAGAGCCGACCGGCTGCTCGCGTCGCTGGCCTCACTCTCTCGTGACACCCGCGACACCCTCGTCATCCGCACCGGAGACCCCGTCGAGGTGATTCCCGACCTTGCGGTCGAGGTGGGCGCCACTCAGGTGCACGTCACCCGCGAGACCACCCCCTACGGCCGTCGGCGCGATGAAGCGGTGGAGGCGGCCCTGGAGGCGGCGGGGCGACGCCTCGTCGTCACGGGCACCCCGTACGCGGTCGGGCCCGGCCTGGTCGTCAACCAGTCCGGCTCGCCCTACAAGGTGTTCACCCCGTTCTCGCGGGCCTGGCGTGAGCACGGGTGGCCGGCACCGGCCGAGCGACCGAAGCGGATCCCGTGGCACCACGGCATCCGCAGTGACGACCTGCCCTCGCCGGCCTCGTCCGGGCGCATCGAAGCCGGGGAGCACGCCGCCCTGAAACGGTGGGAGGCGTTCCTGGCCGATGACCTCGACGGCTACGCCAACGAGCGCGACCGCCCCGACCTCGACACCACGAGCCGGCTGTCGGCTCCGCTGAAGTACGGCGAGATCCACCCTCGCACCATCCTCGCCGACATCGCCGCGCACTCCGCCGGCGACTCGAAGGCGACCCACACCTTCACCAACGAGCTGGCCTGGCGAGAGTTCTACGCCGACGTGCTCTGGCAGCATCCGGCATCCGCCTGGCATGACCTGCGCCCCGAGCTCGAGCGCCTCGACTACGACTCGGGCCCCGCGACGGACGAGCTGGTCAAGAGCTGGAAGCAGGGCCGCACCGGCTACCCGATCGTCGACGCCGGCATGCGCCAGCTGCTGGCCGAGGGCTTCATGCACAACCGGGTGCGCATGATCACCGCGAGCTTCCTCACCAAGGACCTGCACGTGTGGTGGCCGGTCGGCGCCCGTCACTTTCTCGACCACCTCATCGACGGCGACATCGCCTCCAACAACCACGGCTGGCAGTGGTGTGCCGGCACCGGAACCGACGCCTCCCCGTACTTCCGGGTGTTCAACCCCATCACCCAGGGCAAGAAGTTCGACCCCGACGGTGACTACGTGCGCCGCTGGGTGCCCGAGCTGCGCCACCTGGAGGGGAGAACTGCGCACGAGCCCTGGGAGCGCAAGGATGGGTATGAGCACGACTACCCGCAGCGCATCGTCGACCACGACGCTGAGCGCAAGGAGACGCTGGGCCGGTACGAGTCGGCCCGGCAGTAGCGCCAGCTGCCAACGCACCCGACCAACCTTTCAACCAGCGTTCGACCAGATGTCCAGAAGGAGGCCGATGAGCCAGCACGGACCCATCGCCGAGCTGCGCGCCTTCGTCACCGCCGCCCTCGTGCAACCCGTGGAGCGCAAGCACTGGGACCCGCCCCAGGTGTTCCGCCGCCGTCAGATTGTCGTCGTCATCACCCTGATCGCCGGCAGCGGGGTGCTCGCCTGGGCATTGTCGATCACGCCTGGCGACCCACTGTTCTACGTCGCCACGCTGCTGCTGGCCGCCATCTGGGTGGGCGGCGCTCTCGTCTCCGGGCCGCTGCACGCCGGGATGGGCCGCACGCGGCGCGGCGACCGCGAGGCCCGCCCCATTGTCCAGTCCCTCGCGCTGGGCCTGCTTCTACTCGCCATCTTCACGCTCGGCGCCCTCGCCGTCGCTCAGGTTCCCTTCCTGCGTGAGCCCGTCGAGGACCTGCTCGACTATGCGCGGGTCGGCTCGTTCGCGGTCGTGCTCGCCATCACCTTCATCAACGGCCTCGCCGAGGAGCTGTTCTTCCGCGGCGCTCTCTACGCGGCTCTTCCGCGATACCAGGTCGTGGTCACGACGGTGCTCTACGCCCTGACGACGGTCGGCAGCGGCATCCCGCTGCTCGTGCTCGCCGCCGCCCTGATCGGTCTCGTCACCGCCCTGCAACGCCGCGTCACCGGGGGCTTCCTCGGCCCGATGATCACGCACGTCACGTGGTCGATCGGCATGCTCCTGCTCCTGCCCCCCGTCCTCTCCCTCGCGAGGTGAACCGCATGACCCCTACCCCCACCGACGACCCCGACCGCACCGCCCTGGTGACCGGCGCCTCCGGCTACATCGGCGGGCACCTCGTGCCGAAGCTGCTGAATGCCGGTTGGTCGGTTCGGGTGCTGACCCGGCACGCCGACTCGCTCAACGACAAGCCGTGGCGCGGTCACGTCGACGTCGTCGAAGGCGATGTCGGCTCGGCCGACGACATGCGGCGGGCTCTACAGGGGATCCGGTCCGCCTGGTACCTCGTGCACTCGATGGACGACCAGCCCGACTTCGCCCGGCGTGACCGCGAGGCGGCCCAGGCGTTCGCCGACGCCGCCGAGCAGCAGGGCGTGCGGCGCATCGTCTACCTCGGCGGCATCCACCCCGACCACGAGCTGCTCTCACCCCACCTGGCCTCGCGCGTCGAGGTCGGCCGCACCTTCCTCGGCTCGAAGGTGCCGACCGCCGTGCTGCAGGCGGCCGTCGTGCTCGGCGACGGCTCCGCCTCCTTCGACATGCTGCGCTACCTCACGTCGCGGCTGCCGGCCATGGTGGCCCCGAAGTGGCTCGACAACCGTATCCAGCCGATCGCCGTCGACGACGTGACGACGCTGCTCGCCGGCGCGGGCGATCTGCCGGATGACGTCAACCGCACCTTCGACATCGGCGCCGACGAGGTGCTCACCTATCGCGAGATGATCCAGCGGTTCGCCAAGGTCGTCGGGCACCGGCCACCCGTGATGGTGACCGTGCCGGTGCTCACGCCGCGCCTCGCCAGCCACTGGGTCGGGCTCGTCACGCCGATCTCCCCCGGCCTGGCCAAACCCCTGGTCGGCAGCCTCGTGCACGAGGTGGTCGTCAAGGAGAACGACCTGCTGCAGTACGTGCCGCACGAAGGGAAGTTCACCTCCTTCGACGACGCCGTCGCCGAAGCGATGAAGGGTGCCACCCCCGACACCCTGCCGCGCAACCTGCTCGTCGCCGGGGCCGCGGTGGCCGCGTGCGCCGTGGTCGGAGCCCTTGCCACCAAGCCCGAGTCGAACTGGTACAAGGGTCTCGACCTGCCCGACTGGCAACCGCCCACGATCGCCTTCCCGGTGGTGTGGACGGCGCTCTACGCCGACCTGGCTGTGAGCACGGCGGCCACCCTGACCTCGCTCGACCGCGACGACTCCCCCGAGAAGCGCTCGGCCTACCTGCGCGCGGTCGGCGGCAACCTCGTGCTCAACGCAGCGTGGAGCTGGCTGTTCTGGCGCTCGAAGCGACCCGCGCTCGCGACCCTCGAGTGCGCCGCGCTCACCCTCAGCTCGGTCGACCTGGCTCGCCGCTCGGCGAAGCGCGAACCGCTGGCCGGCGCGGCCCTGCTGCCCTACGCGGCCTGGTGCGGGTTCGCCACGGTGCTCTCGGGCGCCATCGCGCGCCGCAACCCTCGCCGGAAGTGAGCGTGTCTGGTCTTCGCGGGGCCGACCGCGGTCGGGTGTCTCGTCCTCTGCCGTCTCGACGATCGTCGTGTTGTGACCGGCCTGGTAGACCACTGCTTCGTAGTCGGGGAGTGCTCGGCTCCAGAAGGTGTCGAGCCCGGTCGCGCAGGGCGGCAACGGCGATGGGGTTCCGGCCGGTAGATCCGCCGCATACCCTCCGCGTACCCTCCACCTGCTCGGGTCAGCCAACACCCCGGGGCCAGCAGCGCTGGGGTACGTCTCCACGAACTTTAAGTTCCTACCGCCTTTAAGCCCGCCAATGCTGTTCATCGGGCGATAGCCGACTCTTGGGACGTCTAGTCGATACCCAAGACAGGCAGATACTGCCTCGCGTATGCCGAGCGGCCAACGTCAGGGCCGTGACACCGACCGCTGGCGGCCGATGCGTACGGAGGGGCCCTTGCCTCATCGGTGCCGGCAGCGACGGATTCGTGGGGCGGCGCTTGTCGACCACGTGCGTGTCGTGTCGGTGAGATGTGAACGCGCTCAGGGTGATGAGCCACTCTCAACCGGTGCGGCGTTTCGGGGCCCCAGCCGAGCCGCCTTTCACCGACAGGGTTGCCTCCTAGGGTCCAGCGGCGTGTCACAGTAGCGCCCATGTTCGTTCACGAGGCGCGCTTCCTCGGCTGCCGCCTCTGCCTCGGGCATGGGACTTGTGCCGGGACGCTCGCAACGTTGACGTCATCACGAGCTGCGGCGATGACGTTGAAAACCGCTACGTGCGGTTCGAGCTCAGCGAACGTGAAGAACGGCAACCACCGACGATGCCGTCCCACCTCATGGTCATGCATCAGATGAGTGGAGATGTAGGAGGTCTACTGCGCGAGAGACCGCAAAGGATCGCAACGTGAGGGTGGCACCCTTTTCCGCAAGGGTCGGGCCGACGCCAAGCCTGCTGGGTCGCCGGGGTGCGCGAGCAGCCCGATGGGCACCCGCAACGACGGCGCTGACCGGTTCGGTCGTTCTCGCTCTTTCCACCGGCGTCTCCGCCGCAGATGTCACCCGTTTCGCCGTCGGCACCGCCTGGTCGGTGCTGCTGCCTGGCCTGGTGGTGACCAGGTGGGCTCGACCGCACCCATCGTCGCTCCTCGGTGAGGTGGCGACCGGCTTCGTCGTCGGTCTCGGACTGCAGCTGACCGCGTGGGCCATGTTCGTGGGGGTGGGCGGTCCCGGTGCCGGCCACTGGCTTGCGCTCTACCCGCTGCTTTTCGTCACGGCCGGTGCCATCTCACACCGACTGCGTGCCCGATTGCGAGCACCCACCTACTCCGAGCGTGTCCCGGCCGCTGCGGCCTGGTCACTGTGCGCCGCCTACCTCACGGCGATCGCCTGGCTGTGGGCGACGGTGTTGGACCGCACGCCCCTGCCGCCCGGCCGCGGCCGGTGGTACCAGGATCTCTACTGGCACCTGTCGATCAGCGCCGAGGCTCGGCACTCTGCCCCGCCGGAGGTCCCGCAAGTTGCCGGTGAACCGCTGTCGTACCACTGGTTTGCGAACGCCCACATGGCGGCGGACGCCCTCGTCAGTGGGGTTGACGTCCTGGTGGTCGGGGCACGCCTCTGGTACCTGCCCGTTTACGCGGCAATCATCGTTCTCACCTACCTCCTCGCCGCTCGACTCGCGGCAGCACCGTGGGCCGGGGTGCTCGCGGTCGCACTCGTCGTCGTGCCGTCAGCGCTGGCCCCGGTGCGGTGGATCGCGGCCGTCGGTGCGGAGTCGCTTATTCCGCAGTCCCCGTCACAGATCTTCGGCCTGCCTGGGCTGCTGGTTCTGATTGGCACTCTCGCCGGGATCGTGGCCGCCCCGAACGGGGGCGCGGTCCGTCGCGGCGAATGGATCCTGCTGATGCTGTTCGCCATGCTGTCCGCTGGCTCGAAGTCCTCGATCTTACCGACGGTCCTTGCGGGCCTGCTTCTGGTGCTTGTGGTGTCGTGGTGGCGACGCCGAACCGATCCCACGAGGTCGCTGGCGCCGACGCTCGCGGCGACCGCCTTGGTGGCACTGGTGCTGCTGCCTGCGTCGCGGCTGCTGGCGGGGGGTAGCGCAGGCTCCACCCTCGGCTTCCTGACCGCGGTCGACCAGACCACCGCCCTCCAGCACGCGACAGCTCTGGAGCGCGCGGGTGTGATCGGCACACCGCTCCTGCTGAGCCTCGCGGGGATCATCGGGCTCCTGATTGCCGTGCAGTTCGCGGGGGTCCTGCTCGCGTGGCCGCTGCGCCACGATCCGCGGGCCGTGTTGCTGGCAGGGTGCGTCCTCGCGGGCTTCGGCGCACTGATGGTGGTACACCATCCGGGGGGTTCGCAGCTCTACTTCATGCGCGGGGTGATGCCGATCGTCGCGGTTCTCACCGCCTGGGGTGCTGCGCACGCCGTACGTCGCGAGGCACGGTCCGTTGCGGTGACCGCAGGCGCGGTGGCACTGGGCGTTGTCGCGGGGTTGGCCGGCTGGGCCGCGGTCGCGCTGGCCGGTGGAACGCAGCAGGGCCCTCAGACCGGTATCACGCGCCTCGCACTCGCGCTTTCGGTGCTCGCTGCTTGCGCCGTGCTCGCCGTCGCCTTCCTACGTGTCCGTCGACGCCCCCCTGGTCGCGCACCGCAGTGGTGGCCGCGGTGCTGGCTGCGATCTTGGTGCCCAGTGCCGTCGACAGCGGACGAAGCGTTGTGGCCACCATGCGTCTGCCAGGGCCGAGCCAGCTGTCCGCCGCCCAGATCGCGGGCACCACCTGGCTACGAGAGCACACCCCCGCCGCAACCTTGATCGCCACCAACGTTCACTGCTCCTCGGGCCCTACCCGCCCTGGATGCGACTCGCGCGCCTTCTGGGTCACCGGGCTCGGTGAGCGGCAGGCCTATGTCGAGTCGTGGGGCTACACCGACCAGGCCCAGGCGGCGGCGAAGCGCCTCACCGGCACCCGGCACGTCAACTACACTCGCGTGCCGTTCTTCGACCCGGCGCGGCTGCGCCTCAACGACGCCGCCTTCACCGCACCGACGGCCGACATCCTGGCCCGACTCTACGCAGCCGGTGTCAGAGTGCTGTTCGCCGACGCGACCGCCGGCCCCGTGTCACCGGCCCTGGCCTCCTTGGCCCAGCCGGTCTTCCGCGACGCCGGAGTCACGATCTACCTCTTGCGCCCAGCGCCTTAGCCCCTATTGGCCAATCCGGCCCGCCAGAGCCCGACCCACGGCGTTCGAGCAAGCGGAGCTCGACCTCCTCGGTTCGGCGTCTGCTTCATCACCCTCCGAGCCTGATGTACTGATGCGTGTGATTCCGAGGCTCGTCAACATCGGCGGTGCCACGCGAACCGGAGGTGGTTGCGGTGACGCTCTTTGACCTGACCGGACGAACAGCGCTGGTCACCGGCTCCAGCCGCGGGATCGGTATGGCGCTGGCACGAGGCCTGCTGGAAGCCGGGGCCCGCGTCGTCGTCCATGGCCGAGACCGCTCCAGTGCCGAAGAGGCGGCCTCGACCCTGCACCGTTCAACCGGCGGCGAGACCCGAGTGGCCACGTTCGACGTCACTGATCCGAGCGCGATCGAGGGCGGCCTGGTCGAGATCGAGCAACACTGGGGCGGGATCGACGTCTTGGTGAACAACGTTGGCATGCAGCGTCGTTCCCCGTTTCTCGAAGCCACAAAGGCTGACTGGGACGATCTGGTGGCGACCAACCTCACCAGCGCCTTTCTGGTGGGCCAGCAGGTCGGGCGCGGCATGGCGGCACGAGGCTCCGGCAAGATCATCAACATCGGTTCCGTTCAGAGCCAGCTGGCGAGGCCCGGGGTCACGCCCTACAGCGCGACCAAGGGCGGCATCGTCATGCTCACCAAGGGGATGTGCGCCGACCTGGCGCCATACGGCATCCAGACGAATGCCATTGCCCCTGGCTACTTCTCGACAGAGCTCACCGCAGCGCTGGTGGCTGACGAACAGTTCACCGCCTGGGTCGCGGATCGCACGCCTGCCGGCCGCTGGGGTCGAGTCGACGACATGCTCGGCGCCGTGGTCTTCTTCGCTTCCGCCGCCTCAGACTTCGTCAACGGCCAGGTGCTCTACGTGGACGGCGGTATGACGGCTGTCGTGTGAGTCGGCCACGGTGAACCGCACCTGCCATCGGTACCTCGGTGGTTGACGTCTTCGCGCTTTCGTCGTCTACCGATTCGGTGTGCGCTTCCGCCAGCGATGGACCCGCACTTCCGCAGTGTCACGCGTACTCCTACGGTCGGACGGTGCCCACGCTGCTCACCGGCTTTCTCACGATGCTCACGCTCATCGTGGCCATCGGTGCCCAGAACGCCTTCGTGCTGCGCACCGGCCTGGCCCGCCACCACGTCGGAGTGGTCGTGCTGGTGTGCGCCCTCTCGGATGCCGTGCTCGTTCTGGCCGGCGTGCTCGGGGTCGGCAGCGTCGTCTCGACGCACCCGAGCCTGCTCACCTGGGTGCGCTGGCTCGGGGCCGCGTACCTGGTCGGTTACGGCCTCACCTGCCTGCGGAACGCTCGCCATCCCCAGTCCCTCGCTGTAACCGGGGAGGCGCCGCCGCGGCGCGGCGTGCTCACCACCGTGCTCGCGCTGACCTGGCTCAACCCGCATGTCTATCTCGACACGGTGCTGCTGGTCGGCTCCCTGGCCAACCAGCATCCGGGCTCGGGCCGATGGTGGTTCGCGGTAGGCGCAATCACGGCGAGCGTTCTGTGGTTCACCGGCCTCGGCTACGGAGCCCGACTTCTCGCGCCACTCTTCGCCAAGCCCCTGACGTGGCGACTACTCGACGTCGCTATCGCCTTGGTGATGTTCAGCATCGCTGCGGTGCTCGTACTGACCTGACCCGAATCTGAGGTGAGGGTCTTGGGTTGACCGGACCACCCCGAGCCTCGCCTTCAGAGCGCGGGGGATCATCCCGGCCCGGCGGGTGTCGGGTCTGCCGCTAAGCGGTCGGTTGGCCTGACGTCAGCGATGGGCGGTGCCGTTGGTGGTGGGTCGCTGCCCACGGTGGTACGCCAGTGTTGCCAGGTGTGCCAGGTGACACCTTTGTTGGTGATGGTCGCGGTGAGGTCCTTCTCATGGACGTAGACGTGGTGTCGCCGGCACAACAGGGCCAGGTTGCCCAGGCAGGTGGTGCCGCCGTGGAGCCAGTGCTTGACGTGGTGCGCGTCGGTCCACTGCGCCGGAGTCGAACACCCCGGGAAGGAACACCCCTTGTCGCGAAGCCACAGCGCGGTGCGCATCGCGCGGGTGACGAGCCGTTCCTCCCGGCCCACGTCCAACGGTTGGGAGTCGGAGCCCAGGATGACGGGGATGATCGCGGCGTCGCACGCCAACCGGCGCACCATCGCGGCGCTGAGCACGTCCCCGCTCAAGCACGACCCGCCCCCGCTCCCGCTCTTGCCCGCCGCACCGGGCGTGCCCTTGCCGCCGCTGCCACGACTGGTGGCCCAGTGGGGTGGGCAACCGTTCGCGACGAACTCGCGCAGGGCCTCGAAGTTCATCGTGACCACGATCTTCGCCTTGTCCGTACTGGGCGCGTCACCGGGTGATGAGACGCCGCGGGCGACGAGGTCGAGCAGGGCGTCCATCCGGCGCTGGTGCGGAGCTCTGGGGTCGTCCTCGATCCGCACCCCGGCCTCATCAATGAGCGGGCAC
This sequence comes from Humibacillus sp., assembly GCA_030452985.1. Lineage (GTDB taxonomy): Bacteria > Actinomycetota > Actinomycetes > Actinomycetales > Dermatophilaceae > DSM-29435. Next base: position 17,337 of record JAKDLG010000013.1, read on the forward strand.
GGTGCGGATAGGGGGTCGATGGCGGCTTGAAGCGTCGCGGCGCCTTCGGGGTCCAGGGTGCCGGTCATCCCGACCATCCCGGCCGCGTTGGGGCCGGTGAACCACAACCCCCGCCCTTCCCGGCGTTTCTGGTCGTGGTCGTCGGCGTCTTTCGGGGGCCGGACTTGGTCGACGAGCTCGCGGGCGAGCTTGCCGAGCTGTTCCCACCGCAACCCAGGCGCCTGCTCGGTGAGGTGGGTGACGGCGTGGTCGAGGTCGTCCGGGTCCGCGACCGGCTTCAACCGATGAAAGAAGTCGATGACCTGCGCCGCCTTACCCACGGTCACCCGCTCCGCGTGAGGGTCAGCGGAGCTGTAGCGGCGACCGCTGCCGTCTGTTCCGTCGTCGCCGTCCGTTCCGTCGATGTCATCAATACGGTCGGTGCCGTCGGTGGTGTCGGTGCCGCTATCCGTGATGTCGGTGCTGCTACTCGTGGTGTTGGTCTCGCCGGTGACCGCGTCGCGTAGCTGGGCCCAGCGTGGCTGGTTGAACGCGGCCGCGCACGTCACGATCGCTTTCGCGGCGCTGGCGGTCAACGTGGGGTCGACCTGACGCAACCAGTCGAGGCGCGACAGGCCACCCGGGGAAGCGACACCGCGGGCGTCCATCTCTGTGACGATCCGCAGCAGGGCGACCTCGCGGTGCTGCTGAAGCTGCCCCAGCTGTGTGGCCGAGGTGATCAGATCAGCTTCCTCGAGACTGGTGGTGTTCAGCCCGCGTACCGCGGTGATCCCGGCCGCGAACGCGAACGTGGGCGCCAACCGCCCTCGAACCGCCGTGAACGTGCCCCAGTCCAGGGTGAAGGGCAACGGAACCCCACCAGACCCACCCGACCTGGTGGACCCGGCGGCCGTCGGATCATCAGCGTCCGCCCTCGCGTCGCTCGCCCTCGCGCCGGCCGCGCCTTTCCCGTGGTTCTCATCGTGCCTGGCACTGGGCTCAGCGGCATCCGAGGCAGCCGGCTGCGCGGCATCCGGGCTGGGGGTCGACCAGAACCCAGCCGTCGCGGCCCCACCACGTCCGCGCTGGCTCGACTCGAGGTCGGCCAGCTGCTGCCGAAGCCTCTCGAGAAGCGAACCATCGTTGTCCATGACTCAAACTCTAGAGCCACCACCGACACTGCCCCACCCACGAAACCGACTGACTGTGAACGAAACTGGCCACTGGACTGTACGAAAGTGGCCACTCGACTTGGGGTGGGGGTGCCGAGCGGATGATCACCAAGACGGACGCACTGCGGCCTCGGCACACGGCCGCGAACCGCGTCATCCCCAGGTCGCCGCGAGACCATCGACGACGCAACCGTCATAGCCTGGCTGGCCAACGGTGAAGATCGCGGAGACGAACGCAACCATGCCTACTCGGGTAGCGAGCCCGGCGTCGAGGCCGCGCCCGTGCAGAACCGCGGCCGAGGCGAGCGTCAGGGCATTGAGGATTCCGTCGGCGATCCCCAGCGACAGCGGGAGCAGCAGCCGCCTGCGCCAGTTGCGTGGACCGACGCTCACCGGTATCCGTTCACCGAACGCGCGGTACTCGGTCGATGAGCCGGTCCCGCAACGATCTCGTCGATGCTGTGCAGCGCCGCGCCGGTCTTTTCGACAGCCGGGCAGAAATGTTGATCGCCTTCACGCCAGAAACAGGCTGATCGCGTGGGCGAGATCGAGCAGGTCTGAACGGGTGACGCCTTTGTCGACGTCGAGCAGGAGCCGGCGAACGTTCACGTCGACCGCCGGCTCTCGCGGCGTGCTCCCTCGAGGCACGGCACCCTCAACAGATTGCTGACGTTGGGGGCGTGGCGCGGGTGAGCGTGTTCGTCGGGATGGTCGGCGCGGTGAGATGACTGGTCGGCCGCCATGCTGTGACGAAGGGTGGGTTCATCTTGCTCGATCTCGTTTCCGTAGTCTGCGGGCTGTCGAGATCAGACCGTGCCAACGGCGACGGCCAGAACGGCGACGAAGGCGATGCAGCCGATGAGGATGTAGGCCACGTAGGCGTCCAGACGGGCTCGACTGCCATCCCTTCATCTGGGTGACCACGGCAGACAGCGCGGCGGCGAGCGACAGGTAGACGTAGCGTCCGATGACCTCCACGACATCGACGCGGTAGCCCAGCCCGGGTTCAGCTACCTCGCTCGGACCCGGCTCGGTGATGACGTCGGGCCCGCCGCACCCCTGACAGCGTCGCCTTGGTTGCCGTCGGCGAAGGCGATGACGCTTCGGGTGTCTTGCCAGCTGCAGATGCCGGTAGCGGGTCACCGGTCGACCTGGTGCTCAGGTCGTTGACGCGCAGTTCGGATCTGGTGCCCATCACGTTGGCCGGCACCTTACGCATCACGTTGGCGTAGCCGAACGAGCGCCGTCGGGAGCCCCTACTGCTTCGACGACACGACACTGAATACCCCCGTGGGCGTATCATCGTCCCAATCCTTCAAGCTCGTTCAGTCTCGGCAGCTGGCCAAAACCATTGGCACTCAGGGCTACTCCTTCGTGCGCCATCGACACCGTGATCTTCCTCGCTTCCTCCACCGAGGGTTTTCTCTATGGCCAGGCCCTCCGGGCTCCTGCCCTCATGCCGGCACCGATACATGGGAGTGCTCTGTTCACGGCCAGGACGACTGGGGAGCGCGCCTCGCGGGAAAGGAGTGCTCATCCGACCCTATCGTTCACCGCTGCACAGGCCTTGACGAGCGATCACGGTCGGGGTTCACTGGAAGGAGGTGATGGAACCCCACCCGGGTCGTGACAGCCCCGAACCGCATTCGCTAATGGCTCCTACGACGTTGATCCGTCTAGGAGTCCGCGTGTCCGAACGCCAGATCGCCTACAACCGGGCTCGGCTGGAGCGATTGTCGATTCGCAATGAAGAGGTGGCCGCTGATGACTGAGTCCGCGGAGACCCTCATCCACACCAGCCGCCCTTGCGCCCCATCGGTAGCCGACGCCGGACGTCAGGTGGAGCGTCCGTTCCGGAGTGTCTTGTTCAATGGTCAGGACGCCCCGGCCCACCTCGCCGACATCCCAGACCCGCAGTATTTTGGCGACCTGAACCTTGATCAGGTGTTGGCTTCGTTGGTGGCTGGTCGTGGTGGGTACCGGCTGGAGGGCTACTTCCGATTCCCGCTCACGAACGTCGACCTGGTCGCGTACCGCCATGAGGTCTTCCGCGACCTGGGGCGCGAGGACGTGCTGGGATCGGTCACCGGGTTCGCGGTGGGGATGGTGCAGGTCCGTGACCGGCTCGCCAGAGCGGGTGACCGCTACCACCGGTATGAGAAGGCCCGCTGGTTTCTGGACGCAGCACTGGTGTACGCCGACACGGTGGCCCGGCTGGTGACTGACCTGGCTGGTGCCGGCCCCGACTCTCGGGGGCTACGCGGGATGCTGGCGGCGGCCCGTGCCTACACGACCTCGGAGCGGTACGTGCGGATGCGGCAAGAGGCCGACCGGGCCCTGGCCGGTCTTAACGAGATTCGTTACGACGTATGGCTGCACGGCGCCCGGGTCACCGTCGGAGCCTACGACGAGGAACGCAACTACAGCCTGGAGGTAGCCCGCACCTTCGCCCGCTTCGAGCAGCACCCGGCCGAGGCCGTGACCGAGCCCGGCGGCACGGGTGGGGGCCTGGACCCGGTCGAGGCCCGGATCCTTGACCAGGTGGCCCTGGTCTTTCCCGACACGTTCGCCACCCTGGAGCGCTTCACCCGCGAGCACGCCTCGTTCATCGACCCCCTCGTTGCTGCGTTCGACCGCGAGGTCCAGTTCTACCTGGCCTACCTCGACCTCATCGGGTCGTTGCGCGAAGCCGGTCTGTCTTTCGAACTGCCGGCGGTCAGCACCGAGGACCGGCACGAGAACGCCGGTGACACCTTCGACCTGGCCCTCGCGAGCCAGCTCGTAGCCGCCGGGAAGTCAGTGGTTACCAACGACCTGTCGCTGACCGGTGCCGAGCGGATCCTGGTGATCACCGGGCCGAACAACGGTGGTAAGACGACCACGGCCCGCACCGTCGGTCAGCTGCATCACCTCGCTGCGCTCGGTGTCCCGGTGCCCGGGCACCACGTGCGGCTGTTCCTGCCTGATGCGATCTACACCCACTTCGAGCGGCGCGAGGACCTGGCCGCGATGGCCGGCAAGCTCCAGGAGGAGCTGCAGCGTTTCGCCGATGACTTCGCGCGAGCCACTCCCTCGAGCCTGATTGTGATGAACGAGATGTTCAGCTCGACGACCGTCCAGGATGCGTTGTTCCTCTCCCGGGCCATGCTCCAGCGGATCAGCGACCTGGGGGCCCTCGGGGTGTGCGTCACCTTCCTCGACGAGCTCGCGAGTTTCGATGAGACCACCGTGAGCATGGTCAGCTCCGTCGACCCGAAGGACCCCGCGATCCGGACCTTCAAGGTGACTAGACGGGCCGCCGACGGTCGAGCCTTCGCGCGCGCCATCGCGGACAAGTACGGCCTGACCCGCGACCAGCTCACCCGGCGGGTGAGCTCATGAAAGCGCGGCTGCTCTTCGCCGACCGGGACGTCACCCCGGTCTCTCTCCCCCGCAACCGCCGCTCGGCCCTCGAGCTGCTCGCCTGGCACGCCGACCCGGTCACCGAGGAACTGGTCGCCGACCTCGACCTGGCCACCGTGTGGAACGCGATGGCCGGGGAGGATGAGATCCTGCTGCTCGCCGTGCGCCAGATCACCCTTGCCGACCCGCTCACCCCCGAGGAGGTCACCTACCGCCAGCACGTGCTCACCGATGCTCTGGCCCACCCCGAGGTGATCCGCCACCTGTACGCGACCGCCTGCGCCGCCCTCGAGGGTGAGCGCACCATCTCACACGGCTTCTTCAGCGACCACGGTGAAGGGCTGCTGAGCCGGTCCGTCGAGATCATCGAGATGGTCCTCGACCGGTTGCGCGAGCTACGCGGGCTGAGCGAGGCCCAGGCCGGTGGCTTCCACTCCGAAGGGTTCACTCGCTTCTTCACCGAGCTGCGTGACCAGCTCGGCGATGACTACTTCGCCGAGATCGAGCAGCACCTGACCACCTTGCACTTCCGCGACGGGTTCATCCTCTCCGCCCGCCTCGGGTCGGGGAACCAAGGCACGGGCTACGTGCTGCGCGAGCCCAACCCGGCGAACCGGACCGGCCTGTTCACCAAGTCGATCCTGAAGAAACCCACTCACGCGTTCACCATCCCCGACCGGGACCAGTCCAGCTTCAACGCCCTGGGGCGGCTGCGCGACCGCGGCCTCGACATCGTCGCCCCCGATCTCGCTCAAGCCGCTGACCACGTGCTGTCCTACTTCTCGGCGCTGCGTACCGAGGTCGGCTTCTACGTCGCCGCCCTGAACCTGCGCGAGCGACTGAACGCGCTCGGGGCCCCCACCGTGCTCCCAACCACTGTGCTCCCAACCTCTGTGCTCCCCACCACCGCGCCCACCGGTGCGGCGGGGCTCACCGCGAGGGGCCTCTACGACCCCGGACTCGCGCTGCGCACCAACCAGCCGGTGGTGGGAAACGACCTCGACGCCGACGCGGCCACCTTGGTGGTCATCACCGGCGCGAACCAGGGCGGTAAGTCGACCTTCCTGCGCAGCCTCGGCCTGGCTTACCTGCTGCAGCGAGCCGGGCTCTTCGTGCCCGCCGAGCAGTTCACCGCGCCCCTGGCCGACGGCGTGTTCGCCCATTTCCGCAGGGAAGAGGACGCCAGCATGAGCAGCGGCAAGTTCGACGAAGAGCTGGCCCGGATGAGCCGCATCATCGACCAGATCCGCCCCGGCGCCGTCCTGCTGTGCAACGAGTCGTTCGGCGCCACCAACGAACGCGAAGGCTCCGACATCGCCGCCGAGATCATCGACACCCTGCGTGAGTGCGGCATCCGGGTGGCGATCGTGACCCACCTGTACGACCTGGCCCACCGCTACCAGCAGAAGAACGACACCGAGAACGACGACCAAACCGTGTTCCTTCGCGCCGAACGCGCCGACGACGCCAGCCGGTCCTTCGAGCTCCTGCCCGCCCCGCCCCTACCCACCAGCTACGGCGAAGACATCTACCAAGCCGTCTTCCACGACAGCACGTGAGCCTGCAGAACCTGACACCTCGTGGTCGGTGGCCCCCACTCCAGCAGCCGCTACCGGCCGCCGTGATCGCGGCTCTGGCCCGATGGCGGTCTCTGGCGCTAGTGTCGAAGATGGCGATGGATGCCGTCAGGGCGTGAGAACCTCGCCCACCCAACCGCCACCTGCGGCTGATGGTTCCTGACTCGTGCTGGACGAGCAGGACCTTTCGCGCGTCCGCAACCGGAGGGAGTACACCGATGGCCCACCACCACACCCCACCACAACCGCACCCCTCGCGACTGACCGAGTTCGCCGGCCACCCTTTGGTCGTCTCCGTCACACCCGGACAACCGCACCTCGTCGCCGCCACCGCCGTCTCCCTCGCTCACGCCACCGGCGCCCCCACCCTCTACTTCGCCTACGTGGACTCCTCCCGCTACACCATCGACGAGTTCCCCGACGGCACCGTCAGCCATGCCTCCATCGACCCCGACGCCGACGAGGACTGGGAAGACCTGGCCGCCACTCTCACCACCGAGGTCGAGGTCGCCATGCACGGCCAGAACCAGGCGTGGGAGTTTCGCTACCTCGCTGGCCGGGTCGACCGGTCCCTGACCCACCTGGCCCGCGCCGTCGACGCCGCGGCCTTCGTCGTGGCCACCCACCTGGGCCACCACCACCACATCCGCGACTTCGTCAGGGAGTCAATCTCCGTGCAGCTCACCCACCACCAACACCGGCCGGTGCTCGTCGTCCCTCTCGAAGTCATCGACTGGGAGAGTCACGCCCCCTGGGACTGAACACGACCCACGGCCCGACCATGGGCCGGGCCGCGCTCATCGCCAACGCCGCCACCTCATGACACGGCTACTCGGATCAAACCAGTCGGGCACTGCCGGCCACGGGGATTGTTGTCACCGGCATCGCAGTACACGTCGATCTGGTGCGAGGGCTTGGTGCGAGGGCTCGGTGCGAGTCCATGGAAGAGAACACCGCAGACGAACGGAGGACGGCTCATGGCAAGGGTCACGCGGGTGTACTTGGCGCGGCACGGACAGACGGCGCTGAATGTGGGAGGTCGACTGCGTGGGCTCAGCGACCCGCCACTCGACGACGAAGGCCTCGCAGAGGCAGAGCGCCTCGGTGCGGTTCTCGCCGACAGGCGACCGACGGTCGTCTTCTCGAGCCCCCTGCAACGGGCCGTCGCCACCGCAGCGGTGATCGCGCGACGCGCGGGAGTCGAGGCGAAAGTCGACGCACGGCTGAACGACCGCGACTACGGCCCGTGGACCGGGAAGGTCAAGACCGACGTCGAGCACCAGTTCGGCAGCATCGACGAGGCCCCCGGCGTCGAGCCGGCGTCGGAGGTCTTCGCCCGGGCGAAGGCGGCGTTTCTCGAACTGGTCGAAGAGGCCGACAACGGGCCGATCGTGCTCGTGTCTCATGACGCGATCAACCGTCCGCTGCTCCGCGCTTTCGACCCCAGCCTCGGTGAGGTCGGGCAGCGCACGGCCTGCTGGAACCAGCTGAGCCTGGTCGATGGCTCATGGCGCGTCGACAGCTACGACCAGAAGCCCGACGCCTCGTGACCTGAGCCCACCGACAGGTGAGGTGGGTAAGCATGTCGGAAGCGAGACCTCGCCGAGCGAGGCCGGATCAGATCCATGCCGCCGCCGTAACCGCGGAAGTGACCTGACCACCGTCAAGCTGGCCACTCGACTGTACGAAAGTGGCCACTCGACTTGGGTGGGGGCGCCTGACTTGCGGTGATCACGACGGCGGACGCATCACAACCTCGACCGACGGGCGCGAGCGGCGCAGGCTCCGGGTCACGGCCACTGACACGGTCAACGACGCGATCGCCATGACGACCATGGCGTGAGCCGCCGCCGTCACCCCCACACCGAGCATGCTGGCCACCGTGCCGCCGAGAAGAGCACCGAGCCCTTGGCCCACCATGAGACCGGTGCTGTTCAGCCCGAACACCTGGCCGCGTACCTGACCCTCGGTGTGGTCGATCAACCGTTCCTGCAACGGCAGGCTGGCCGCGTAGCCAACCGAGGCGACGAACGCGATCACGCCGGCGAGCGGCAGAGCGGGCACGAAGACAAAGGCGAGGTAGGGAAGGGCCAGCAGCATGCGCAACGGCCCGATCAGCCTGTCACGCAATGCGACCGGAACGAAGCGACCCACCGTCACGTCACCGAGCAGCATCCCGGCGGCAGACGCAGCGAACAGGTAGCCGGCCCGGTCACCGGCGAAGGGAACGTAGAGCGCCTCACAGCCGACGATGAGACCGTTCGGTACCCACAGCGTCAGGAACACCGGTCGGAGGACCGGTGACCCGAGCAGCCGACGGTTCACCTCGCGGCTGCGGCGCACCACGCCACCCCCCGACGCTCGCGGGGGGTGGTCACTCAGCCCGAGCCGTACCGTCACGACCGAGATCGCAAGCGCGGCAGCCGAACCGAGGAAGAGCTCTGCAGTCGAGAAGTGCAACAGCAACAGTCCCGCCGCACCGAACCCGACGATCTGCATCACGCCGACGGCGATGTTGATCGTGGCGCGCCCCAGGATGAAGGCGTCCGTGGGCACGATGTCGGCCATCAGCGCGATCAGGCTCCCTCCGAGCGCCGACGTGATGAGCGGCGGCAGCCCGAGCAGCACGAACCGCCAGCCCCAGGGCAGTCCCGGCACCGCCTGCACGAGGTCGGCCACCATGGTGATCGAAGCGGTCAGCACCAGCGCGAGCCGTGGCCGCACGAGGTCGGAGCCGGAACCGAAGAACGCCTGGCCCACCACACGCAGTAGCGGCGCCCCGAAGATCGACAGGGCCGTGAGAATGGGGGAACCGGTGGCCGCGTACGTGATCGTGCCGAGCGCGAGGCTGGCCACGGCGAACGAGCCGACGTTGAGGCACATGGCTGCGAACAGCACCCGGAACTCCGCGATGGCGAACAGCTCCCGGTAGGTCTTCACCGACCCATCGTGACGACCCGGGGTCCACTCGTCTAAGGTTTCGGGTGGAGGCGAAACATGGGCACCTGGCAGATCCCGGTCGACCTTCTCGCACGGAGCCGGTTCGTGGTCTCACCGCGCATCGAGGCCTGCGCCACGCTGAGCCAGCTCGTGCGGCCTAACGACCCGGCGACCCGTGCCTTCACCGGCGCCCACGGTGAGTCGTTCCGCGCCATGCTCGATCGGCATCCCGCTCGGCGCGCCGTGCTCGACCACAGCTGGCGGCCCGGGTGGATCGCCGACTGGCTCTCGCTCCCGCCCACCGGCCGGGGCCGCGACTTCCCCGACGAGCTGGGTGACGTGCTCGCCCTCGGCGACACCTGGGTTCGCCGCGACCTCGAGCAGACCCACGGCCCGCTACCGACGATCTTGGGGCGACCGGGTACGGCCCGCCACGCCGCCGATCTGCTGGAGTGGGTGTGGACCCACACTCTGGCCACCGACTGGGCCCGTCGCGAACGAATCCTGCGAGCCGACATCGTCTCTCGTACGGCCCGGCTCGCCACGCACGGGTGGGCGGCCGTGCTGCGCGACCTCGGCCGAGACCGCGAGTGGCTCGGTGACGGTCAGCTGCGCATCAACCGCTACGACCTGCCCTCGCGGGTCATCGAGAGTGATGCGGACCTCCTCTTCGTGCCCGTCCATGGAACCTCCACCTGGGTCGGCTGGGACATCCCCCATCGGTACGCCGTGTACTACCCCGTCACCGGGGCGCTCGCCCGCGTCGACGGCGCCGCCGTGGACGGGCTCGACCGCCTGGTGGGAGCCCCGCGCGCTGCGCTGCTGCGGGCCCTGTCGACCCCCGCCAGCACCACGGCCCTCGTCGCGACCACGCGGATGCCGCTGGGCTCGGTGGGCGGCCATCTCAAGGTGCTGCTCGCGTCGGGGGCCGTGCTTCGGCGGCGCTCCGGCAGAGAGGTGCTCTACTGGCGCACCAGCCTCGGCGACGCCCTCGTCGCCTCCGACGGTAGCCCCTGAGCGGCCCACCCCAGCCAGCTGAACGCAGTGTTCGTGCGTGAAAGCGCTGTAGTAACAGTGAGTTCGAAGACGAGCACTGCGTTCAGCGCCGGCGTCGCCGCGCTCACCGTCTCCACCGCCGGCGGGCGCGGACCCCTGGCGAATCCTCCCCTGCCGCGTCGACCCGTGTCCCCCTACCGAACGGCATCCGGCCGGAAGGGATCGCGTCAGGCCCGGGATGCACCTACTACGTGGACTCGCTCGCCGACGGCCGCATCGTCACGGGTGACGTGCGGACCGGTCGCAACGTGCGCGGCACCGGTGGGTCGACGGTGTCAGCCGTGCGCCTGCGCCACTCGCGGGGTGGCTGGAGGGCGAGCTGGATCGGCGACCTGAGCGACCCCGGCCTCGATGTGCCGTCGACGGCCACGGTCATCGGTCGACATCTCTACGCCGTGAACGCCCGGTTCGGCGCCCCATCGCCCGACAGTGCTCAGTACTGGATCAGCCGGCTACCCCTGCGGTGATGCCTGCGCCCCGAGCAGGTCAGCAGTCATCAAGAGGTCGCGTGATGCCTGCCGGCCGAGGGCCGTGAGTCAAGGGCAGGAAGGGGTTCACGGCTCGTCCGAGGGTACGAGCAGGCGCCGGACCGAGCCGTCACTCCAGACCGAGCTGCGGTCCACGTAGGGCAGCAGCAGCCCGGTCAGGCCCACGTCGGCGCGCCCCGCCAGCGCCTCCGAAGCGATTCGTCGAGCCGCGCCTGCCACGAAGTCGGCGACCTGAACCCGGGGGTCGTCGACCGAGTCGACGAAGCGCACGCTCAGCCGTTCACTGGCACCCGGGCCGACGAGCACCTTCAGGTGTCGGAGACGCTCGGGCGTGAGGGTCGCCTGCACGTCGTGCACGACACTGACCGCCCGCCCGTCCTTGCCCTGGCCGCCCCAGAACCCCACCGCGGCGGCCAACGCCGGGACCAACGGGTCGAGCACGACCGACCGCATAGCGCGGGGCAGGGCCCGCACGCCATCGTTGAAGCCGGCGAGCACCGAGCCCCAGCGCTGCTGCCCCACCACCGCGGCGGCGTCTCGGTGGAGGCCCTCGGCAACGGCAGACGCAGCCGTGTGCCGCCGGCGACCGGGCGGGTCGAGCTGCTCGACCAACAGGACGGTGAGGTGGAAGGCCTTCTCGGTCAGGTGGACGTGGGCCTGACCCGCCAGTGGCCCGGTGGGGTCGAGCAGCCACTCGAGCACCCGCCGGTTCTGTCGACGCAGGATGACGCTCGCCTTGATCTCGTTGGCCGGCGAGCGGGCGTCGACCCGAACCCGGTCGATGCAGGCCAGGGCGGTGGCCCGGTCGATCGTGACGCTCGCGTGTGCGAAGACGTCGGTGCTGCCGCCGACGAGCTTCTCCCCCTCCGAGCCTGACTCGTCGCAGGCGATCTCCACGACCCGGCGGTGCTGCGTGGTGGAAGCCATCCCCCATCCTCGCCCCTCACCGGCACCACGGGGGTTAGAGCCGGCGCTGGGGGCAGCAGCAGGTGCCCGCCCGGGCCGGCAGCACGGCATCCGCCCCTCGACCGGCGACCGCGGACGCCGGCAGCGACCGGCTAGGCTCGCTCACCGAACGCAGGCGAACGGACGAACCGACGAACCGACGAACCGACGAACGATACTCAGGGAGCATACGTGACCTCATCGGCAGAGCTCGTGGCGCAGGTGCGCCAGACCGCGGCAGGTTCGCCCTACGTCGTCACCGACCAGCCCTACGGCTTCGACCTGACGATCGACATCGTCGACGCGACGTGGGTCACCCTGCTTCGCGTCAACCACATCGACCGGGTCTACACCTACCAGGTGCGTCTCGACGAGCCGAGGCAGCGGATGACCATCACCGACGTGGCCAACACGGTCGAGTGGAACGCCGGGCTCGGAGCGGCGCCGACCCTGCGCGCCCACAAGAGCGTGCAGAAGGGCCGCGTCTATGAGTTCTCCTCCCACCAGGAGCTCGGGCTCGACGCCGAGACCGGCGAGGTGGGCAAGGTGGTCGACTACACCTTCACCGCGGGTGAGGGGCGCGACCTGATCCGTGGGGCCGCCAGGGATGCCGGCTGGTCGGAGGCCATGGGACGCGAGCAGAAGATCGGGCTCTACGTCGGTCTCGGCGTTCTCGGGGCGCTCGTGGTCGTGGGGCTCGTGGTGGCGGCCGTCTTCATCATCCGTTGACCGGTCGACCCAGCGAGCGGTGAGCCCTCCTGTGGCAGCAGCACCCCGTGTCTACGTCGACGCCGCTCGGGCGGCCACCGCTCGCACGAGGCCGCAGTCGACACTCGGTTACCGTCACGGCGCGAATGGTGTAAGCGGTGAGCAGGAGGGCTGGCGCGTGATCACCCTCACGAGCGAATGCCGCCTCCGGTCAACCGACTTCGGCATCGCCGCGTCGGCCGACTGATAATCGACCATCGCCGGGCTGCCCGCCGGTTTCGCTCTGCTGTCGATCCTCTTCCCGCTCGACCACGAGACGACCCGCTCCAGCGACAACGACGACCCGTCGAACTCGGATGCCGTCGTCACCTACGTGCGCCCGTTCTTCGCGCTGCTGATCCTGGCCTTCACCCACGCCGTGCTGGCGGGGCGCACCGGCGAAGGCCCGCCGGCTCCGCGATGCAGTTCAGCAGCGCCCTCGACCTCGAGCGCCTCAGCACCGGTGGAGCACCTGGCGCTACTGGTCGGTGACGGTCACCAGTGTCGGATTCGCGGTGGCTGCCTGGATGGGCCGCTGAAGCTACTGTCCGGCCGGCGAGGTACGCCGCGTTCTGACCGTGAGCCCGGCCGTCGAGAACGCCAGACCGACGAGCACCCCTAGGGCGATCGCCACCATCGTCGTGGTCGTCGTCGTCAGCGTTCGGAGTCCGTACGTGTCACCGTCGAGGATGGTCGTCACCCCTACGAGGCCGAGCGCGCCAGGGACCAGGAGCCAGAAGGCGGGCATGAAGCTGACCAGCGTTGGTGGGCCGGAGGGCTGGCGCGATACGAGCACGGCAACCGGCGTCATGACCGCCGCCCCGACGAAGGCCGATAGCACGCCACCGAACAGGGCGTCGCCGATGACCTGCGCCCCGTAGGCGACGTAGAGCACCAGCAGGATCCACCCGAGTGAACCGGCCCGCGCGCACTGGCCGAGCACGATCCCCACCCCGAACACACCGACCGCGATCCACGGGGCAGCCGGCCCGAGTCCGACGCGCGCCTCGCTGAGGTCGATCGCCGGGATGCCGACGAGGGCGGCCGCGGTGGTGATGCCGAGTGCCAGAAGCAGCAGCTGCATCGCTCCGGCGGCGAGCCGGGCCGCGCCGGCGATCATCTGACCGGTCGCCAGCTCGAGCACCGCGGTCGTCAGCAGGGCCCCGGGCAGCAGCGTGACGAGCGGCGCCACCAGCGTGGGGAGGATGCCGATGTCGAGCCCGGCCCGGGCCAGCAGAAAGACGGCGGTGGCGACGCTGAAGGTGGCGGCAACCGTCAGCAGCACCCTGAACTTCGGCTCCACCCGGCCGCCCACGTGCAACAACGCCCCGACCAGTCCGCCCAGCACGGCAGCGACCCCCACTCCGAGCCACGAACCACCGAGGAGTACCGCGAGGGCGATCGACGAGAGCATCTGGCCGATCAGCTGCTGAGGTCGCGTGAACGGGGGCGGGAGCCGGCGCAGATCGAGCAGGGCTTGCCGCGCTTCGTGGGGCGTGGTCTCGCCGCGCCGGGCGAGACCCACCACCTCGTCGAGCTCCTCGATCTGGTGCAGGCGCAGGCGCCGGTCGCCGGTGGACACCGCGCCGGTGCTCGGCTGGCTGCCCCTCTGCGCGGAGACGAACAAGGCCGTGGGTAGGGCGATGATCTCGGCATCCTGCAGACCGTTCACCGCGGCGATGTCCTCCAGCGACGCGCGCACCGAGGCGACGTCGTAGCCCGAGTCGATCAGGGCCTCCCCTGCCGAGATCATCAGCAGCAGCGCGTCGCCGACATCGTCGTCAGCCGTCGGGGGTGGGTCCTGCCGCCCACGTTCGGTCGCCGCCGTGGCTCCCTCAGTGGCTGCCCTCGTGGCTGTTGCCGACGTTGCCGATGTCGGCTCAGTGGATGCCGGATGCCGGCGGGTCAGTCGAAGGAGGGTGAGCCCGGACAGCACCAACACGACCAGCGCGATCACCAGCGAGCGCACCGAGACGCTCCGCGTCGACCGGATCGCGGGCGTCTCGGGCCGGATGATCGAGGTGGGCGTGACCGCCGGCGCCGTGGTCGCCGACGATCCGGTCGTGTTCGACGGGGTGGGCAGTGTGGTCGGAGTCGCGACGGTTGCTGTGGGCGTTCCGACGACGCTGGTCGCGCCGACGGGTGGTTCGATGGTGCCGGTGACCGAGCCCTCCGGTTCGGTAGGGCCCGTCCGACCCGGCCCGGTATCAGCGACTCCGCTCGGAGGTGTGTCCGCCTGCTTCGCGCCCGAGGCGGGCGTCGGCGGAGGCGTCGCCTCGGCCCGCCCGTCCACGATCGTTGCGAACGCAGGGGCCCGCGCGGACGCGGCCAGAGCCGACGCCATCAACTCGGAGGACGCCAGACCCAGCCCGAACGTCAAGAACAGCGTCGCACCCGCGCCTGTCAGAACGCACCGAACCGCCCAGCGAGTCATGCGTGCAATCCTGCTCTCTGGGCTGTCAAACCGGCGGGGCCGCGTGGCAGGTGACAACCGGCCCAGGCCGCAACGGGTCGATCTGCCCGGCTCGACCGGCGTCAGCCGGTGCCGATCCGTCCGGCGATGATGCTCGTGATCACGACAGAGGTGATCGTCACCGTCGCGAAGCCGGCGATGATCATCTTCGGCAGGATCTCGTGCTCGATGGCTGCGACCTCCTCGGGCGACTCACCGGCGCCCTTGGCCGCTTCCTGCGAGAGGATCATCGTGCCCGGGAAGCCGAAGAGCGAGGTCAGCCCGATCGAGACCGACATCGGGATGCTGTAGCCCAGCACCTTACCGACCAACGCCGAGAAGATGGCGATGCCGGCCACCCCGAAGACGAACACGATCAGCAATGGGAACGCGAGCTCGGCCACGTCGGAGGGCTTGACGGTGGCCAGCGGGGCGAACACGAGGATCATGATGGCCAGCATCATCAGCCCGAACGCGTCGATCCCGGCCAGCGCCGACGGTTTGAAGATGCCGGCCGTGCGCAGCCCGATACCGAAGAGCAGGGCCACGACGAAGGTGTTGAGCACCCCGTTGGTCAGGTTGTTGATCCCGAGGCTCACCAGCACGACGATCCCGATGCAGAACAGTGTTCCGGGCGTCGTGAGCAGGGCGGCCGGCAGCTTCGACCGCGGGCCGGCATCCGCCGTGTCCTTCACCTCCACGGGCGCAAGGTTGCCGGCGCGGTACTCACCCTTGAGGCGGGCGGCCTCTCGCCGCAGCAGCAGCGAGGTGATCGGAAAACCGACCAGGCCCTGCAGGGCGGCGATGAGCACGGGGAAGATCGCGATGCTGGTGAGGCCGATGCCGAGGGCGGCCTCCTGCACGATCAGCACCGAGATGGTGCCGCCGCTGAGCGCCCCCGTACCCGCCACGACGAAGTCGATTCGCTGGGCGAAGCCGTCGGCGGCACTGCCACTGATCCTCGGGCCGAAGAGGAACCCGGCCAGCAGCAGGGCCAGCCCGATGCCGACGACGGTCGACACCCCGATGAGGAACGTCTTCCACTGCGCCTTGAAGTCGTCGAGGCTGATCATCGTGCCGAGGTGCACGATGATGAAGCCGACCACGACCCCCGCGAGACCGAGCAGGCTCGAGCTGGCGAGGAGGTCCTCGGGGAAGAAGCCGGTCAGAAACCCGATCAGGAAGATGATCGAGGCCACGAAGAGCGACGACAGCAGCGACTTGGTCCTCTTCGCCACGTAGTCACTGATTGTCCAGACCAGCATGACGATGGTGAAGGCCAGGATCGGGTTGATGGGTGAGCTCACACTGGGCATCATCCGGCGTGGGCGACACGGCTCGACTCACCCCGAAAGGGTGAGCGGCCCATCGGTCGGATCTCACCCGTTGCGGGTGAGGCGGAACGCCCGTCCGCTTTCTAGGTTCGGGTTCATCATCATCACGAGTATGGAGGACCAATGGGAACCCTGACCGTTTGGAAGTTCAACACCGCCGACGGCGCGGACGCAGCGGAGCGGATCCTGATCGACCTGTCGAAGCAGCAGCTCATCAAGGTCTCTGACGCCGCTGTTGTGAGCTGGCCGGAAGGCAAGAAGAAGCCGAAGACCCGCCAGGCCAGCGACATGACCGGGGCCGGGGCGCTCGGTGGCAGCTTCTGGGGTCTGCTCTTCGGGCTGCTCTTCTTCGTGCCGCTGCTCGGCATGGCCGTGGGCGCCGCCATGGGGGCCCTGGCGGGGTCGCTCTCCGACGTCGGGATCAGCGACCACTTCATCAAGGAGGTTCGCGAGAAGGTCACGCCCGGAACCTCGGCCCTCTTCGTGATGACCTCGGATGCCGTTCAGGACCGGGTGGTCGAGGCCTTCGCTCACGCCGACCCCGAGCTGCTGGCGACCAACCTCAGCAGCGAGCAGGAGGCCAGCCTGCGCGAGGCCTTCGCAGACTGAGGGTCCACGCAACCACTCATCTGCCCCCGGTTCGCGCGGGGACAGGTGAGTTGTTGCGTTCCGGCCGCCGTGCACGCCGAGGCACCCCGCGCGGGTGCTTCAGGCAGGACCGCCTGATCCGTGGTGGTGGGCGTGGCGCAGACTCCTGGTAGCAACGCTCGCTCGAAGGAGATCAGGTGAAGGTGCTCGTTACCGGCGCGACGGGCTACGTCGGCTCGCGCCTCGTGCCCGAGCTGCTCCGTCGGGGCCACACGGTCGTCGGCACGCACACGAGCGAGTCACCTCGGCCCACCCCGTGGGGTACCGACGTGCAGTGGCGTCGAATGGACGTGCTCGACCCCCACCAGGCCGTCGCCACCGTGCACGACGTCGACGCCGTCGTCTACCTCATCCACGGCATGAGTGACACCGACTTCAGCCAGACCGACCGGGAAGCGGCCGAGAACGTGCGAGCCGCTGTCGACCGCGCCGGCGTTTCCCGGGTGGTCTACCTCTCCGGCATCATCCCCGACGGGCTCGAGGGTGGGTTGTCAGAGCACCTCGAGTCGCGGCTGGAGGTGGAAGAGATCCTGGAAGGTTCCAGCGCCTCGTGCCTGTCGCTGCGGGCCGCGGTCGTCGTGGGCGCAGCCTCGACGAGCTTCGAGATCATCCGTCAGATCTCGCACCGCATCCCGCTCGTGCAGGCCCTGCCCACCTGGATGCGAGACACGGTCGTGCAGCCCATCGCCATCGCGGATGCCGTGCACTTCCTGGCCGAGGCAACCTCGCGACCCGACGTGGTGGGCCACCTCGACATCGCCGGGCCCGACCGCGTCACCTACGCCGAGCTGCTGCGGCTGTACGCGTCTGTTGCTCGGCTGACCCGGGTGCAGGTCACCGTGCCGGGGCTGCCGGCCGACCTCACCGGCTGGCTCGCCGGCCAGCTGACCGACGTCTCCACCGCGACGGTCGAGTCGCTGATGGCGAGCCTGCAACACGACATGGTCGCCCACCCCGGCGACGCGAGCGCCCTCGGCGAGCACGTGCTGCTGCCGCTGCGCGAGGCGCTCGTGAGATCGTTGTCCCCCTACGACCCCGACCGCGACGGAGCTGCCGTCGGAGGCGATCCGGCGCGACCCTCGATCGTCGACCCGGAATGGTCGCGCCGCTCGGCCGGGTAGTCTGCTACTTCGGGTAGTAACGGTTGGGTGGCCTCAGGGGGTGGCACGGTGGCACGAGGATTCGGCAAATCGGGCCTGTCGATCGGCTACCGCATCGGCTACCGCCTCCGGATGATCGGGTTGACCATCTTCGGACCGGCGCAGCTCGACGAGAACAACGACCCGAAGCTGCGCCTCGAGCGTGAACGCGCCGCGCGAGTCGCGGCCGCCCGCGCGCGCCGCGAGGACTGACGCCACGACGCCATAGGCTCGCAACTGTGACCACAGAGCACCACGAGACGTCGGACGCCGGATCAGCGGGCAGCCCCCAGAACCGGTCCACCCCGGCCTCCCCCGCGACGAGCAAGGCCCACCCGCAGTGGATCGCGATCACGTCGGCCAACGCGCGACGCAGCACCTTCATCCTCTTCGTGGGTGTGGTGCTGCTCGCGTTCGCCAACTGGGTCTTCGGCGCGACGAGCTCGTTCCTGTTCCTGCTGCTGCTGGCCTGGTTGCTCTCGATCGCCATGGAGCCGGTCGTGCTGTGGCTGAGCCGGCACGGGGTCAAGCGAGGGCTCGCGACCGGACTGACGATGTTGGGCCTGCTCGTGCTCTTCGCGGGTCTCGGCGAGCTGTTCGGGTCGGTGTTCCTGGCGCAGCTCTCCGACCTCGGCAAACAGCTGCCCCAGACCATCAGCACAGCGATCGACTGGGTCAACGACACCTTCCACACCAAGTTCGACCTCGCCACCATCCAGAAGAGCATCGAGGTCACCCCTGACAAGATCGGCGAGCTGCTCGGTCGGTACGGCGGCGGCATCGTCGGCGTCTTCGGAACCGTCGTGACCTTCGTGTTCGACGCCCTCACCATCCTCGTCTTCGCCTTCTACCTCTCGGCCGACAGCCCGAAGCTGCGGCAGGCGATCGGGTCGTGGCTTCCGCAGCGCTACCAGCGCGTCTTCACGACTGTGTGGGAGATCTCGGTCGAGAAGACCGGTGGCTACGTCATCTCGAAGCTGGTGCTCGCGACCCTCTCGGCGATCTTCCACATCGCCTTCTTCTGGTTCATCGACGTGCCGTTCTGGTTGCCGCTGGGCATCTTCGCCGGCATCGTGGGGCAGTTCATCCCCACGGTCGGCACCTACATCGGGGTGGTCTTGCCGGCCCTGTTCGCCCTGATCGGCAAGCCGATCAACGCCCTCTGGATCGTGCTGTTCGCGACCGTCTACCAGCAGATCGAGAACTACGTCTTCACCCCCAAGGTCAGCCGGAAGACGATGGACGTCCACCCCGCCATCGCCCTCGGCTCGGTGATCGCGGGCGCCGCCCTCTTCGGCCCGATCGGGGCCCTCATCGGCATCCCGCTGGCCGCCGTCGCGCTCGCGATCATGAACACCTTCAGCCAGCGCCACGAGCTGGTGCCCGAGCTCGCCTCCCTGCAGGCCAAGAGCGACGAGGACGACCGAGACGACGAGCACGATGACGACAACCGACGTGGCCGGAAGTCACGTAAGGACAAGCGGGCCAGAACCGACAAGGCCCCGCCGTCGGACGGGTCGTCAGTTCAGTCGCCTGATGAGCAGCCGGCGAGCGAGGCCACCCCGACCTCGACCTGAGGCCGGAGTGCCGTCGAGCCTGCGTACCGTCGCTCAGGCCGGAGGCAGGTGCAGCACCCGGTCGAGGCGACCGATGAGCTCGCCGAGTGAGGTCATGGCCGCCCTGGGCTCATCGCGGGCCTGCGTCAACGTCATGAGGGCGCCCACTGCGGCTCCGGCGTAGAGCCGGAGGTCGGGGTCGTCGGTGGGCCGGCCGAGCCGGATCGCGATGGCCTCGGTGAGCAGCTCGATGGGTCGGTTGATCTCGGCCATCACCCCCTTGCGCAGCTCCGGCACCGACTGGATCAGGGCGTTGCGGGTGATCTCGAGGTCGAGCATCTCGTCTGTCATTCGCGCGAAGGTGCGGTTGACGGCGTACTGCATCGCCTCGATGGGGTTGAGCTCGACCGGGGCGGCGACCATGATTCGAAAGGTGTCGGCGTCGATGAGGTCGTCGAGCACGGTCTCGTCCTTGGTCGCGAAGTAGCGAAAGAACGTGCTGGGAGAGACCTCGGCGGCCGCGGCAATCTGCTCGACCGTCGTCTCGGCGTAGCCCTGCTCCTTGAAAAGGTGCAGGGCATGGCTGCGGATGCTGGCCCTCGTCTTCGCTTTCTTTCGCTCGCGCAACCCCGTCACGGGCTGGGCGCCGTGGGCCGGAGGATCAGTCCGCAGTGGCGTCGAGGGCATGTGCCGATTGTGCCTCCTGATCCTGCTGGCCGGCAGGCACCGCCGCGCTCCGGCTGGTTGCCCGGTCATCGGGCAGAGCCACCCACACGATCAGCGCCCCGGCGAGACACACTGCGGCACTGACCCACAGGGTGGCCGACAGGCCCCCGACGAATGCTGACTGCACGATTCGCTCGAGGCCGGTAGCGCCCGAGCGGGCCGCCTCCGCCACCCCGGACGTCACGTTCTGCCCCAGGGCAGCCACCTGAGCCTGGGACAGACCGCCCTGCCCAGCTTCCGGTAGGCCCGACCGGTACACGGCATTGAGCAGCGCTCCCAGCACCGCGATACCGAGCACGCTGCCCACCTGGCGCAGGGCCTGGATCACCGCCGAACCGGTGGCCGCCCGGGCGCGTGGCAGAACGCCGAGGGCACAGTTCTGTCCGCAGAAGAGTGCGGCTCCGACTCCCGCCCCGACCCCGAAGGTCCAGACGCCGGTCAGCAGATAACCACTTTCGACCGTGACTCTCGAGCCCAGCACGAAGGCAGCAGCGCCGATCGCAAAGCCGGCCACCCCGAGCGTTCGGGAGCCGAACCGGGGCAGCAGCGCCATCGTGGTGCGCAACCCGACGAGCAATCCGACGACCATCGGGATCGAGCGCAGACCTGTGCCCAGGGCATCGGCGCCGAGCACGCCGCGCAGGTACTGCGGCACGACGAACATCGCGCCGAAGAAGGCCAGGCTCGCGATTGCGGCGATCACACCGCCCCAGCGAAACGCCGGCTCGCCCCACAAAGCCGGATCGACCACCGGTTCGACCCCCCGGTCGACCCGCTGCCACCAGACGAAGACGATCCCCAGGGCGAGCCCACCGGCGAGGCCGGTGACCACGAGCGGGTCCGCCCAACCGCGCTCCGGGCCTTCGATCACCCCGAACGTCGCCGCCACCAGAGCCCCTGACGAGAGCACGATGCCGACCAGGTCGAGTCGGCGCCCACGCTCACCCCTCGACTCGGGCAGCAGGATCGCGACGGCGACCAGCGCGACGGCGATGACCGGCAGGTTCACGAGAAACACCGAACCCCACCAGTAGTGCTGCAGGAGCACCCCGGCCAGAATGGGACCGAGGGGCAGGCCGAGCATGGTGGCCGCTCCGATCACCCCGATGGCCCGGGTCCGCTCGTGCGGCTCGAACAGCACGACGACCGATGACATGGCCAGCGGGATGAGCACCGCCGCGCCGACGCCCAGCAGGGTGCGCGCGCCGATGAGGCTCTCTGGGCTACTGGCCAGGGCACACCACAATGAGCCACCAGCGAAGACGACCAGCCCGCCGACGGTGAACCGTTTGCGTCCGTAGCGGTCGCCGAGCAAGCCGGCCGGGAGCAACACGGCGCCCAGCACGAGTAGGTAGCTGTCGGCGAACCACTGCAGCTGGGCGTTGGAGGCCCCCAGGTCGACGGCGATGTCGGGAAGGGCGACGTTGAGGATCGTCGTGTCGAGTCCGATCACGAGCACGGTCAGGGCGGTTGCCGCCAAGGCGGCCCACCGCCGCGACTCCTGCGTGAAGTGAAACTCAGTATGTTTTGATTGTGTCATGCTTTTGATAGTGACTGTCATCTCTTAGGAAGTCAAGGCTGAAAATCACTCGACAGGGCACCGACGACACGTGAGGCTCTCGCCATGACGAGCAGCGATCTCTGGGACGAGCCGGCCGCCCAGCGCTACGACGAGAGCTCTGCCGACATGTTCGCTCCGGCCGTGCTCGAACCGACCGTCGACTTCCTCGCTCGCCTGGCCGGCGATGGGTCGGCCCTCGAGCTCGCGATCGGTACGGGCCGGGTCGCCGTCCCCCTCGCGGCTCGCGGCATCCCCGTCACGGGGATCGAGCTGTCGGAACCGATGGTGGCCCGGCTTCATACCAAGGCGGATGCCGCTGCTCTCCCGGTCACGATCGGCGACATGGCCACCACCCGGGTCGACGGCGAGTTCGCGCTCGTCTACCTGGTCTTCAACACGATCGGCAACCTGCGCACCCAGCCGGAACAGGTCGCGTGCTTCCGCAACGCCGCCCGACACCTGACCCCCGGCGGCCGGTTCGTCATCGAGCTCTGGGTGCCCCCGATCCGGCGCATGCCACCCGGGCAGGCGGCAGTACCGTTCGACGTGAGCGATCGGCATCTCGGCTTCGACACCTACGATCTCGCCACGCAGCAAGGAACCTCCCACCATTACTCGACCGACGCCGACGGCACGGTTCGCTACGCGGCGACCAACTTCCGCTACGTCTGGCCGGCCGAGTGCGATCTCATGGCCGAACTGGCCGGGCTGCAGCTGGAGCAGCGGCTCGCCGACTGGAGCGGTGCCCCTTTCACCTCCGACAGCGAGAGCCACGTCTCCGTGTGGCGCAAACCAGAGCGGTAGAACCTCAGCCCTTTCACGCGTCAGGGTGCAAGAACGCGGCCAGCTCCTCGATGCCGTCGACCTGCCGCAGGCCAGGTCGCACCCACGACGCGTCGGCATCGACGGCCAGCACCGGAGACCCTTCTGGTAGAAAGCCGTTCGCCACCAGGTCATCCGCCAGCCCTTGCGCCGCCTCACGGCCGAAACCGCACGGGGCCACGACGTAGGCCTCGGGCTGCGCAGACCGGATCGCCTCCCAAGTGGTGCGCACCGACTTCGCCCCCGCTGCGCCGAGCACCGGCTCGGCGCCGGCCGCCTCGATCATCTCGGGCACCCAGTGGCCCGGGGCGAAGGGTGGGTCGGTCCACTCGAGCAGCATGACGCGAGGCCGGTGCCGCCCGGCGACCCGGAGACGAACGGCCTCGACACGGCCCTCCAACGACGCGGCCACCCATTCGGCCCTGTCCTTATGGCCAGTTACCTTGCCCAACAGGCGAATCGAGTCGAACACCTCGGCCAGGGTGTGCGGGTCGACGGTCAGCACCTCGGCGCGGCAGCCGAGGTACGCCAGCGCGTCGTCAACCACGGAAACGTCGACCGCGCACACCGCGCAGAGGTCCTGCGTCACGACGAGGTCAGGGTCGAGGGCCGTCAGGGCGCCGGAGTCGAGCCGGTAGAGGTTCTCACCACGCGCCAGGGCACTGCTGACGAACGTGTCGATCTGTTGGAGCGAAAGGCCCGACGGCATCGTAGAGCTCGACACGACCTGTCGGGTTCGCGCCTCGGCCGGTTCATCGCATTCGAAGGTCACCCCGACGACATCGGCACCCGCCCCGATGCCGAAGAGGATCTCGGTGGTCGACGGCAGCAACGACACGATCCGCATGACACCGACCGTAGCCCGCGCTCGTCGGCGACGTCACCACGCCACATACTGGGGCCACCCCTTCGAAACCGAAAGAGAACACCGTGAGCCAGTTCATCGATGGTGCCGTCGTCCCCTCCGCCTCCGGTCGTAAGGCCGCGGTGACCGACCCCTCGAACGGGCAGCGCGTCAGCGCCATCACCCTCGCGGATGCCGCTGACGTCGACCGCGCGGTGGCAGCCGCCACCCGGGCCTTTCCGCAGTGGTCGCGCGCCACCCCCGCCGAGCGCTCGGCCGCACTGATCCGGTGGTCCGGCATCCTCCAGGAGCAGGCCGAAGACCTGGCCCAGCTCGAGAGCCGTCAGGCCGGCAAGCCGATCCGCCTCGCCCGCGAGTTCGACGTGCCCGGCACGATCGACAACGTCTCGTTCTTCGCGGGGGCGGCGCGCAACCTCGAGGGCAAGGCCGCGGCCGAGTACTCGGGCGACCACACCTCGATGATCCGGCGCGAACCGGTCGGCGTCGTGGGCTCGATCGCGCCGTGGAACTACCCGCTGCAGATGGCGGCCTGGAAGATCCTGCCGGCGGTGGCGGCCGGCAACACCATCGTGCTCAAGCCGGCCGAGAACACCCCGCTCACGAGCATCATGTTCGCCGAGGCGGCTACCGCCGCCGGGATCCCCGACGGCGTCATCAACGTCGTCGTGGGCACGGGCCTCGAGGCGGGCGCCCCGCTGATGCGGCATCCCGACGTGGCCATGGTCTCGTTCACCGGCTCGACCAGAGTCGGGCGCACGGTGCTCGAGGCGGCCGCCACCAACGCCAAGCGGGTCCACCTCGAGCTCGGCGGCAAGGCTCCCTTCGTCGTGTTCGACGACGCCGACCTCGAGGCCGCGATCCACGGGGCCGTCGCCGGCAGCCTGATCAACAGCGGGCAGGACTGCACCGCGGCCACCCGGGCGATCGTGCACCGCTCGCTGCACGACGCCTTCGTCGAGGGCGTGGCCGACCTGTATGCCGCGGTGCGCCTCGGAGCCACTGATGACCCAGAGACCGACCTCGGCCCCCTCATCTCGATGGCACACCGCGAGCGCGTAGCGGGGATGGTCGAGAGGGCCCGCGGCTACGCCACCGTGGTGACGGGTGGGCGTTCACCCGGCGGCGCGTTGGAGGCGGGTTCGTACTACGAGCCGACGCTCATCACCGGCGTGCACCGGTCGCACGAGGTGTTCACCGACGAGGTCTTCGGGCCGGTGCTCACCGTGACCGCCTTCGACACCGACGACGAGGCGATCGACCTGGCCAACGACACCCCCTACGGTCTCGCGGCGTCAGCCTGGACGCGCGACGTCTACCGGGCCATGCGGGCCACCGCCGAGATCCGTTCGGGCTGCGTGTGGGTCAACGACCATATTCCGATCATCAGCGAGATGCCCCACGGAGGCATGAAGCAGTCAGGCTTCGGCAAGGACATGTCGGCCTACTCGTTCGAGGAGTACACGACGGTCAAGCACGTCATGTTCGACCGCACGGCCGTGGCGCACAAGCCGTGGCACCGCACCATCTTCGGCCTCGCCGACTGACCCCAAACCAGCACCTCGGGGACGACGGACGGGCCGTAGCCCGCGCGGACGTACGGTCGCACGCTCAGCGGCATCCCTACTGCTCAGCGTCATCCCTACTACTCAGCGGTCGTCCGGCGATCGTTCGGCCAGGCCGTATGGCGCGACTGCGAGGCGGCGGCCACCCCGGTCAGGTCGTCGATGGTCAGCTGGTGGCGGGGGGCGCCGACGAGGATCTCGTGCTCACGCACCCGCAGGTCGGGCCCGACATGAACGAGCACGCCGGGCTCGAGCGAGCGCCATCGGTCGTCGTCATCGAGCGGCTCACTCGCGATGACGACGCTCGGATGCACGCCCAGCTCGCCCGACCGCACCCGGGTGCCGGCACGGCTGCGGTGCTCGAGGGCTCCGGCACCGCGGGCCCGCTCGAGCAGCAACAGGTCGTGGGTCTCGGGGTAGCGCAGCGCCCACAGGTCGGTGGCGGTCGTGAGCACGATATTGACGGCGTACACGGGCAGCTCGCCGGCCACCCAGCGCAGTGCGGTCGTCACTCCCCCGGCCACGTCGCCAACCCGGGCGATCTCTCGGGTGATGAGGGCGAAGACCCGCTCCGAGTCGGTGTCGCCCTTCACGCGTGCGAGGTCGTCACCGAGATGCTCCTCCAGGGTGTCAAGGCCCTCGACGACACCGTTGTGCGCGAACAGTCGACCGTCCATCTCGAAGGGGTGGGTGTTGGCGGTGGTGAGCGCCGAACCCGACGTGTGCCGCACGTGGGCGATGAACGTGGTGCTCTCGCGCTCACGGGCCTCGGCCGCAAAGGTGGGGTCGTTCCACGCGGCCAGAGGCTGCTTCTCGACGAGCGGCCGGCCGAGCTCGTCGAAGGTGCCCAGGCCGGTGCCGTCGGGGTTGACGTGGCTCTGGACGGCGATGCTGTCGGAGGCATCGAGCAGGCCGAAGGTGGCCTTGACCCGAACCTCGCCCGCGGTGAGCCCGAAGAGTCGGCACATCGGATGAATCTCCTGTCATCAGGCGGCAGCCACTCGACCGGGGCGGGGCGCTCAGGTCGGCACATCGTCGGGCCCCCTCCATGATGTCGTCGTTCTCGGCGATGGCGAAACGCCTCCCCGCTGCGTTGCCGGCGCAGACCGGCGTGATGACAGCGAGTGGGGTCGTGCGCGAGTGGCACGACGGCGAGGGATGGGGAGGCTCAGTGAGGAGTAACCCCGTCACACACCGTTGCGGCTAGAGCCATCCGTTGCCCCTGGCTGCGGCCACGGCCTGCGCGCGGGTGGTGACGTCCAACTTCGTCATGATGGTCGAGAGGTAGTTGCGCACCGTGCCCCGCGTGAGGAACATCGCGTGGGCGATCGACTCGGTCGCGAGCCCCTGCTCGACGAGCTGCAGCAGCTGCACCTCGCGGCTCGTCAGTGGGCTCGGGCCGCTGCGCAGCGCATCGGCGGCGAGCTGGGGATCGATGACGGTGCGCCCGGCGGCGACCGAACGAATCGAGTCGATGAGCTGCGTGGCCGACATCGACTTCACGACGTAGCCGGACGCGCCTGCCGCCAGGGCCTTGGGAATGTGACCGCTGCCCGGCAACGAGGTGAGCAGCAGCACCTTGCAGTCCGGTTGGGCCGCCGCCAGCTGGGCCGTGGCCTCGATGCCCGTCGCGCCCGGCATATCGACGTCGAGCAGCGCAATGTCGGGACGCGTACGTCGAGCTGCGTCCAGCACCTCGTCACCACGACCCACCCGCGCCACGACCTCGAAATCGGGCTCGGTCTCGAGCAGGGCCTGGAAGGCCTCGGCCACGAGGTCGATGTCTTCGGCGATGAGGATGCGCAGGTGGTCGCTCATCGCAGCTCCTGGGGTCTGGTCGAGAGATCGACGGGTGAGAGCGCGGCCGTTTCGGTGTCACTTGCGGTGGGGTGAGGCAGCCGCGCCGAGACGCGGAACCGGCTGTGCTCGAGGAACTCGGCAGAGAGGGTCCCTCCGAGGACCTCGGCCGTCTCTCGCAGATGCGCCAGACCGGTTCCGTCGACGCGGGGCTTGGCCTCGCTGGGGAGGCAGCCGTCGTTGACCATGGTCACGACGACCGCCATCGGTTCGCTTCGAATGGTCAACGAGCAGTGCAGGGCTCGACTGTGCTTGAGCATGTTGGTCACCGACTCACGCACGATGGCGCCGACGTCGCGTTCGGGGGCGCCGTCCGGCAGCGGCTCGGCGTCGACCGTGATCTCGATGCCGAGCCGGTGACACAGCGTGCTGGCCGACTCGACCTCGTCGGCGAGGCTGACGATAACGGGGCCAGAGGTGACGGCTCGCAACCGGGCCTGCCCGTCGGTGACGACGGCGTGCAGCTGTTCGAGGTGTTCACGCGTTGCTCGGGGGTCGGAGTCGAGGGTGCGCAGGGCGATCTGGTTGCGCAGCGACGCGGTGACGAGCGTTCGTCCGAGCAGGTCGTGCAGGTCGCGCTGCATGCGCAACCGTTCCTGGTCAACCCGGGTGCGAGCCAGCTCCTCACGGGCGAGCTGCAGCTCACGGATGACGACGGAGAGCCGGGTGAAGGCGTACAGCACAGCGGCCAGGGCCAGAACGCCGGGAGGCATGACGACAGCAAGCCGAGGGTTGACCGCTATCGCGAGGTAGACCCCTAGACCGATGAGGATCAGGGCGACCGTGATGGTGGCCCGCACCGGCCTCAGCACCAGCATCACGGCGGACAGGGCGAGCGGTAGCGGCGCCCAGTGGCCGTCGATGAGCATGGCGGCACAGGCCCCGACCATGAGCATCAGCACGAGGCGGCGCGTCGTCGAGGGGTTGACGCCGCGGACGATGCGAAGCTGCCAGGCGACGTAGAGCAGCGAGACGGCGATCGCGATGACCGTGCCGAGCAGGCTCAACCCGAACCAGCCCACGGCGTCGGGGCCAAGGTCGCTCACGCTCTCCTGAACCACGAGGGCCACGATGATGGCCCACGAGGCGAACATCGGCAGCCGTGAGCCGACCGTGTTCCACGGCTTCGCCATCTCGCGAACGCTCCTGGCGTTCATCTGGGTGTACTCCTCATCAGCAGACCCACGGTCAGCGAGACCCCCTGATGCGGTTGGGGAGAGGCTACGGACAGCCATACGAACCGCTCCACCCGAGATCGGCACGGAAACACCGCGTCATCACAAACCATACCGACTCGCCGTCGGCGGAGTTGAGGGCAGTAGTAGCTGCACCTATCAGGATCACAGGCACGAAGCTGTGGGCGCTCACTCCCCCGACCCGGTGGCGGTCCGCTTGCCACGCGTGCCTGAGTTGACGCGTCCTCGTCGTCGAGAGCTGCGCGGCTCCCACGTGAAGAACGTGCGGAAGAGCAGGTAGCCGACGGCGATCCAGAGGATCAGCACGCCCAAGGGTTGGTGGATGGCGTCGACGGCCTGAGAGAGGCTCAGCTGCGGGTGGCTGGCGAGGTCGTGGTTGACGAAGTCCTGCCCGATGTAGCCGGTTCGCACGATCTGCACGAAGGCGGTCGACGGCAGGTAGTCAGAGATGCGGTCGATCGTGCTCGCTGCCCCCGAGGTGACCGTGAGTGACCCGCTCAGGATCCACATCCCGATCACGAACGGGGTCACGATCCACGTCGACAGCTCACTCGAGGGAAGCAGCCCTGACACGCCGAAGGTCAACAGGCCCATCGTGATCGCGCCGATCACGAGGCCGGTGACCACGAGCGACCAGTGCACCGGGGGCGCGACCTCGAAATAGCCGACCGCAATCGCGAGCACGATGCCGCTCTGGGCCAGGGCGGGCAGCGCGGCACTGGTGGCCTCCCCGACGAGAATGGCGCTCTGCGGGATCGGGGTGGCGCGAAGCCGTTTGTAGGTTCGTGTCTCTCGCCGCCTGGCCGCCGAGTTGATGACGGCGTAGGCGATCCAGATGATCGACACGCACAGTCCCGAGGGGGCCAACAGGTCGATGGGTCGGATGCCGCCGGGCAACGGGCGCGCGTCTCGCACCTGCACCATCGGGAAGATGCCCATGGCGATCGGCATGACAGCGCCAACGAGAGCGAACGCGATGTCCTGCCAGTAGACGCGCTGGGAGAGGGCGACCTGCGGCCAGACGTACCGCGGCCAAGAGGGGTTGATGCTCATGATCGGGCTCCTGTCGTCGTCAGGCGGTCGGCGCGTTCGCCGTGGTCGGCCTGGCCACGGTCGCCATCGAGGGCGGTGCCGCCTTTTCGGTTTCCGCCGGGAGGCACCGTTCCCGGCATCCGGCCGATGTTCTCTGGCTCCTCGGGAAGGCTGAGGAAGACGTCTTCGAGACTGCCCCGGCGAACCTCGAGGCCCAGGAGCATGACGTCGTGGGCATCTGCCCAGGAGAAGAGCTGCCGCAGCACGCGCTCGGGGTCGGCGTCTCGAACCTCGACCCGCGCGTTGCCGTGCTTCTGGTCGATCGAGGCCTGCAGCGTCGCGGGCAGCAGCGTCACCATGTCGGCCGGCACCTCGAACCCGATTCGGGCATCGCCGGATTCGGCTCGCACCTGCTCGAGCGTGCCCATTCGGCGGATGGTGCCGCGGTGCATGATCGCGACCCGGTCGGCCAGCTGCTCAGCCTCTTCGAGGTAGTGGGTGGTCAGCACGACCGTGAGACCTTCGCGTACCAGACCGGCCACGAGCTCAAGGCTCTGGTGGCGACCCTCCGGGTCCATGCCGGTCGTCGGCTCGTCGAGAAAGAGCAGCTCGGGGTGACCCAGCAGCGCCAGGGCCAGGTCGAGCCGGCGGCGTTCGCCGCCCGACAGTGACGAGACTCGAGTGTCGACTCGGTGCGAGAGGCCGACGAGGCCGACCGCCTCGTCGAGCGAGCGAGGGTCGCGGTAGAACCGGCGCCACGCCGTCACGGTCTGTCGAACCGTGAGGGTCTCGAAGAACCCGGCGTCCTGCAGCATGATGCCGATGCGGGGAGCGAGCCGGTCGCGGTAGCGCAACGGGTCGGCGCCGAAGACGGATGCCGCTCCGGCGGTGGCCTCGCGATAGCCTTCGAGCACATCGAGGGTCGTCGTCTTGCCGGCTCCGTTGGTGCCGAGCAGCGCGAAGACCTCGCCGCGGCTGACCGTGAAGCTGGTGCGGTCGACGGCGGTGGTGGTGCCGTAGTCGACGCGAAGGTCGGCGACCTCGATGACCGTGTCTGTGCTCATGCCCCAACGGTAGGAAGACGCCGCAGCCGCCACCATGAGCCGGAGTCACCAGGGTCGGTTGACAGGTGTCATGAGGCGGCGAGTTTCATCCGGGCTCGTGCGTTGCCGAACAGCCTGCCGGCCGCCCTGCCTACGACGCACTGTAGTAGCATTGCGGTTCGGTCACTGGTCTACGAGGAGGCTCAGATGAGCAGGATGCAGGGCAAGGTCGCGATCGTCACGGGAGCGGCATCCGGTATCGGCCGGGCCACCGCCCGGCAGCTGGTGGCCGAGGGTGCGACCGTCATCGGCGCCGACCTGAACGAGGAGCGCCTGGGCGAGGTCTCGGCCGAGCTGGGTGACGCGATCACCGTGGTGGCCGGCGACCTGACCGACCCTGCCGATGTGGATGCCGTGGCCGCCGCCGCGCAGGATGCCGGAGGGGCCGACGTGCTCGTCAACAACGCCGGCATCATGGACTACTTCCTCCCGGTCACCGAGGTCGACGACGAGACCTGGGACCGGGTGCTGGCCGTCAACGCCACCGCGCCGATGCGGCTGATCCGCGCGGTGCTTCCCCAGATGCTCAGCAAGGGTGGCGGCTCGATCGTCAACGTGGCGTCGATCGGCGGCGTCACCGGGGGCGCCGCCGGCATCGCCTACACCGCGTCGAAGCACGCGCTCGTCGGCATGACCAAGAACACGGCCTACTTCTACGGCCCTCAGGGCGTGCGCTGCAA
This sequence comes from Humibacillus sp., assembly GCA_030452985.1. Taxonomy (GTDB): domain Bacteria; phylum Actinomycetota; class Actinomycetes; order Actinomycetales; family Dermatophilaceae; genus DSM-29435. The sequence goes on from JAKDLG010000013.1 coordinate 48,176, forward strand.
CGTCGTGTGCCCCGGTGGGGTCGAGACCAACATCGCCGACGGCGGCGCGGCGCCCAGGTCAGACTGGGCCTGGGAGCGCATGCAGGCCGGGTTCGGCCGGGCCCAGCGGATGGCCTCGGCCGAGGAGATCTCCTCGTTGATCGTCTGGCTGTCGGCCGACGAGTCGGTCAACGTCAACGGCGCGGTGATGGCCAGTGACGGCGGCTGGACGGCATCCTGAGACCGACAGTCACTCTCGGAGCGACAGCCCCTCGCGCTGCTGCCGGTCGATAGTCGGAAGGGCCCGTCAGGCCCATGGCCACAAACCGGAGTGACGCATGCACTCCTCAGCCTCGTCGAGCTGCCGGACGCCCTCCGGACCTCGGCTCTTGCCGACCTCAGTTCGCCAACCCTGCGCCGAACAGCCACGGGCCGCGGCACCCATGCCCACCTGCGCGAGATAGACGACGGCCGGCGAGCACGAAGCGCGGTCCAGCCCCTCGACACCGCCTCCCGGGCTGTCGGCCAGCGCGTCCAGCTCGGCCGCAGCCTCGCGAAAGGCCAGCTCGTCAATTTCGGTGTGCGTGCTCATGACTCTTCCCTTTCGTTGGAGGTGTCGTCCTTCGAGCATACGTCGATAGCAGGCACCTGAACGAGGCCGCTTCGGCCACGTCACGGGGGTGGGGTCACCGGTTGACGCAGGATGGTCTTGAGCCGCGCGGGGTCGGTCTTGCGGGGGTCGGACAGGTAGATCTCGTGGTGGCGCCCGCTCGGCACCAGGCCGTTGGCCGGAAGAAACTCGTCGTGCAGACGCGCGAGCGTCGGGCCCTCATCGTCGTACGAGCCGACGTGCAGAATCTGGGCGCTGCGGCCTTCGGCGTACTCTTCGAAGCGAACGAGACCCAGCGCCGGCAGCCGCTTCTTCTGCGCCGCCGCGGCGGCCTGCTCGACCATTTCGGTGGTGATCCAGTCGGGCTGAGCGATCATCATCGTCCAGTCCCACGCGCCCTTCTCGCGGGCGCGGAAGACCTCCATGTCTTTCGCCGACCAGAGCCCCTCCAGCGGCGCGACCGTGTGCACTCTTCCCAGCCGGGTCTTGGCCAGGGCGCGCACGGCGTACGAGACCGCGTAGAGCGCCTCGACCGCGTCACGATAGGCGGCCTCGGTGTTCGGGTCACCATGACCATCGACCATGAGAAAGGCCAGCGCCGGCACGTCGACAAGCGAGAAGTCGGTTTGCCGGGGCGCGTAGAGGTCTTTGCGGTCCTTCTTGATGTCGTACGTCAGCATCGGGTTCCTCCACGACCAGTCAGCGTGACAGCGGCCTGCAGACCATCATGACGCGTTGCGTCACCGGGGAGCGCGGATGCCGCTGCACCCACGCCGACATCGAAGGGTTGATAGGCAACTCATCACTTGCCTATTATTCGAGGGTGGCCGACATGTTCAGGGCCCTCGACGACGAGACCCGACGCCTCATCCTCGACGAGCTCTCCAGCAGAGACGGGCAGACTCTGTTCGAGATCTGCGCGACGCTGGCGACCCGGCATGGCCTCGGCTCGAGCCGGCAAGCAGTCTCACAGCATCTGGGCGTGCTCGAATCTGCCGGCCTCGTCGTGACGGAGCGTCGCGGTCGCTCCAAGTTTCACTACTTCAGCAGCGAACCGCTCGCCGCGATCACGCGACGATGGCCAGTCGTCGAGAAGGGCAACACCTCATGAGAATCCACCTCACCAGCATCTTCGTCGACGACCAGCGGGCGGCTCTCGCCTTCTACACCGACGTTCTCGGCTTCACCAAGCGCCACGACGTACCGATCGGCCACGACTCCTGGCTCACCGTCGTGTCGCCTGATTCTCCTGACGGTCCGGAACTGCTGCTCGAGCCCTCGAGCCACCCAGCGGTCCAGCCGTTCCGAGATGCCCTCGTCGAAGACGGCATCCCGCTCTGCCAGTTTGCTGTCGACGACGTCGCAGTCGAGTACGACCGGCTCCTGGGCAAGGGGGTGACGTTCACCCTGCCGCCCACCGACATCGGGTCAGCGGTCATGGCGGTCTTCGACGACACGTGCGGAAACCTCATCCAGATCATCGCCGCCAAAGCTGGCACAGGAGACGAATGAGGTAGCGACAGCGCGGGATCCCGCTCGAACCCGCCGGCCTCGGTCGGGTAGCAGCACCAGGGCAACAGGGGTTTCAGTAGGCTGCGTGCGTGGACTCGGTGCTCTGGTACGTTCTGCCGCTCGCGGCTGCGGTGGCTTTGAGCATTTTTCCCATCCTCGCTGCTGTACTGCTGCTGCTCTCTGGTGGCCCGGCGAGAGCCAGCATCGGGTATTCCGTCGGGTGGTCGCTCGGCATCATCGTGCTGGTAGCCACGTTCGCGGCCGGCGCTCGGCTGATCCCGAAAGACCTCTCCGAGCGCACGCCGCCATGGGTTCACTACGTCGAGATCCTCGTCGGCGCGGTCCTCATCGTCGAGGGGGTCGTGACGGCGGTTCACGAACGTCGTCGGGCGGGGGCAGCCGCCCCACCCCAATGGCTGCAGGCGGCCAGCGGCCTCAGCCCCCGGCGAGCATTTGCCTTCGGCGTGCTCATGAACGTGCGACCCAAGAACCTGGCCCTCACCCTCGCGGCGGGACTCGCCATCGGCGCCGCACCGCTCACGTTGATCGCCGGGGGCGTCTTGGTTCTGCTGTTCGCGGTGGTCGGAGTCTCGACCGTGGTCGGCCTGGTACTGGCCTATGTCCTGATGCCCCAACGTGTGCAGCCTCTGCTCAAGGTGCTCGACACGTGGCTGGTGTCACACGCTGCACTGGTGCTGAGGCTCTCGATCATCGTGATCGGTGTCATTCTGGTGGCTGTCGGAATCAGGGATCTGGCCGGGCGTTCCTGATCCGGTTGCCCAACGACAACGTCCGTGGCGCTGGCAAGCGGGGCCATGGGTTGTAGCTGCCGGACGTCGACACGTTTGAGGCCTTGACCCTTCGCGCGGGGACGACGGACGGGCAGTAGGCGCTGCCCGAAGGCCCTCGCAGACTCAACGGCATCCCTACTGCCCGTCCGTCGTCCCGACCAAGGCGGATGTGTCGCTTCCGGGGTCAGCGTTCCCCATCGCGGCGTGACCAGACCTCCAGAGGTCTGAGCCCACCGCGGTTCTCGAGCTGGCCCACCATCCCCATGAAGTTTGTTGCCGGAGGGGCCGCGGTGCACGACGGCACACGTCACCATCAGCAAGGAGCCGGGCCGGATGCGCCACGGCAACACGCCCGGCTCGCCCGGTGGCCCCGGCCGCGCGCACGGGCGGGAGTCGGGTCGACTACTACGGCAGGTACCACCCGGACCCGGTGCCGGTGCTGTAACCAGTGGCCGCGGCCGACGCGCTGGCGGTCATCGGGCGGGCGAAGTTGTACACCGCGTCGGTGACCGCGCTAGGGCTGCCGATGTCGAAGGAGATGACGATCGGGTCGTAGGTCTTTCCGGGCGTGATGGCGGCGGTCGAGCGGAAGGTCCAGATCGTCTCCTTCGAGGCGTCATCGATGACGGGATCGCCCACGAGCTCCCAGGCGGCGTTTCCCAGCGATCCGTACTGTCCCACCCCGATCAGAGAGGTGATCTGGGGCTGTGGAGTCATCCTCAGCGTGACGGTGGTCACAGCGGGACGCCTGGCGAACAGGCCGGACAACGACACGGATGCAGTCACGGTCAGCACCTCACGGCCGGGGTCGGCCTGGGTGATCGGGGTGGTCCTCCGGGTGGCGTAGGTCGTGGCGTGGAAGATCTGACCCGTCCACTTGTGCCAGTCCGGGGTCGGCGGCGTCAGGCCTCGAGCGGCGGTTCCGAACGGTGACGTCGCGAACGAGACCGGCCCGACGGTGCTCGTCGTCGGAAGCTTTGTCACGCCGACAACGGCGAGGCACTGCAACCGGGTCTTGAACAGGGTGCCGAAGCTCTTCCAGCCTTCGGCCTTGCAGCTCGCGAACGTCAGCGGGGTGCTCTCCAGTCGGAAGAAGGCGATGGAGCCAGGGTCGGTGCCGTTCCAGATGGTCTTGTTCACGAAGTTCAGCGAGTGGAAGCCCGGCGCCAGATAGAACGCGCCGTGACTGAACGTCGGGTCGGTCATCGACGCGTCCGCGCGAGCGATGTCCGAGAGGTAGAAGCGGGGCGAGCAGTTGCGGAGGTCTTCCGGGACCGTCGCGGTGTCGCCGAGCTGCCTGCGTCCGTCGACGACCGAGAACGCGTCACCGTGGCAGTACGCGTCGGTGACGGTCACCTTGGTCAGCGCGCTGTTCCAGAAGGTGTACGGGCCGTTCACCGAGGTGCCCCCGACCCCACCGGCGGTCTCGAAACTCTGCCACCCAGCATCCGGGGTGACGGGGGACCCGGTCGGGGCGGTCATGGTGGAGGTCGCCTGAGGTGCAACACCAACGGTGCCGAGAGTGGCTGCCTGCGCCGGTGCGCCTACGAGGGCGGTCGCGACCATGGCGCCGGCGGCCATCAGCACTCCGGCGCTGCGAGCGCGGGACCGACGTCGTTGGTTCCCGGTTACCAGACTGCCTCGTTGAGCGGAGATTCGGTTGATGCCGGGCATGGTGTGCGTCCTCTCGGTCCGGTCAGTGGAGATGCGGGCCGAGACGGCCGATCTTCACTAACGTCAATAGATATGTCTCTTAGAGTGACCCCCTCAATCAACCATGTCAACACTTGTTGGTTATAGATTTAAGGGCCCGCCGACGACCAGCATCGGCTCGGCCCGGACGTGCAGCGGTGGCCAGCACACCCTCGCCCGCCGCGGTCTGCTCGATGCCCTCCTTGCCGACCAGGCCACTCTGAGTCGAAAGGCAGAGGGGAGAGCAACGATGACTAGGTTGACGCGGTGACTAGGTCGTGTGAGTATCTAGTCATGCGAGCAACTACTAAGGCGGACGCCGCAACCTGGCCAGCCGAGTGGTTGCGCGGCGCTCTGGGCATCTGCGTGGTTCACGTCATCGCCGCGGGGCCGACCTATGGCTATGCGATCGCCAGTTCTCTGAGCGAAGCGGGCTTCGGCACCGTGAAGGGGGGCACCTTGTACCCACTCCTCGCACGTCTGGAGGAGAGCGGTTTCGTCGAGGTGGAGTGGCGTGCCGGGGAAGGCGGTCCTGGACGCAAGTTCTACGCCCTGACTGCCGCGGGCCGCGCCGAGCATGAGGGTCAGTCCGCGGCCTGGTTGGACTTCACCGAGCTCACCCGCACTTTCCTCGGCAACGCAGCACCCCCGACACCTCACCAGGAGAAGCAGCGATGAACACCCAGACGAACACTCCCCACATCGAGCCCGAATGGGGCGAAGCGTTCCTGCTGGAACTGCGCTTGCGCGGCGTCGCGGGCCAGCAGATCGGAGCCACCCTCGCCGAGATCGAGGCGCACTGCGCAGACAGCGGCCAGAGCGCGAGCGAGGCCTTCGGGGACCCCGCCTCCTACGCCACGGCGCTCGGGCTGGCGCCCGCGCCGGACCAGAAGGTGTCTCTACGAGAAGAGCTGCCATCCGTGGGATCCGGCTTGGGCGGCATGCAGCTGACGCTCGGCGCGGTCGGCGCTTGGCTATCCGGCACCGACGTCGGCGTCACCGGCGGCTCGCTCGCGATCCTGGCCCTCATCGTGCTCGGCACCTTCCTGATCGTTCGTCACGCCGCGACGCTGATGCGCGCGATCGCGACCAACCTATGGCTCGCGATCGCCTATGCGGTGGTGCCCGTGGCGCTCTTCGTGGGGGTGCTGCTCCTCTTCGGGCAGACCGTGCTCTTCACCGTGCCGGTGCTGCCCTCCCTGATCCTCGGAATGTTGGCGCTGGCCGCCAGCACGCTCCTGGCCCTGCGCCGCGCCGACTCAGTGGAAGACCCGGTGGTGGGCCCCGATGGAGCCGGCGGCGCCGGCACGCTGCAACTCTCGGCCGCGTTCGATCGCGTGGGCCGCCTCCTGACGCCTTGGCTCTTCCCACTGCTCACCGCAGTGATGTGCGTACCGCTGTTCCTACTCTGATCCGCAGGCACTAATGTCCCGCACGAACGATGTTGAGACTTCGAGATGCACGGATGGCGCCTTCTGCGACGAGCTGCTGTCGGGGAAATGAGACTCGGCTCTTCACGTGCTTGGGGGGATCATCGAGACGCGGTCAGCGCTGGGCAGGCAAGGCCCCACCATCGGCGCGGTGGCTTCACCATCTATTTGCGTCGAACAGTTCGGCTGGTTGTGTCGACGACGGGTGCGGGTCATCACCGAACTCACCGAGCAGGCGAGCCCCCAAGATCACCCCGAGCCCCGGCAAGCTGGTGATCAGCTCCGCTGAGGTCGTCGTCGCCGTCCATGCCTTCGGCGTTGGAGTCCATGATCGCTCCTTCATCCCGGCGGATGTGTCCTTCCCCTACGCGGTCCGGCTCGAGGCGGCTGGCGTCGTGACCACGGTAGGGGTCGAGGTCATGGGTATAGCGGTTGGCGACCGGGTGATGGTGAGCGGACTGGGCAACTCCAAGGGCGGCACCTGGGCCGAGTTCGTGGCGGTCGACCAGCGCGGAATGACGCCGATGCCTGACGCGCTCGACTTCGTAGCAGCCGCCGGGATACCGATCGCCGCCAACATCGCCGTCGAGTCCATGCACACGCTTGACATGAGAGCGGGCCGGACGCTCTACGTTGCCGGCGCTCAGGCGCCATCGGCACCCTGGTGGTGCAGATGGCTACCCAACACCCCAGCATCAAGCCAGGACGTCGTGCGCGACTGGGGCCAACTCGTGACAGTCTCCGGCGATCCCGTCCCACCCCAGCGAGGCATCCGGGTCGAGCAGTTCTCACATCGTGCCGATCCGAGCAAGGGAGATGGCCGACCTCGTGGAGGACATTGCGTCCGGTCGCATCCGCTTGGTGTTGGAACACATCTACCCATTTGATCAGGCGCTGTCGGCACTGGAGAAGACCGAGACTCGCCACGCCCGCGGCAAGCTCGTCGTGAAGGTCCGCTGAGACGAGACGACGACGGCGCTGGTCGGTTGCGCCCGGGCGACAGAACCCATTCCGGTTGACACCACGAGCAGGCTCAGCTGGCGTCGAGTTCGGCGCTCATTTGCCGCAGGGCCGCCACCCACTCGTCGGTCTCGATCGCGCCCTGCACCTTCCAGCGACCTTCCACGACGAAGGTGGGCACCGCTGTGATGCCTTTGCGGTACGCCTCCTCGCGCTCGGCGCGGACGTGGTCGGCTTCGGCGTCGGAGTCCAGGAGTGCGGCCGCGGACCCGCGGTCGAGGCCTGCGTTGGCGGCGAGACCGGCCAGAACGTCGTGGTCGGTGATGTCGAGGCTCTCGGTGAAGTAGGCGCGCAGCAGCGCCTTCTTCAGGGCCCGCTGGGTCCGGGCTCCAGCGCTGTGCAGCACCCAACCGAGCAGGCGGTGCGCGTCGAAGGTGTTCGCCCGGCGCATCTGCGACCAACGGAATTCGATGTCGAGACCCTCGGCGGCCGCTTCGAGGCGTGCGTGAATGGCCGCTACCTGCTCGGGCCCGCCGAGCTTTTTCGCCAAGTACCGCACCGCGTTGGGCCCATCGCCTCCCATCGCGATGGTCGGGTCGAGCTGGAACGACCGGTAAACCACCTCAGCGTCGATCCCTGACGCATCGACGGCACGTTCGAACCGGGCGGTCCCCACGTAGCACCACGGGCAAGCGACATCGCTCCAGATCTCAACCCTCATGCAACATTCCAACCAACCGGCCTTCGCGATCCTTCCCAGTGTCGCCAGTCCCCTACCGAGCAGTGCGTTGAGTTGCTCCAACGGTGTCAGTTTCCGAAGTCGACTGCACTCGATGTTCCGCAGGGGGAACGCTCACCGGCACACCAACAGACGCAGCCCAGCTTGAGTGGTCGGAACTCACCTCAGACCCCCGCGGCGTCCCGTAAGACCGGTTCGGTGAAGATTCCCGCTCACGGCAGGCGACACGGCCCCATGCGGGACGTTCGACGCAGTGGCCGACGCCCGGAGGATCCAGGCTGCACCATGTCGACCCTCTGCTCCTTGACGGATGAGCGCAACCCATCGTGTGAGGACTGGCTCGGTGATTAGTCGTCCGCGCCGGTGCATGGGTAGTCAATCGGGCAACATCCGCTTTTCGGCCATGTGAGTAAAACCAGCACTGCGTGACGAAGCCGCTGTGCCTGGGTGACGCGTGACGGTGGACCAGCTGGGGGCTGCCGTGACAGGCGCAAACCTTCAACCTCAACTTCCTTCTTTGACCCGGCCGTGCTCAGCACCCAGCCGAAAGTCTCAAAATCCCTCGTGCCGGTCAACAACAACAGAGTCACGCCTGGGTGCGCAGGTAACGACCGAAGTGCGGCACGGTGAACGCAATCTGACCTCGTTCTCCAGAGTAGATCAGACCTTTCTTGATGAGGGCGTCCCTGGCCGGCGAGAGCGACTGAGGCTTACGACCCAGCACGTCGGCGACCGCCGACGTCGGCACTGCCTCACGCTCATCGGCTTGCTCTGCGGCCACAGGCGACAGCGACTGGGCCGCATCGCCCTCCCCGTCGGTCGCCGAATCGTCGTCGGCAGCAGGTTCGCCCCCGAGCGCGGCGTCTGCCATGGCGCGCAGGTACTCCCGCTCGGCCGGGGTGGCGCGCTCGAAGCGCGACCCGAAGAAGCCGACCGCCAGCTCGGACTCGGCCTCCGGCGCGGCAACTCGGATGTCTTCGCGAGTGACCGGTGAGCTCGGGGCGACGTCCCAGACCACTTTGCCGTACGCCTGGATGAAGTAGGGGTAGCCCGCCGTGACGGCGTACATCTCGTCGAGGGCGTCAGAAGTGAACGAACAGCCCTCCTCGGAGGCGGGCCCCACGAGGGCGCGATCGGCTGCCTCCCGTGGCAGTCGGTCGATCCGTGAGTAGCGAAACAGCCTCTCGGAATAGGACTTCGAGGCCGACAGCACCGCGGGCAGGTGTGGCAGCCCGGCGCCCACGACGATGACGGGCAACCCCGACTGCGAGATCTCGTGACACGCCGCGCACATCGCCGACACGTCATCGGGGTGCAGGTCCTGCATCTCGTCGATGAAGAAGGCGATGCCCTTGCCGACGTCGGCGGCCAGCCCACCGATGTCGGTGAAGAGCTCGACGAGGTCGATCTCGATGTCACCCGAGTCGGCGCGGCCGGTCACCGCGGGCGCGTCTATTCCGGGTTGCCACCTCTCGCGCAGCTTGGCGTTGGCCGGGGCGTCGCGCTGCGAGAACGACTTGATGATGCCGAGCACCTGGTCGACATCCTCACCGCGCGGATGCCCCAGCTCGCGTACCGCCTGGTGGGCCGCAGCCGCCAACGGTCGGCGCAACCGTTGGTCGGGGCGCGCCTCGAACTTGCCGGTGCCCCACGATGCGCGTACGGCCGAGGATCGCAGGGCGTTGAGCAGCACCGTCTTGCCGACACCGCGTAGCCCGGTCAGCACGATCGAGCGTTCGGAGCGGCCGCGCGCGATCCGCTCGAGCACGACGTCGAAAGCGCGGAGCTGCTCGTCGCGCCCGGCCAGCTCGGGGGGGCGCTGACCGGCGCCGGGGGCGTAGGGGTTCGTGATCGGGTCCACGATCGCACGGTATACGTCGATCTAGCCGATTCCCGAGAGAAGCGCATACAGCGCCATCGGCGTGTCGCCGATGCCGGTCACACCGGGCCCAATCCACGAAGGTGCCCCGTTACGAACCGCACCTGACTGTCGGGCCTCCTTCCCCCACGCGCCCACAGCACGGGAGCTTCCATGCGAACAGTTCGCAACGTCACCACCGCCACCGCCTCGGTCGTGGTCTGTGTCGCCCTCGGGGCATGCACCTCACCGACGCCCTACCAGATCGAGGGTCACGAGGTCACCGACCTCAGCGGCTCTCTCGACTACATCAGCGCCCGGTGGCGGGCCACCCTGACCGGGCTCGGCACGTCGGTGAACCTTCCCGCGGGAGCCCGCTGCTACGTCGAGGGCGCCGGCGGCCGGGCACTCGGCACCAGCGTCATCTGTGGACCGGTTCGGCTCGCGGGCGACGGCGAGACCACCTGGCAGACGCACGCCGTCGTCGGCTCGACCATCCCCTCGGGGGTGTGGCTCATCCTGTCCGGAGGAGACGCCGCCGCCGAAGCCCCGACGTTTCACCCCCGGTCGGCCGCCGACCTCACCGCACATTTCATCGACGCCCACGGCATCACGGCGCCCCTTGACCAGGAGCTCGAGCCGCCCGCCGTCGACCGGGCGGCCGCCGACGACCCGCGGCCGTTGACCGCTCCGTTCCGTGGCGGCAGCCCGCTCTCCGTTCGCACGCCCTCGGGCCCGGTTTCACTGACCGTGGCTTTGACATCCGGCCTCATCGGGCCGGTAGGGCAGCAGGTCACGCCTCCCACCGGAGGGTCCTTCCTGCTCGTGACGGGCAACGACCTCCCGGATGCCGCTGCCGACGACGTCGACGTCTCCCTCGTCGTGAGCCACGACGGCACGAACGTGAGTCTCCCGCTGGACCAGCTGGCCGAAGGAATGGCGGTCGGCCTTCCGAAGGGGGCCGGGCCGGTGACCCTGGGGGTCGGCTACGACGGGTTGGTGCAGCGCTTCGACGCCGCAAGCGGCCACCGCCTCGGCGACCCGGCCGCCTCGCTCTACGACGGCATCGGCGACACGGCGACGGCGTCGTGCCCTGCCGTGGTCGCCACCACCGGCGCTCCTGGAGCCGTTGCCGCCGGAAACTGGCGACAACGGTTCACCTGCCGTGTCACCGTCACCCGCAGCTCGTACCTGCCTGAGCCGCCCGACGGTTCGCCACGCACGGTCCAGGGCTGGGCGAAGGATGGCCAGACCTGGGCCGCCGTCGCGATCGAGCCCGACGAGCAGACCACCTGGCTTCACGACGGCGAAGTCACGCGCTACACCCCCACGTACTTCTCGTTCGGCACCCGGTTGCGGGTCGCCGGTGTCGAGTACGCGCCTCGGCAGCTCTTCGTCGAGCAGGCCGAAGGTGGTCGAACCGCCCGGGTGACGGCGATCTTCGAGGTTCGGGCGGGGCAGCGGTCGATGACCCTGCACTCGTTCGTCACCACGAACCTCGCCAGCTCCGCAGCCCCCGCAGGCGTGCCGGCATCCGGCGCCTTCACCTACCCGGCCGACAGCACGGTCCGCTTCGGCGGCGCCATTCGCTGAACCGGCGACCTGGGCCACGGCCTGACGGGAGCCTGCACGTGACGGATGCCGTCAGGTGAGCCCGCGGAATGAGCACATACGCCCGGTTGGCGCGGGTAACGAGCGGATCGTCGGAATCGACACCGCCGAAACCACCACGGGGCAAAGAAGAAGCGCCGTTCCGCACGGTCAGGGGTGGTCATGCGGAACGGCGCGTGACCGACTATAACGCGGTTGGTCGTGCAGACGTCAACGAATCGAGAAAACTTCCAGAGTTTCGGGTGGATGGGCGATCGCGTCCTGCGCCTCCACCAGCAACATCTCGTCGGAACCACGGCTGAAGGTCTTCTCGAGCACCGCGTACATCGTGGCCGCCGTGCGCGCGAGAGCCACCTTCGGTCCGTCGGTCAGGTGGTGGGCGAGGAACACCGCGGCAGTGACGTCGCCGCCGCCTCGCACCGTCATGGGCAACAGCGGTGTCGACACGATCCACGCGCCCTCCCCAGTGACGCAGGCCATGGCGATGACCCCGTCCGGGGTGTCGTCGACCAGCACGCTCGTGACGAGCACGACTTCGGGCCCCCTGGCGCGCACTTCGTCGGCGGCCGCGAGCAGGTCGTCGCCGGTGTGCAGCGACCGCCCCACGAGATACTCGAGCTCGAACTGGTTGGGCGTCACGATGTCGGCGTGCGGCACGACCGCGTCGCGCAGGAACTCCGGGATGCCCTCGCGCACGAAGAAGCCGCGCCCGACGTCACCCATCACCGGGTCGCAGCAGTAGATCGCCGCCGGGTTGGCCTCTTTGACGCGGGCCACCGCATCAAGCACCACGTCGGCCACCGGCTCGGCCCCGAGGTAGCCCGACAACACGGCGTCGATGGTGGGGAAGGCGCCCCGCTCCTCCACCCCGTTGATCACCTCGGCCACGTCGCCCGGCGCGATCAAGGGCCCCCGCGTCGAGCCGTATCCGGTGTGGTTCGAGAAGGTCACGGTGAGCACGGGGTAGACCTCGTGCCCGAGCCGCTGCAACGGGAAAACGGCAGCTGAGTTGCCGGCGTGGCCATAGGCGACGTGGGACTGGATCGAGAGGATCTTCACCAGCCCGAGGGTAGTGCCGAAGGCGCTTGTCGGCCCGGTTCTCCTGTGCCCATTCGGTGGCATGGGAGAATGCCGACATGAGCGAAATCCCCACCACGACCGTCTCAGACGTTGCTGACGACGCCGTCGTCATCGACGTTCGCGAGACCAACGAATGGGTGGCCGGTCACGCCCCGAGTGCCATCCACATCCCGCTGGGGGACCTCCCCGCACGACTCGACGACCTGCCTGACACGGATGCCGGGCCGGTCGCCGTGGTCTGTCGCAGCGGCGGCCGGTCGGGACGGGCCGTCGCCTGGCTGGCCCAGCAGGGGTTCGACGTCGTCAACCTCGAGGGCGGCATGAAGGCCTGGCACGCTGCCGGCAAGCCGCTGGCCGGTGGCGACGGCAGCGTCATCCTCTGACCCTGTGACTCGAGGGGCTCCGGTGACTCGGCGGGCGCGAGGTCGGGGCGCGAGGGCCTGCGGCGAACCCGTCGCGGAATCGACCCCACGTGCCAGCCGCCGCCCTGGCGGGCCAACGGTTCCGGGCGCGGCATCCCGGCTCGTCAGCACCCTCGCCGCGCCGTGGGCAGCCCCGGCTACGGTCGCAGTGATGGGCGTGGGTGGGTGCGTCTTCGTCGCACTCAACGACCCCACCACTGCCGGCGGCCTGGTGCCCCCCTGCCCGACGAAGACGTTGTTCGGCATCACCTGCCCCGGCTGTGGCACGGCGCGGATGCTCTTCTGCCTGCTGCACGGCGACGTGGTCTCGGCCGCCCATTACAACGCGCTCGCCCTGCTCGCCCTACCCCTGCTGCTCTGGTCGTACTTCGCCTGGGTCTGGTCGAGGGCGCGGCGACGACCGCTGCCCCGGTGGCAGGACTGGCGCTGGTCACCGGCGCTCGCCGCCGGCCTGCTGGCCCTCTGGTTCGTGGCGCGCATGCTGCCGATGGAACCATTCGCCACGCTACGGGTCTGATCATGACAGCATCGACCGCAACCCGAGCAGACTGAGGAACCGATGGAACCGAACCGCCCCGACGACCCGAGCTGGATGCCGC
>JAKDLG010000286.1 GCA_030452985.1 Humibacillus sp.
GTTCGACCTCGAACGAGTCGTTCGCGGAGGAAGGCGGGGGTGGGGAAGGGTCAGGCCTGGCCCAGCATCTCGGAGACCACGAACGCCAGCTCGAGCGACTGCTGGTGGTTCAGGCGCGGGTCGCACAGCGACTCGTAGCGCTTCTCGAGGTCGGAGTCGATGATCTTGCCGAACCCACCGAGGCACTCGGTGACGTCGTTGCCGGTCAGCTCGACGTGGATGCCGCCGGGCACGGTTCCGAGCGACTGGTGCACCTCGAAGAAGCCGCGCACCTCCTCGACGATGTCCTCGAAGTCGCGGGTCTTGTAACCGGAGGGGCTCTCGAACGTGTTGCCGTGCATCGGGTCGCAGATCCAGGTGACGGTGGCGCCCGAGGCGGTGACCTTGTCGACGATGGCGGGCAGCGCGTCACGCACCGTGCCCGCGCCCATGCGGGTGATGAAGGTCAGCCGGCCCGGAGTGCGCGCCGGGTCGACCTTGTCGATGAGACGCAGCACCTCGTCGATGTCGGCCTTCGGGCCGAGCTTGACGCCGATCGGGTTGCTGATACGCGACACGAAGTCGACGTGGGACCCGCCGAGCTGACGGGTGCGCTCCCCCACCCACACGAAGTGGCTCGAGGTGTCGTAGAGCTTCCCGGTGCGCGAGTCGACGCGGGTGAGCGGACGTTCGTAGTCGAGCAGCAGGGCCTCGTGGGAGGCGAAGAACTCGACGGTGCGCATGGCGTCGAAGTCGGCCCCGCACGCGGCCATGAACTTCATCGCCTTGTCGATGTCGTGGGCGATCTTCTCGTACCGCGAGTTGGCCGAGTTGGTGACGAACCCCCGGTTCCACTCGTGCACGTACCGCAGATCGGCGAAGCCGCCCGTGGTGAAGGCGCGCACGAGGTTCAAGGTCGCCGAGCTCGCGTGGTAGGCCCGCACGAGGCGTTGCGGGTCGGGGGTGCGGGCCAGCTCGTGGAAGGCGAAGTCGTTGACCATGTCGCCGCGGAACGCCGGCAGCGTGACGCCGTCACGGGTCTCGACGGTCGAGCTGCGCGGCTTCGCGTACTGCCCGGCCATGCGACCGATCTTGACGACCGGCACCGAGGCCCCGTAGGTGAGCACGGCCGCCATCTGCAGGATCGTCTTGACCCGGTCGCGGATGTTGTCGGCCGTGGCCGACGCGAAGGTCTCGGCGCAGTCGCCGCCCTGCAGCACGAACGCCTCCCCGACCGCGGCGGACGCCATCCGCTCGGTGAGGATGTCGCACTCGCCCGCGAAGACCAGCGGCGGGTAGGAGGCGAGGGTGGCGGTCACCTCGGCGAGCGCCGCCGTGTCGGGCCAGCTGGGCTGCTGGAGGGCCTCGAGCGCCACCGCAGCCGCGTTGAGCTCGGCGATGGCCTGCGACCCGTCGACAGTTACCTGTCCGCCGTCGGTGATGGCGGTCCTCGTGTTCACCCGGCCAGCGTAGACGTCGGAGCGCGGATGAACCGGCCCGGGTCCGCATCCCGGTACCTGCCGGTCAGCGAAGCCGCACGTGGTACTTCCGGGCGAGGGCCAGGGTGTCCGGGCAGGGCTGGGGCTCGCCGCACCCGGTCGATGCTGCCGGCTCCGTCGTGCTGCGCGAGGTGGTGGGGCTCTGGCTGGGCCAGTGCTCCCGAAGCAGCTTCCGGTCTGCCCTCAGACTCGTGAGCAGCTGCCCGACCGCGATGGCACTGCGATCCCGGCAGCCGGGCCCGGTCACCAGCGCCACCGATCCCAGGGCGTCGATCTGGGCGTCGATCGCGGACTGGATCTGACGATGGATGGCGGTGGGTTGCGAGAGGTCGGCGCGCTCAGCGGTGCCCGCCTTTGCCGCCTCTGCCGCATCGACACGCTCGGGCCGACGCCCACCGGGTGACGCAAAGAGCCGGGCCCAGTTCACGGCGGGTCAGGATGCCGGGTCGGCGAGGTCGATGCCGCGTTCGAGGGCGTACCGGGCGAGCTCGACCCGGTTGCGCAGGTGCAGCTTGCCGAAGATGTTCTGCACGTGGTTCTGCACGGTTCGGTGCGAGAGGAAGAGCAGCCCGGCGATCTCCTTGTACCCCATCCCCGTCGCAACGTACTTGAGCACCTCAGTCTCGCGGTCGGTCAGCTCGGGGATGACACGGTCGTCGGCCGCATCTCGGGTCTGCGGCCGTCGGAACTCACCGAGCACCAGCCCCGCCAAACCGGCGGTGAAGACCGGTTCACCGGCTGCCGTCGCGTGCACTGCGGCCACGAACTCCTCACGGCGGGCCGACTTGACGAGATAGCCGAGCGCTCCGGCCTTGACGGCGTCGAGCACGTCCTGCTGGTCACCGCTTGCTGACAGGATCAGGATTCGGGTCTCCACCCCGGCAGCGGCGAGCGCCGCACACACCTCTGGTCCGGACATCGCAGGGAGGTTGAGGTCGAGCACCAGCACATCGGGCGCCGTGGCCCGGGTGCGAGCCAGCGCGGCCCGCCCGTCGTCGGCGGTGGCCACCACCTCGAAACCGGCGTCGGCGAGGTCTCGCGCCACCGCGTCGCGCCACATCGGGTGGTCGTCGGCCACCACGACCCGGATGCGGCTCTGCACCCGCGCCGCCCCCGCCGCCCCGGGCGTCGCCTCCGGTGGCTCGGCCTCCACCTCGCTGGTCACCGCGTGCCCACCGGTAACCGCAGCTCGACCGTGGTGCCTCCGGTCGGCCCGGAGCTGACGCGGGCGCTGCCACCGAGGTCCTGCAAGCGAGCCGTGATGCTCGAGGAGACGCCCAGCCTGCCCTGGGTGGCCGCCTCCTCCAGACGGCCCGCCGGCAGGCCCTGACCGCTGTCCCGGATGGTCACGCTCACACCCTTGCCGTCGTCGTCGAGCAGCACCCAGGTGCGGGCCGACTCGCCCGCGTGCTTGCGCACGTTGTCGAGAGCTGCCTCGACGGCCGCCACGACCTCGTCGGTCACTCGACGGGGCAGCATGATGGGTTCGGCCGGAGCAACGAGCTGCACCTGCGGCCCCTCGATGTGGCGCAGGGCCGCCCGCAGGTCGGCGTCGCCGGCCACCGCCCGGTCGACCACGTCGAGGTCGTGCTGGCTCACCAGCGTGCGCAGGATGCGTTCCTGCTCACCGGCCATCGCTCCGAGCGTCGCGGCCTCGCCGCCGAGGTCCCCGGCCCGACGGTGGATGTACGAGAGCGTCTGCAGCACCCCGTCGTGCACCGTGCGCGCCAGCCGGTCGCGTTCGGCCCGGGCCGCGTCGCGGCGCATCGCCTCGGTGAGGGCGGCGTGACTGGCTCGGGCGAGGTCGACGCAGTAGCCGATGCACCCGCCGAGCAGGAACACGAAGACCGAGTTCGTCACGGTGTTGCCGGTGGGGGTGCCGACCTCGACGAAGATGCAGAGCGTCACGATGGCAGCGGCGACGAGCCCCCCTCGCCATCCGAGCAGGATGGCGATGCCGATCACCGCTGCCGCGGGCCAGATCGACGGGAGCGTCTTGGCACCCGCGGTGATGACCGCCTCATCGTCGACGACCCGGGTCATCAGGATGGCGACGCAGGCGATGACCAGCTCGACGGCGTACGCCCGCACGGTGCGCATCGGTCGAACCGTCTGAACGATGGTCCACGCGGTGAGCACGGCGAGCACCACCACGGCGACCATCGGCAGCACGATCTCGTCGCGGCGGTGCCAGACCGCGTAGACGGCGTAGGTCAGCGCCAGGCACCGGTAGACGTCGACGGCTCGCCACAGACCGCGCACGACCGCATGCTCGTCAGGGGCCGTGGTGAGCGGGGTGGGCGTGAGCCGCGCGAGAGCCATCGGTCAGGAGGCCACTTCGCCGCGGGCCTCGGCGCCCAGGTCGTCATCGCCGCCCGAGGCCGCGCCGGATGCCGTGTCGCTCGGTGTCGTGTCGCCTGCTGCGTTTCCCCCTGCTGCGTTTCCCCCTGCTGCGTTTCCTACCGCTGCGTTTCCTACCGCTGCGTTTCCTACCGCTGCGTTTC
>JAKDLG010000095.1 GCA_030452985.1 Humibacillus sp.
GGTTGCGCGATGGTGGTTGTTCTTTCCCGGGGTGTTCGACCCCGGCGCAGTGGACTGATGCGCATCATGTGCGGCACTGGCTCCACGGCGGCACCACCTGCCTGGGCAACCTGGCGTTGTTGTGCCGGCGGCATCACGTGTACGTCCATGAGAAGCTCCTCACCGCGACCATCACCGACACCGGTGTCACGTGGCATACCTGGCAACACTGGCGCACCACCTTGGGCAGCGACCCACCCCCATCTCCGACGTAGTCGACCGAAGCCCGACCGACTGAGACTCGACGTCTCGCTAAGGTCGCAGGCATGGTGGTTCACCAGCTCACCCTGCGCGAGGCTCGACGCATTGCCGTGCACGCCCAGCTGCTCGACCGTCCGCGCCCCACCGACCTCGTCGACGTCGTCGAACGGCTCACGTTCCTGCAGATCGACCCGACCGCGGCCATTGCCCCGAACGCCGACCTCGTGCTCTGGAGCCGCCTCGGCTCGTCGTACGACCCGGCGGACCTCGTCAAGGCGATCGAGCACGACCGCACCCTCGTCGAGACAGTGGCCTACATCCGTCCCCCACGGGACGTGCCTGCGGTGATCGCCGAGGTCAACGCGGCAGAGTCACATCCGTTCATGGCCGAGTGGCTCGTGCAGAATGATTCGTTCCGTCGCGACATCCTGGCCCTGCTGGAGACGAGCGGTCCCCTGCTCTCGCGCGACATCCCCGACACCAGCGTCGTGGCGTGGCCGTCGAGCGGCTGGACCAACAACCGCAACACCACCAAGATGCTCGAGGCCCTCGCGCACCGAGGGCAGGTCGCCATCTCGGGGCGCAAGGGCCGCCAGCGCTATTGGGACCTACCCGAACGTGTCTACCCCCCCAGGCCTTCCCGAGCTGGACCTCGAGAGCGCTGTCGCAGAGCGCAACGAACGGCGGCTCGCCTCCGCCGGAATCGCCCGACCCTCCGGCCCGGTCAGCCCGAGCGAGAACCCCTACGTGGGGCAGGCTGGTGAGCAAGCCGTCGTCGCCGGCCTTCCGGGCACCTGGCGAGTTCACCCGCCGTACCTCGGGCTGCCCTTCAGCGGGCGAACGGCCTTGCTCTCCCCCTTCGACCGGCTCGTCCACGACCGGGTTCGTGCCGAGGTGCTGTTCGGGTTCGAGTACATCCTCGAGATGTACAAGCCGAAGCAGAAGCGCCGCTGGGGCTACTTCGCGCTACCGATCCTGTGCCGCGAGGGTCTGGTCGGCAAGCTGGATGCCACCGCCGACCGCAAGGGCGGCCGACTGGTGGTCAACGCGATCCACGAGGACATGCCCTTCTCGAAGAGCACGATGGATGCCGTGCGACGAGAGATCACCGACCTCGCGACCTGGCTGCGTCTGGACGTCTGCGACTGATCCATCGGCGAGGCATCAGCTGAACTGCGACAGCTCGGCCAACTCGGCGACCTGGCTACGACGACGCATCGTCCCTGCACCGGCCTGAATGCTGCTGGGCGGTCTTGGCCGTTCGGCCTCAACCCCGTGGGTGAGATCACGTTACGGGCGAACACTTCACGGATCTCCGGTGTGCTTCCGGTCTGCGAGGTCGGTCAGGGTGGCCAACACCACCTGGGCGCGCCGCTCGAGTCTCCCGGCGCGGGCCTGCTCGAGGCCATGAAGGCGACCGATCGTGAACGAGCTCTCGGCACGGTCGTCGGCCATGGTCGCCATCGAGCGAAGGACCCCTCGGGTGGCCCATGTGTCATGGTGCTCACCCAGCACCTTCTGAAGATCTTTCGCCGCCTCACCCAGGCGGCGCACTCGCTTCCCCGTCACCGGTCGGGCGGCCTCCGCCGCGTACCGCAGCCGCTTGGCCGCCTTGCGCACCTCGTGGAGCGACTCGACGCGGGCCCGCTCGTCGGACGCGCCGGCCACCCACTCCGCCCGGGCCAGCACGCGTGCCAGATCACGACGGATCCGCTTGGTGGCCTGCTTCCGAGCCGGCCTCTCGGCGCGCGTGGTGAGAGGTGGCTCCGCCACGATGGCGTTCAAGGCCAGGAGCAGCGCCCCGTACCGGTCGGAGTCGAGGGTGTCGGTGACCATGGCAGCCCCATCGGGCCAGGCCTGCTCGAGCCCCTCGTCGGCGAGCGCGCCGAGCACGGCGACCCCGCCGCCGGGACCGGCGAGGAGGCCCTCCGGCTCAGACCGCAGCAGCTGGAAGAGCCGGGCGTGAACCACCTCACGGTCTCTGGCACCACCCAGCTCGCTTCCCGCCCAGCGCAGCTCATCGCGCACCGGGTCAGTCACCGAACGGTCGACCAACGGTCGGAACGTGGCCAACCCAGTGCGCAGCTTCCGCAGACAGACCCGTAGGTCGTGCACGCCGTCGGTGTCGCCCCGTCGCGCCGCCAGCTCAGCCTGAGCCAGCTTCAGACGCTGCTGTTCGAGCCATGACACGAGCACCACACCGACGGGCCCGTCCTCCGTCGGTTCCCGGCCGGCTGCGTCGTCGGTGAGAGACATACCTGATGCCTACCCGAACGCGTCGGTCACGGCAACGCCTCGTCAGGGTGACCAGCTTCGCTGTATCACGCCCACCCTGCGAACCTCTGCACGAGAGACGCACCGCGACCAGGTGCCACTCACCGAGGAGCACCTGTGAGCACTCAGCCGTCCTTCGCCTTTCTCGTCCACCCGCGCGGGCAGCTGAGCCATGACCTCGCACGGGTCTGGAACCCCTTGGGTCACCTGCCAGAGGGCCTGTGCGACAACGCGCTTCGTCGTCTTCCGTTGCCACCCGTGGTCATGGCCCGCGTAGAGATCGGGGGGCATCGGGTCGGCAGCATCGTGCTTGTGCCGTTCGGGGCCCGCCACCTGCTCGACCAACCGGGCGAAGGCCGCCGCCGCGTCGGCCGGGCCGTCGACAAGGCGGTCTCGTTGGGTTCGAGCATCGTCGGGCTGGGCGCGCTGACCGCCACCGTGACCGGCGGTGGGACGTCACTGCGGCGGCGCACCGACGTGGGCGTGACGAACGGCAACGCGTTCACCGCTGCCATCGTCGACACTCAGGCGCGCGCCCTGCTGATGGATGCCGTTCACCCGGCGTCCGACCGCCACGTGGCCGTCGTCGGCGCGACCGGCAGCGTCGGCAGTGCCGTCACCCGGCTGCTGGCCCGCGACCAGGCCGTGGGCCGGTTCACGCTGGTCGCCCGCTCCGCGCCGAAGCTGGCCGCCTTGGCCGGTGAGACCTCGGCGCTTGTCTCGACGCTGGCCACCAACCGGATGCGGGCGGTCGCGGGCGCCGACCTCGTCATTCTGCTCACGGCATCGGCAGACTCGGTTCTGGGCAGTGAGCACCTGGCCCCGGGGGCCGTGGTGCTCGATGCGACCCAGCCGCGCAACACCTCACCCGACCTGGCCGAGCAACGCCCCGACGTGCTCGTCGTCGATGGAGGCGTCGTCGACATCCCGTCGCTGCGCATGCTCGGCGGCAACATCGGCCTGCCTGACGGCAGCGCCTATGCCTGCTTCGCCGAGACCGCCCTGCTCGCCCTCACCGGGCACCAGGGGCACTTCGCGATCGGCGCGCCGCCACTGGAGCTCGTCGACCACACCCGGGCCCTCGCCCGTGAGCTGTCGCACCTCGGCTTCACGGCCGCGGCACCCACCTCCTTCGGGGTGCCGGTCGCCGTCGGCTCGCCGGTAACGGTCGACCATCCCCTACGACCCGAACGAGGGCCCGCCGACCGGGCGGTCGCCTGATGCGGCGGGTCGTGCTGCTCGGCGGCGGCTACGTGACGCTGCACGCCTACCACCAGCTGGCGCGCCGGCTCTCCGGCCAGCTCAGGCGAGACGAGGTGGAGATCGTCATCGTCAGCGCCGACGCAAGCCACAGCTTCCACGGCTTCACCGGCGAGGTCGTCGCCGGCGTGCTGCCCTTCGAACGCACCCGCACCCCGATCACCGAGGCGTGCCCGCGCGCCCGGTTCGAGCACGCCCGTGTGCTCTCGGTCGACCCCGGACGTCGCTCGGTGGCCTTCGAACGCGTCGACGGGTCAACGGCATCCGTGACCTACGACCAGCTCGTCGTGGGGACCGGCGGCCGCGAACCGGTGCACGGCGTCCCGGGGCTCGCCGAGCACGGCTTCCTGCTGCGAGGCCCCGGTGAGATCGAGACGCTGGCCGCCCGGGTCGTGTCGTTCGCGGCGGGTCACGGCGAGACCGTGGTGGTCGCCGGTGGGGGGCTGGCCGGCGTCGAGCTCGCCGCCGCGATCGCCGACAGCGGTCACGCGAGGCCCCAGCCCCTGACCGTGCATCTCGTGCACTCGGGGAGCGAGCTGCTCGGCGAGCTGCGAAGCGCCCAGCCCAGGCTGGGAACACGCGCCGAGGCCGAGCTGGCCCGGCTCGGTGTGCGTGTTCGTCTCGGCGTCCGGCTGGAGCGGGTGACCCCCAGCGGAGCGGCGCTGTCAGACGGGTCCTTCCTGCCGGCCCGCACGGTGCTCGGCACGATCGGGCAGCGCCCTGTGGCACTGCCCGGGCTCGAGAGCGGCCTCCGGGACGGGCGCGGACGTCTGGTGACGGCATCCGACCTCTCCGTCCTTCCGGGAGTGTGGGCCGCCGGCGACGCCGCCCGCGTGCTGCACGTGACGACGGGCGAGCCGGTCGCCTCGAACGCCCTCTGGGCGATGAAGGCGGGTGCGCACGCGGGTGCCAACGCGGCGCGCGCCCTCCACGGTCGTGAAACCCGACCGTTCACCTACCGCGGGCTCGGTCAGGCGGCGTCGTTCGGTTTGGGCCGAGGCATCGCCGAGCTCTACGGGATGCCGTTCACCGGCCGCCTCGCGTGGCTGCTGCGTCTCACGTTCTTCCTGCGCTTCATGCCCTCGAGGCGCCGTGCCGCCCTGGTGGTGCATGACCTCGTACGGGTCAGCGTGCGCGGTGCCGACCGGTCAGTCCAGCAGCAGTCGAGCCCACGCCTCGGCGACCCACGCCTGGAACTGCTCAGGAGTCCACGACCGTTCGTGCACGAGCAGCACCCAGTACTCGGCGGCGTTCATGCTCCATACGATGTCGGCGACCTGGCGGTCGGTCAGGTCTGAGCGCAGCTCGCCGGTCGAGCGCAGGTCGCTCGCGAAGCTGAGCATGTTGGCCGCTCTGCGTTCGGAGATCTCCGTCCACAGAGCGGCGCAGTCGCGGTCGGTGGTGGCAGCGTCACGTAGGGCGACGAACACCGGCGCCATGCGTTGCTGGATCGAGGTGATGGCTTGGGCGTAGACAGCCAGTTTGGCTCGGGCACCGGAGGTTTCGGAGATCTGCCGCACGTAGTCCCGCTGCTGCGCCGGAACACTCTGGTCGCTGCCGGAGATCGAGGTCTCGACCAGCTCTCGGAGCAGCGCCGGCTTGCGGCCCACCGAGGTGTAGACCGTGTCGACGGAGACCTCCGCCGCACCCGCTATGTCGACGACGGTCGTGGCGGCATAGCCCTTGGACACGAACAGGGTGCGAGCAGCGTCGAGCACGGCGACGCGAGTGGCCCGGGCCTGGGCGGCCCGATGCGGGGAGTGATAGCGACGCGTCGACTCACCCTTGACGCCCTTAACCATCGAACGTAACCTCATTACATTCATCCGATGCTGACTCGGATCATTATACAGGAGGTCGGACATGGTGTACGCCTACATCCAGGATGTCCCGATCGGCGAAGAGCTCTACCGGCGCATCATCGACACGATCGGGCCCCTACCGATGGCTGGCTCCCTGGCGCACCTGTGCGTGCGCCAACCCGACGGAGCGCTGCGCTACATCGATGTATGGGAGTCGGAGGAGGCCTGCGCCAATGCCTTCGACGAACGCGTGCACCCAGCAGTCGACTCGGCCTTCGGAGGCATGAGGCCCGCCACCGAGCCCACCGTCGAACGGCTCGACGTCCTGCACTCCCAGATCGCCGGGCGCGAGCCGACCTGGGGCTGAGCGGCATCCGGACCGGCTGTTCGGTGTCGCGCTGCCCTGCCTCGCTCACGCACTCCGGCACGGCGACCAGCCGAACGCGCCCCGAAGGGTGCGGTTCCACCGGTTTGCTCGCAACCCAGGATGGAGCAGAGCCAGGCCCACGCAGTACTTGGTGACAGTGGCCGGCCGGTGGCCGAGGCGCCACAGGGTGCGGTCGGCGAGCGACGCCGCCCCGCTGGTCTTCGACTCGATGAGCACGAGACCGTCAGGGCCGGCCTGTCGTCGCTCGGGGTCCTCGAAGTCGAGGTCGACATCGCACGTGAGTCGACTGCCCGTCGCAGGCTCGACCAGGGTGGCCCGGTGGTAGCGGCTCACGAGCGAGAGCTCCAGACGCTCGGCCACGGCGGTATCGCCGAGACGGCCTCCCACCACCTCGCGGGCCTGTGGGGTCAGCTCGTACCGCTCACCGAGCTGATAGGGATGCCGGTCCTTGACCGTCTCGTCGCGACCACCAGCCGTCTTGACCTCGAGCATGCTCTCCGCCGAGTCGACGTAGGTGCGGGTCCGCACCTTGAAGCGACGGCGGCGCCCGCCGACGTGCTGGTGGTAGGCCAACAGCTCTGGCGTGTCGAAGTAGACCGACTCGTACTCGAACAGCCTTCGCCCGTCGATGTCCAGGACCTTCATGCGACCGTTCAGACGGGCGAGGAACTCAGCAAACACAGCAGGTGGAACGAGGTACTTTCGGTCGACCCGGGTCTGTAGGTCGGCCGTCGCGATGATGTGCTCGAGGCTGGTGGTCGTTAGGGCCGCGCACCCCACGCTGAGGGCTCGACGCGCCGGCGTCATCGCGAGCTCGATACCGTCGACCCGTTGAGAGAGCGGGCGGAAGCGACCATCGTGGGGGCCGCCGCCTGGGGTGAGTGCCCACGCCGCCGGAAACGGACGTCGACGATGGTGACATCGCGAACGAAGTCGATCTCCTGGACGATCAGGTGGCGCACGTCGACCCCGAGCCGATGCTCGATCCGGGCTCGCAGCATGGCCTCATCCGGTACCGCCTCGTCGAGCGTGACCAGCTGCCGACGGGCTCCCGGGAAGGTTCGAGGGTGGTCGACCCCATACATGACGGTGACGAGCAGGGTCGAGAGGGCGGGGGTGACCCACAGGGTGTCGGGCGTCAGCCCGGCGATGAGACCGAGGGCCAGCGCGACGAAGTAGTAGGCGATCTCCTCCTGGGTGATGGAGTCGGAACGCAGCCGGATGATCGACAGGATTCCGAACAGGCCCAACCCGAGCCCGGCTCCGACGGTGGCGCTGGAGAGCACGACGGTCACCGCCAGCACCCCCACGTTGAGGGCGGCGTACGCGAGCAGCAGGTCGCGGCGCTGATGACGATGGAAGTAGAGCGAGACGATGACGGCGATGGCCACGGCATCCGTGAGCAAGGCGATCAGCAGGCTGGTGGTCAACATCGGGAGACTCCTGTCGGTGGGCTTCCCTGAGAGGCTACGAACGCCCCGTGAACTGTCGATGAGCCTGTGATGAGAAGGTCCTCATCAGGGCAGAAGCGGCCGATCAGTCGATGCTGAACCGGTAGCCGGCCCCGCGCACAGTCTCGATGCGGCTCTCGCCGAGCTTGCGCCTGAGGTAACGCACGTAGACGTCGATGACGTTGGAGCCGGGATCGAAGTCGAGACCCCAGACCCGCGAGAGGAGCTGCTCGCGCGTGAGCACCTGGTCGGGGTGTCGCATGAACGCCTCGGCCAAGGCGAACTCGCGGGTCGTCAGCTCGACCGACCGACCGTCGACCCGGGCCCGTCTCGTCTGCAGGTCGAGAGCGACCGGCCCGGCGTGCAGCACGGTCGGCTCGGGGGGCGCCCCGGCGCTACGCAACCGCAGCTGCACCCGGGCCAGCAGCTCGTCGAAGGCAAAGGGCTTCCTGAGGTAGTCGTCGGCGCCGCTCTGCAACCCGGTCACGGTGTCCTGGACCGTGTCTCGTGCGGTGAGAATCACCACCGGCAACGCACTGCCTTCGGCCCGGAGGCTGCGCAACACCCACATCCCGTCGCGGATCGGAAGACCCAGGTCGAGCACCATGAGGTCGTAGTGGCCGGATCGCGCATGCTGCCAGGCTTGTTCACCGTCGACCACCGTGGTGGTGGAGAACCCCTTGGCGCGGAGGCCCTTCTCGAGGAACGATGCGATCCGCGACTCGTCCTCGGCGATCAGCAGGTGGCTCACGTAGCTCCGACCCATCCGGTCTGCACGCTGCCAGGAGCGACCAGCGTCGCACCGCTCGCGTCGTAGTGGTCGGGGGCGTAGGGGTCGGGATGGTGATCGTCGTCGTCGTGGACCACGGGGAAGCGGGCCGGGAAGCTCAGGGTGAAGCTGGCCCCTCCGCCCTCGGTGTCGGCCACCCGCACACTGCCGCCGTGAGCGACAGCGATGGAACGCACGATCGCAAGGCCGATGCCGGTACTGCCGGCGCCGCGTTGATCGCCCCGGGTGAACCGGTCGAAGATCGTGGCCTTGAGATCGTCAGGTACTCCCACCCCACTGTCGCGGACCGTGAGCTCGACCTGCCCCTGGTGCAGCACCGATCCAATGCTGAGCCGGTCGCCTTCGCTGGTGTATCGCACCGCGTTGGAGGCCAGCTGTACCAGCGCCTGGGTCAGACGTTGCCCGTCGGCCACGACCACGGCATCGGCTGCCTCGCTCACCGACCAAAGGCGGGGCGCGAGGGCGCTGGCGCGAGCGACCGCCCCGACGACGAGGTCGGTCAGGTCGACCTCGGCCGGGGTGAGGAAGTCGGGCCGATCCGCCGCGGCGAGCACCAGCAGATCATCGACGAGCCGGTTCATCCGGCCGATCTCCTCGAGAAGGAGCCCGGTCGTCTCTGCTCGGTCGGCCGGGTCGTCGCCCATCAGCTCGAGGTGCCCGCGGATCACCGTGAGCGGGGTGCGCAGCTCGTGAGCGGCGTCGTCGAGAAAGGCCCGTTGGGCGCCGAACGCCGTCTCCAACCGGTCGAGCATGCCGTTGAAGGTGACCGCCAGGCGGGTCACGTCGTCACGAGCGTCGGGCAGGGTCTCGATGCGCTGGGTCAGGTCGGACTCACTGATCGCCTCGGCCGTTCGACGCACCTGTCGCAGCGGTGAGAGGATCCGTCCGGCGACGAACCAGCCGATGCCGCCGGCGATGAGCAGGGCGGCAAGACTGGCCAGCGCGATCACTCGCACGACCTGAGCGACGTCGGCCAGCGCCTCGTCGGTGTACTCGACGATCACCAGGGACGCGCTCACCTGACCAGGCTCGGCCGCCACCGGCACCACGGCGTACACGGCCTCCCCTTGCGGACTGGAGAACGTGCGCGTCATGGTCGTCGTCGCCGTCGTGGCCGTCGACACGACGTCGGGCAGCAGGTCGAGCCTGACCGGGACAGCGTTGCGCGTCCGGTTCATGGGGCGTCCGTCGATCACGCTGAAGAGCGCCTCCCGACTCTCGGGCACCGCCTCCGCCAGGTAGCTGCGCAGCAGACCCCGCACGTCGGTGAAGGGCCGTGCTGTCGTCGGGTCGATCCCGCGCGCGGCGAACTCGCGGAACTTCACCACCTCGTGCTCCAGCTCGGTATCGACCGTGGACCGCGCCCGGGCGTCCATGAACGCGTTGACCACGACGAGGTTGAGGCCGAGGGCGATCGCCACGATGAACATGAACCAACCGAGCACCCGTGCTCGCGTGCTGCGCGCTCTCCACCGCGGCCAGTGAACCGCCTTCACCGATCTGCCCTCCAGACTGGGGATCACGACCAGTGTGCCTTGCCTGTCAGCCATCGCCACCACGGTCCAGGTCAGTCGTCGTCATCGTCGTCATCGTCATCGTCATCGTCGTCATCGTCGTCGTGGTCGTCATCGTCGCCGGCCGGCATCGGCGGATGCCGGGGAACGGTCTGTGCCCCCGCTGACGGTGCCGTGCGCTCAGGGGGCCGCACCTGTGCCGGCGGTGCCGGCAGTGTCGATGCCGGCGTTCCGTTCGAGGTCGGTCGGGGCGTCGCGGTGGGGGCAGGGGGCGAACTCGACGTGGACGAACCACTCGTCGCCGCTGTCGTCGGCGGGGTCGCGGTCGGCGGAGTCGGCGTCACGGTCGTGGAGCTGAGGCCCACCTGAACGGCCGGTCCGAGGTCGGGTCCGGCGGGCACGGTCCGTGCCGCCAACCAGGTCCAACCGATGACGATCGCGGCCACCGAGACGGCAACGTTCGTCAGCAGGAGTCGTCGTCCACGCATGACACCACTGTGACCCGGCGGCCTCGTGTCTTGGCCGGGGATGAGACAGCTCTCATCCCCGGCCGAGGCCGTGGCGGGTGGTCAGGTCACATCTGTGCCCAGTTCGCTCGCTGGGTGAGGCAGAAGGGATGCCCGGCTGGGTCGAGCATGACGATCCAGCCGTCACCGGGCTGGTGGTCGGGCCGCACGGCGCCCTGGTCGACGGCATCGGCGCAAGCCGCCTCGAGGTCGTCGACCGACAGGTCGAGATGGAACTGCTTGCCGCCGGCGGGATCAGGCCACGCCGGCGCGGTGAAGCCGTCGACGTGTCCGAAGCCCAGGCGACGGTCACCGATCTTGACCAGGCCGTAGTTCTCGTCGGCGTAGGTGACCTCGCCGCCGAGCATGGCGGCCCAGAACGCGGCTTCGGCCTGAGGCTCGAGGCAGTCGATCGTGACCATCTCGAGAATCGGGGTACGCATGGTTGCTCCTTCGGTGTCGGTCAGATTAGTCTGCCGCTCGCATCGGCACCGTGGCTTGCACGAACCCGACAAGATTCGGACGAGCCGCAGTTGGCCGCCCGCCTGCGGGGCTTCCCCGGTGGGTCTGCAGGTCAGAGTCGGGGGTCGATCGGTTCCGACTCCATCGCCAGCACCGCGAACACGGGCTCGTGCACCCTCCAGAGCGGTTCGACCCGCGTCAGACGCTCGAGCGACTCGAGCCCGAGGGCGTACTCCCGCAGGGCGAGTGACCGCTTGTGGCCGAGGTTGCGGCTCCTCAACCGGGCAAGGTTCGCAGGGCTGGTGTAGTCGGGCCCGTAGATGATCCGCAGGTACTCGCGCCCTCTCACCTTCAGCCCCGGCTGCACGAGCCCCTTGCGGGTGCGTGTGAGATTGCCGAGCGGCTTGACGACCATGCCCTCGCCGCCGGATGCCGTGAGCTCCTCCCACCAGCGTGTCGCCTTGTCTCGTGAGCCCTGCGATGCGAGGTCGACGACGACCCGCCGCGTGGCCCGGAAGGTGACCGGATCAGCGGTCACGATTCGGTCGATGACGCCCAGGTGCCAGAGGTGGTCATGGTCATGGCCCGTGCGACCCTCGCTGGCGAGCAGCTGGAACGGCGCCACCCGCACTCCGTCAAGCCCGTCGACCGACCAGACGTAGGGCCGATAGGCCGCGGTGAAGGCTGCTGCGTTTACCGCCCGCTCCGTCGTGCGGGTCAGCAGTTCGTCGA
Source organism: Humibacillus sp. (assembly GCA_030452985.1). GTDB lineage: Bacteria > Actinomycetota > Actinomycetes > Actinomycetales > Dermatophilaceae > DSM-29435. The sequence goes on from JAKDLG010000095.1 coordinate 11,420, forward strand.
CGTCGAGGCCACGCGCGCGGGCCGACTCGAGGGTGGCCACGGCCACTGGCAGTGACGCACGAGCGGCCGCCCCGACAGCGGCATACTGCTCGCGCAGCAGCGGCCCCGCTTTGAGCGACCAGGGCAGCAGCTCGGCGTCGAGCAGCACCCAGTCGGTGTCGAGCTCGTCCCAGAGAGAAGCGCTTTCGATTCCGGCTCGCACTCGTTGCAGCAGCTGCTCAGTCAGCTCGCGCGCGAGGAAGGAACGTCCCGTGCGGGTGTAGACGGCGCCGCTCTCACCTGCGGTCGCGCCGAAGCGACGGGCCGCGGTCTCGGCGTCGCGGCAGACGAGCAGCACCGCCCGCGAACCCATGTGCTTCTCCTCGCACACGACGGTGGGCACGTCGACCTCGGCGAAGTAGGCGAACGCCTCGTCGGGGTGCTCGAGGATGCCGTTTCGCGAAGACGTCGCGACGGGCGACATCGTCGGAGGCAGGTAGGGCAGCCACCGCGGGTGCAGCGCGAAGCGGCTCATCACCTCGAGGGCCCCGGCAGCGTGCTCGGCCCGGATCGAGATGCGTCCGTGGTAGGCCGTCTCGACGACCCGCTTTCCGAGCACGTCGGTGAGGTCGAGCTCGTCCTCTCCCCGACCAGTGACGACGGTGCCGTTCGCGTCGTCGGTCGTTCGCCCGGCGGTCGCCCCCGATGTCTGCCCGGCGGTGGGGAACGGCTTGGCCGGCTCGTACCAGACCCGCTCGGCCGCCACCTGCACGACCTGCTTCTCGGGGTAGCGCAGCGCCGTGAGGTGACCCCCGAAGACGGCGCCGGTGTCGAGGCAGAGGGTGTTGTTGACCCATTCGGGAACCGGCGTCGGAGTGTGCCCGTAGAGCACCATGGCGAGACCGCGGTAGTCACCCGCCCACGGGTAGCGCACGGGCAGGCCGAACTCGTCGGTCTCGCCGGTGGTGTCCCCGTAGAGCGCGAACGAGCGCACCCGGCCCGAGGCGCGCCCGTGGTAGGCCTCCTTCAGGCCGGCGTGGGCGACGACGAGCCAGCCGTCATCGAGCACGAGGTGCGAGACGAGGCTGTAGCACCACTCCCGTACGGCGGCACGAAACTCCTCCCCTTCCTCGGCGAGCTGGTCGAGCGTCGTCTCGAGCCCGTGGCTTACCTGCACGTTACGACCGTCGAGCGCACGAACCAGCTTGTGCTCGTGGTTTCCTGGCACCGCCAGGGCGTGACCGGCAGCGGTCATGCCCATGGCGAGACGCAGCACACCGGGGCTGTCCGGGCCCCGGTCGACGAGGTCACCGACGAAAACCACGGTTCGGCGCCCGGGGTGGCTGGCGTCGACCGGGCGACCCCGCTCATCGCGCTCGATGATGTACCCCAGGGTCTCGAGCAGGCTCTCGAGCTCGCTGCGACAACCGTGCACGTCACCGATGACGTCGAACGGCCCGTGCTGGTCACGGTGGTCGTTGAGCAGCTTCTCGCGCACCACCTCGGCTGCGTCGATCGCCTCGACGCCGCTCAGCACGTGGACCTTGCGGAAGCCCTCTCGGCCCAGGCCCTTCAGTGATCGCCGCAGCTGGTCGGTGTGCCGCTTGACGACGTGGGGGCCGAAGTCTCGGTCGGGCCGCGACCGGTTGCGTTCGGAGGCCACCGACGCCGGCACGTCGAGCACGATCGCCACCGGCAGCACGTCGTGCGCCTTGGCGAGCTCGACCAGCTGACGTCGGGCCTCCTTGGTGACGTTGGTGGCGTCGACGACGGTGAGCCGGCCTGCGGCCAGACGCTTTCCGGCGATGTAGCCGAGCACGTCGAAGGCGTCCTTCGACGCCGACTGGTCGTTCTCGTCGTCGGCCACCAGGCCCCGGCAGAAGTCGCTCGAGATCACCTCGAACCGACCGAAGTGCTCGGCGGCGAAGGTCGACTTGCCCGACCCGGAGGCGCCGACGAGCGCCACGAGACACAGCTGCGGGATGCCGATCTGCGTCATGCCGCACCTGCGGCCGCGCCTGAGTCCCGGCGAAAGAGCGCGAACTGGGTGGGTGCCCCGAGCTCGGGGTGCACGCCACCGACCGGGCGCAGCTCGGCGGAATAGCCGAACCGCCGTCCGACCGTCTCGACCCAGCCTGCGAACTCCGTTCTGCCCCATTCGAACCGGTGGTCCGGGTGACGACGAGTGCCCGTCGCGAGGCGCTCGTAGAGCGGGTTGTGGTCCGCGTTCGGGGTCGTCACCACGACGGCGCCTGGCCTGGCGTGCGAGAAGACGTTCGCCTCCAGGGCCGGTAGCCGATCGAGGTCGACGTGCTCGATGACCTCCATGAGCACCACGGCGTCGAAACCGGCCAGGGCGGCGTCGCGGTAGGTGAGCGACGACTGGCGCAGGGTGAGCCGGGCGCGCTGGCTGTCGGACAACCGGTCGAGGCCGAGGCGTCTGGTGGCCCGGTCGAGCTCTCGCGGTGACACGTCGACTCCGAGCACCTGGGTGAAGGAGGGATCGGACAGCAGCCTGGCGAGCAGGGCGCCCTCGCCGCAGCCGAGGTCGGCGACCCGGCGAGCGCCGACGTCGCGCAGCGCCGTCAGCACCGCGTCCTGACGGTGTTGGCGCAGCGGTACTGCCACCTCGGTCGACGAGGTCCCCTCCGGCTCCTTGGGCATCGTGGGCATCGTGGGCATCGTGGGTTCGGTGGCGGAGATGTCTGGCTGCGACCCGGGGGCGGGGACGGAGGCGGTGGCGATCGGCCCGGCGCCGGCGGCTGCGGCACCGGGGTCGATCACGGCATCCGGGGAGCCGTCGTCGAGCGCCGCCAACCGCTCGGTCGCGTCGGTGACGTACCGCTGCTGATGGGCGAGGTACCGGCGGGTGATCAGGTCACGCTCGGGGTGGTCGTGCAACCAGCCCCCTGCGGTGCGAACCAGCTTGTCGACCTCGTCGTTGGTCACCCAGTAGTGCTTCGCCCCGTCGAGCACCGGGAGCAGCACGTAGAGGTGGCCCAGCGCCTGGCTCAGCACGACATCACCCGTGAGCGTGACGTCGACGTACGGCGACCGACCCCACTCGGGCACCTCGGGGTCGAGCGGGCCGGTGACGGTCGACACCTGCCAGCCGAGCGGCCGGAAGAGCCGTTCTACGAGGTCGGGGTCGCCGCCGCACGGCAGAGCGGGCACGTGCACGACGAGCGGCAGAGATCGCGTCTCGAGCTCGGGCCGAGCTGCGCACCGGCCCTGCAGCGCCGTCCTGAAGACCCGGCCGAGGGCGACCGCGAGCATCGACGAGGCAGCGTAAGGGCGGTCGTTGACGTACTGCGACAGTGCGAAGCCGTCACCACCGAAGCGCCGGCCGCGCACCAGCCCGATCGGGTCCACCTCGAGGAGCAGGGCCACCGTGCACCGATCGTCGCTGGCCTCGGGGTAGAACACATGAGCCTTGCCGACGGGCAGGTCGAAGGCCTGCACCCGATCGGGGTGCTTGTGCAGCAAGTAGCCCAGATCCGTGGCGTCGGCGGCGGTGGAGGTGAGAGTGAGCAGCACGCGATCATTGTGCCGTTGCCAGGCACCCAACAGGGTAGAACTGCGCGGCGCGCGCGAATCGATGACGATGGAGACATGACGACTCTCGATGGAGCCCACATTCTCGTTCTCGGTGCGACCGGAGGCCTCGGAACGGCGATCGCTCGTGAGCTCGCCTCCGCCGGCGCCAGACTCACGCTCTCTGCCCGCACTCCCGCTCGCCTGGACGAGCTGGCCTCGGCCCTCGGTGACTGCGTGGTCACCACGGTTGCCGCCGACCTCACCGCACCCGACGCCCCCGCCCGGGTCGTGTCGCAGGCCTCGGATGCCGCTCCCCTCACCGGCGTCGTCAACGCAGCCGGAGTCGTGGCCTTCGGGGCCTGCGCCGAGCTTGACGACGACACCCTCGACGACCTGCTGCTGCTCAACCTCATCGCGCCCATCCGGGTCGTGCGCGAGGCAGTTGCTTGCCTGGGTGAGGGCGGGTTCATCGTGCAGATCAGCGCCGTCGTGGCCGAGCGCCCCACCGCGGGGATGGCGGCCTACAGCGCGGCCAAAGCCGGCCTCACCGCGTTCGACGCGGCGGCGGCATCCGAGCTGCGTCGGCGCCGCATCCGGGTGCTCGACGCGCGCCCACCGCACACCGAGACAGGGCTGGCCGACCGGCCCATCGCTGGCAGCCCGCCCCGCCTCCCCCAGGGTCTCGACCCGGCCGACGTGGCCGGGCGGATCGTGCGGGCCATCGTCGATGACGAGCGCGACCTGCCCTCGAGCGCCTTCTGACGGCCGGATGGCCCCCGAGGGTGCAGCTCGGTCAACTCACTACGTCACTGACCCACCCCACGCATCAGTGACGTAGCCAGACGCCGCCGTCCCATCGTGGTCCTCCTACGTCACTGACCCACCCCACGCATCAGTGACGTAGCCAGACGCCGCGGTCCCATCGTGGTCCTCTTACGTCACTGACCCGCTCAGCGGGTCAGTGACGTAGTAGCTTCCCGCCGAAGGCGTCAGGGCCGCCAAACCTGAGACTCACGTTGGCCCGTTCACGCCCACGCAGTCACGCTGACCAATCCGTCACGACGCCGGCACTAGCGCAGGCACTCGTACGACGCCGTCACCCAGACGCACTCACCCGGATGCACTCACCCGGTCAGCTCACCGGCGAGGTCGCGCACCATCAGTCCGCGCACCTCGGCGGGGTCATCGTGCCGGTCGAGCGCCACCATCAGCTTGGTGAGCGCCGCCTCGAAGGTCATGTCGCCGGCCGAGACGGCTCCGGCGTCGAACATGGCGGCCCCGGCGGCGTAGAGCCCGCCACGCACTGCTCCCGCCGGGCACTGGGTGGTGACCACCACGGTGACATCGCGGTTCACGGCTCCGGCGATCGCCTGGGCGAACCAGGGCTCGGTCGGGCCGTTGCCGGCCCCGTAGGCCTGCAGCACCAGCCCGCGCAGTCCCGGCCGCGCGAGCACGGCGTCGAGCACGTAACGATCGAGCCCCGGATAGAGGTAGAGCGCCGCGACGTCCGAACACAGCCCGGAGACCCGTCGCACCGGACCCACCTGGGGCGGGCGAGCCAACCCGAGGGTCGGGCTGAAGCTCACGCCGGCGGTCACGAGCGGGGGCAGGTTGGGCGAGGCGAAGCCCTGGTAGCTGTCGGCGCTGACCTTGACCGCCCGGTTACCCCGCAGCAGGAGATGGTCGAAGAAGACGGTGACCTCAGGAACGACCGGGCCACCGTTGACCCGCGCCGAGGCCAGCTCGAGCGAGGTCACCAGGTTCTCGCGACCGTCCGATCGCACGGCCGTGATCGGACGCTGCGACCCCGTCAGTACCACCGGCAGGTCGATGCCTTCCAGCAGAAAGCTGAGGGCAGAGGCGGTGTAGGCCATGGTGTCAGTTCCGTGCAGCACGACGACCCCCAGGTGCCCGGCCGCGTGCTCGACGATGGTGTCGGCGATGCGCAGCCAGTCGGTGACCCCCATCGTCGCGGAGTCGACCGGTTTGGCCACCGTGGCCACCGTCAAGCCGACCGGCAGCTCGTGGACCACGGGCACGTGGGCCGCCAGCTCGCGCAGGTCGAGGGGCACGAGCCCGCCCCCGGGGCCGACGACCATCCCGATGGTGCCGCCGGTGTAGAGCACGAAGACGCCCGGCCCCTCGGGGCCGACCCGACCAAGCACGGTGACGCCGGGACTCATCTGCTGCCGACGCCTCGTGAGCAACGGGCCGTACTCGAGCGATCCCTCATCGTCTGCCTCCCAGCGTCGTGTACGGCCCACTCTGTCGCACGGTCGCCCTCAGGGCCAGACACGCGCCGAGCGCCACGACGGACCGGACCCTCACAGCCGGTCGGCCCGTTCGCTCAGGTAGCGCTGCTCGGGCAGGCTCATGGTCAGGCTGGCCGCGAGTCGGTAGGCCTGCCGGGCCGACTCGACATCGCCCTCCCTCTCGAGCAGATGGGCACGCACGGCGTGGAAGCGATGGTGGCGGGCCAACTTTCCCCTTGTCTCGATCTCGGTCAACGCGGCCAGCCCCGCCGCCGCACCCTGCGCCATCCCGACGGCCACGGCCCGGTTGAGGTACACCATGGGCCCGGGGTCGAGGCGTCGCAGCATGTCGTACAGGACGACGATCTGCACCCAGTCGGTCTGCTCCGCGGTGGGTGCCTCGCCGTGCACGGCCGCGATGGCCGCCTGTACCTGGTACGGCCCGAGGGAGGCATGGGCGAGAGCGTCCGTGATCAGCGCGACCCCTTCCGCGACAGATGCCGCGTTCCACTGATCGCGGTTCTGCTCATCGAGCGGTACCAACCGGCCGTCCGCGGCCGTGCGAGCCTCGCGCCTCGAGTCGGTCAAGAGCATGAGAGCCAACAGGCCGA
>JAKDLG010000287.1 GCA_030452985.1 Humibacillus sp.
CGGGCGGTTCTCGTGCGGGTTCGGGCAGGTGCAGTCGATGTTGAACCGCCCCACCCCGGCCTCGAGGTTGTCGTCGAGGGCTCGGAACACCTCGAACTCGAGCGTCTGTTGCATTCGGTGGCCGCACCGCGGGCAGGCCCCGACGAGCACGACGAAGTCATGGTTCTCGGTGTTTTCGAGGCGCAGGGTGGCGTCGACGAGCGCTTCGTCGATGGCGCTCTGCCAGCGCGCCGTGTTGGTCGGCACGTAGGCGGGCTCCTCCCAGTCCACGTCGGTCGACGGCCAGTGCTCGCTCATGAGGACCTCTCGCCAGTGGGGCATCGGCTTCGGTTCGAGAGTCGTGGCGCCCCGTGCCGACGAACCTAGCGCGAGCACGAGACGCGTGACCCGTTTCCACGACGCCTACGGTGGGTTCATGACCGAACAGCAGCCGTATGTCGTCGAACGCACCCTGGGTGACGTCGAGGTGCGGCGCTACCCGCGCCACGTCGTGGCGCAGACCACCGTGACGGCCGGCTTCGAGGATGCCGGCAGCGCCGCCTTCCGTCGTCTCTTCCGATACATCGCGGGCCAGAACCGGGCCACGGCGACCATCGCGATGACGGCGCCCGTCACCCAGCAGGGCGACTCGCAGAAGGTCGCCATGACGGCACCGGTGACCCAGAGCGGTGGTGACGGCCAGTACATCGTGGCCTTCGTGCTGCCCGCCGACCTCACGATCGACACGGCGCCCGAGCCGACCAACCCGCAGGTCGAGCTGCGTGAGGTGCCGCAGCGACTCTCGGTCGCCGTCACGTTCAGTGGTCGCTCGAGCGAGCAGGCCTTCCGCGAGCACGAGGCCAAGCTGCTCGCCACCATCGAGCAGGCCGGTCTGCAGCCGGTCGGAGAGCGTCGCTACGCCCGCTTCGACCCGCCCTACAAGCCGTGGTTCCTGCGGCGCAACGAGGTTGTCCAAGACGTCCGCGACGACGACGCTCCAGCCGACTGAGAGCGATTCGGGCGAGCGGATCTACGCCTCCCGGTATCCGGCCCGGTATCGTCGAGCCCCACAGGGGGAGGGCGACACGATGGCGATCTACCGCAAGGGGGCTGACCCGGTCGCGCTCCGAGGGTCGGCGCGCCGGCTCGAGCACTGTGCCGCGACGGCGAACGAGGTGTGCGACACCGCCGGCCAGGCCGTCGTCTCCCTGCGCGCGAGCTGGGGCGGAGGCGACCTCGACGCCCTGACCAGCCGATGGCCCGCCGTCGAGCAACAGATTCGCGCGACGCACGACACGATCTCGCGCCTGAGCCGGCTGCTCGACCGACAGGCCGGCGAGCAGGAGGGGGCGAGCGCCTCCGGCACCGGCGCGGGCCCGACATCCGGCGCCGGAGACCCCGCCACTTACGTGCCACCCGGCCCGCTTGACCAGACCCACGTCGACCAGGCTCGAGCCGCTGTCGACGACGTGCTCGACGGGCCGGGGTTCTGGGACCTCGACGGCAACCGTGACGACCTGCTGACCGCGAAGCAGCGCATCGCTGCCCTCACCCCGGCCGAGGCCGAGGCCCTCGTGCAGCAGCTCAGCGCCGACGACCTCGCGAAGCTGGCGGCCATCATGCGCGACCAGAGCGACGTGCTGTGGGTCGACAACGGGCTCGACCCCTTCGACCGGTCTGACCTCACGAGCGGGTTACTGAGCAAGCTCACGCCCGAGTCGGCGGTCAAGCTGCAGACCGCGATGCCGTGGAGCCAGCCCGGCTTCGCGACCACCGACGCTGCCCTCAGCGGTCAGCAGAGCCAGGTGGGTGAGCAGCAGGACGGCATGCACTACGGCCTCCCGCCGGGTCAGCTCGGCGCCGACACGCTCAGTGCCCAGGACATGAACCAGGGCAGCTTCGGCGACTGCTGGGCGATCGCCTCCATGACCGCCACGGCCCAGGCCGACCCCGACTTCGTCGCGTCGAACATCACCACGAACCCCAACGGCACGGTCAACGTGCGGCTCTTCGACCACGACGGCAACCCGAGGATCGTCACGGTGACCCCCGACGTGCCCCTCAACGCCGATGGCAACGTGGTCGGCGCCCACGGCACCGACGGCCAGACCTGGCCGGCGTACTACGAGAAGGCCTTCGCCGTCGTCTACGGGGAGGACCAGGGCGGCGCCCCCGACGGCAAGAGCGGCCCACCGTACGACGTCACCGAGCAGGGCACCTACGGCGCCATCGAGTGGGACTACAACGACAAGGCGCCCTCGTACATCACGGGCAGCGAACCGACGTCGGTCGGCGGTTACGACGGCGCCGTCGAGGCCTTCAACGACAAGTCGGGAGTCATCGTCAGCACCCCCGCCACCGCTCCGACCGACGCGCCCCCGGGTTACGTGACGCGCCACGTCTACTACGTCGAGAGCGTCAATGCGGACGGAACTGTGACCCTGGGCAACCCGTGGGGCCCCGACGCCCAGAAGATCACCGTCGACCAGGGTGACTTCGACAGACTGTTCAACAATCCCCAAGCCATCAAGCCGAAGGCCTGAGAATGACCTGCCACGACACGCCGCCCGCGGGCCGACCCCGGCGAGCAGCCGCACTCGCATCACCCGCTCGACCCGCCCGGCCGATGCTGCGCGGGGCCACCACCGTCGCGCTCAGCCTCGCCTGCCTCATCGGCGTCGGCGCCTGCCAGAAGGAGCAGCCTGTGACCACACCATCAGCGAGCCCCACCGGGAGCCCGACCGGCAGTCAGGGCGACGCGACGACAGCCGGCTGCGACGTGCAGCCAGGCGACGTCTCCGTGCTCAAGGGCGGCACGTTCCCGGTCGACGCCCGGGCGAGCATCCGGGCCGGGCTGCAGTACGAGGTGAGCCAGAACCCGCTCACCTGGAAGGTGATGTTCCTGGCCGACGGCGGGTCGAGCTCGCACGACCTGAAGCGCGGAGACACCGTGAAAGTGGGTGGCCAGACGATCACCGTGCGCGACGCCTGCACCGACCGGGTCGTGCTCACCCTCGGCGACGTCGACGCCAGTACTGGCGGCGCGGCATCCACCGGTTGAGCGAGGCAGTGCGGCATCCGGTCGGGCCCCCGCCGCCACTGCCGTAGGCTGACCGATTGTGGCTGTCGACTTCTCGCAAGAACTGAAAGAGCTCCACGCGACCATGGACTCGGTGCGCGAGGTGACTGACCTCGACGCGCTCGCCACCCGGATCGCCGAGCTCGAGAAGCAGGCCAGCGCGCCCAACCTGTGGGACGACCCCGAGAAGGCGCAGGTCGTGACGAGTGCGCTCAGCCGGGCGAACTCCGAGCGTGACCGGGTGCTCGAGATGGACGGCCGCGTCGAAGACCTCGAGACGCTCGTCGAGATGGCGACCGAGGAGTCCGACCAGGCCACCATGGACGAGGCCGAGCGCGACCTCGTCAAGCTGAAGAAGGCCGTCGGGGAGCTCGAGGTGCGCACCTTGCTCGCGGGGGAGTACGACGAGCGGGAGGCGGTCGTGACGATCCGCTCCGGCGCGGGCGGCGTCGATGCGGCCGACTTCGCCGAGATGCTGATGCGCATGTACCTGCGCTGGGCCGAGCGGCACGGCTACCCGACCAAGGTGATGGACACCTCCTACGCCGAGGAGGCGGGCCTGAAGTCGGCCACCTTCGAGGTCAACGTGCCCTACGCGTTCGGGCACCTCGGGGTCGAGGCCGGAACCCACCGTCTCGTGCGGATCAGTCCGTTCGACAACCAGGGCCGGCGTCAGACCAGCTTCGCCGCCGTCGAGGTCATCCCGCTCATCGAGAGCGACGACTCGATCGAGATCCCCGAGAACGACCTCAAGGTCGACGTCTTCCGCTCCTCCGGTCCCGGTGGGCAGAGCGTCAACACGACCGACTCGGCCGTGCGGATGACCCACCTCCCCACCGGCATCATCGTCTCGATGCAGAACGAGAAGAGCCAGATCCAGAACCGGGCCGCTGCCCTGCGGGTGC
>JAKDLG010000096.1 GCA_030452985.1 Humibacillus sp.
CGTGCCCGCCTTGCTGCTACGGCGCGCCGTCACCTATCCGCGCGATCTCTTAGTCGAGAGGAGACCGGCCAGTATTTGTGGTAACACGACTGACGCTTTTGGTCGAAGGCCGACCATCTTCCCGGACACCATGATGTGGGGCCGCGTAGATCGGACGTGAACAACAACGCCAACACGGTGACGGGGTCCAGCCTTGGTTATGAGTACGTCCCCCGGGTGAACCTCGATGGATTCGTTTCCCCAGTAACTTGCTGGTGGCACTTTGTGAGCGTCTTCTCTCCAACCGCTCCACGTTACCGCGGTGGTCTTGAGTAGCCCCCACTCCTCGTCACTGGCAATAGGGCGCTCTTCACACGTAGGGCTCGGCCCAGTGAACTTCTTGGTGATGAGGTTTCGCACCTGTACCTGGGCCCACCCGTCAGGTGCTACGGAGTCAGTCATATCCAAGCTCCGTCAGCATCCCGGCAAGGGTTAAGGTGGCTGCGTCGCGCTCTGCTTCGAGCACCAACAGCGGTGTCCGGTACTTGTCCCACCACATCTCGAAGACTGCGATCACGGCCCGTCGGTACCTGGTGATTCGGTCGTTGGCCTCGGCTAGCAGGTCGTGCTCCAATGCGTCGAGCACGATCTGCCGGGCCGACGTATCGTCAAGCGCCGTGCTGGCCTTTGCGAGACGGCCGGCGAAGGCTGCCTTCTCAGTCCTGAGCTGCTTTTTGATGGCTGTCAGCTTAGCCTTCAGCTTCTTCACCTCCGTCAGCGAGAGGGCGTCCTCGGCTGGTTCGGCGTCGCTCTCCTCGTCATCCGACGCAGTGGCCGCCTTGATCGTGCTATCGAGCTCAGCCACGTCGGCCTCAAGTCCAGCGAGCTTGTCGAGGTACTCAGGCAGGAGTGCCCGAGCCACCTTGTGGTCGAGTGGGTTGACCTTCGCCTCCTCCTCGGCGAGCGCGTCCAGAACGGTAGATACCCAAGCCTCAATGAGCCCCTGGTAGCCAAGCGTGGCGAGCGCCTTGAGGTCGGGCAGACTAACGCCCCACCACGAGGCGACGATGCCGCGGATCGCGAACGGATCGAGCAGTGGCGTCGGGGCCAACGCGTCTCGGAACGTCTCGATGAGTCCCCTGCGCAGATCGACGAGGTCGCCTGGTGACTGCAGCTTGTCGAAGCGCTCCTCTTGGTCCTCCCACCACACACCAATAGCGTCAACCACCGCACCCTCGGCCGCCACGACACCGGGATCGGACTCGATCAGACGCCTGAGGTCAGGCCGCTCTGAGACCACGTCAGCAAAGAGGACGTAGTCGGCGTCCTTGGATACGAAGAAGCGATCGGGTGCGAGCCCGTGGGTAGTGAAGAGATCCGCCTTGGCAGTTATCTCACTGATCGGGATGCCGCCGTGCAGATGGGCCCGTACGTCCTGCGGCTCGGGCGTTGGCGTGGTGTCGACGTAGCGGCGGATATTGAGGTTGTCATCGTTCTCGGCCAACTCGCTGCGACTGACGACGCGCGCGAACCCCGACACGTCCACGAAAGTCCGGTAGGCCGAGACGATCTTCTCGATGTGCTCGGGCTTCAGGTAGTTCTGTGCCCGGCCCTCCCGGTAGTCCCGGTCGGCGTTGATGAACAGCACCTTGCCCCTGCGCGCCGCGGGCTTTGACCCGACCGAGCGAAGCACCAGGATGCAGGCAGGAATGCCCGTGCCGTAGAAGAGTTGTGGGCCGAGACCGATCACAGCCTCAATGAGATCGTCGTTTAGGAAGCCGGTACGGATCCGGCCCTCGTCGCCGCCACGAAACAGCACTCCGTGGGGCATGACCGTCGTGACCATCCCGCCAGGCCGGGTCACCGCCAGCATGTGCTGGACGAACATGAGGTCGGCCTTCTTGCCCTTCTCGGGCGTGTAGCCGTAGCGAAAGCGCTCGGGGAACGGGATGGCGTCAGCCACGTAGTTCATCGAGAATGGCGGGTTGGTGATCACCCGGTCGAACCGCTGCAGCTCACCACCGGTGACGTGCGCCGGATCCTCCAGGGTGCCGTCGTCGTTGTTGCGCAGGTCGGCGTCCGGGATGCCGTGGAGCAGCATGTTCATCTTGGAGATCGCCCAGACGCTCCCGTCCTTCTCCTGGCCGGCGAGCGCCAGGTTGCGGCCGTCGCCACCAGACTCCTCGACGTACTCCTTGGAGAGGATCAGCATGCCGCCCGAGCCAGTGCATGGGTCGTAAACGCTCATCCCTGGGTGCGGGTCGGCGATCTGCACCATCAGGCGGACGACGTCGCGGGGCGTGTAGAACTCGCCACCCTTCTTGCCCGCCGAGTCGGCGAAGTCGCGGATCAAGTACTCGTAGGCAGCGCCCAGCAGGTCCGGGAACTCAAAGTCCTGCTGACGCAGCGGTACCTTGTTGAAGTGCAGGATCAACTCACGCAACTTCTTGTCTGACATCGAGGACTGGCCGATCTTCCGGTTGAAGTCGATGTGCTGCAGCACCCCGTCAAGCGACCGGTTGCTATGCTCCAGCTCCTCCAGAGCCTTGTTTAGGCCGCTCCCGACCGCCTTGTGGAGATGATCACGGAGCTGCTCCCAGCGGGCCCGCTGCGGCACGTAGAACATCTTGTAGAACGACGGCGACTCGGCGCGCTGCTCGGCCTCAGCCTCACTGCGGCCACGTGAGCGCTGCTCGGCGATGACCTGCTGCTGCTCCATCTCGAACTGATCCGAGGCATACTTCAGGAACAGCATCCCGAAGATGTACTCCTTGTAGGCCGAGGCCTCCATGGAGCCGCGGAGCACGTCAGCGGCAGCGAAGAGGTGCCGCTCGAGCTGCGGCAACGTCAAGCGAGGCATCCGGTAGCTCGTCCTTCCTGGTCGCGTCAGCCCCAGTGCCAAGGCCCACGGCGGTCCAGGCGGAGCTACATGCGGCAACCCTAGCCGCGAGGGCCGACACGACGCGCAACCGGGCGACACCGACGGGAGGTGTCGTTCCGGTGGCTCGAAGCCCGCCCGTTCACCGCGGAGCGTGACCAGGCTGGCCGTCGTACGTCGCCGGCCCGCACTTCTAGTAGCTGGAGGCCCGACACCATGCAAGTCCATCAGTCGGGACATACGGGCCAGGACGATCGCCTTCAGCTCGGCAGGCCTTCTTCATCTCACCTCGACCGCCACCAGCTGGGCCAGCTCCTCCACGGCGATCCGCCGACGGGTCCGGCCGGCGATGTTACGGGGGCGGACACTCGCGAGCATGGCCATGGCCTGAGCGGTGGTGAGGTCGCGTTTCCACTGTCCCGAGCCGGCCCCGCTTACCCCGACTCTGTCCCGAGACGAACTGTTTCGATGTCAAGACGTCGTGCAACATCTCGTGCGATATCTCCCGGCGATTCACGGCAATCCGGGGTCTCTGACGGTCGTTCGGACCCCGACAGCCAGCAACGCCGAAACAGACAAAACCGCAGTTCACAGGCCTGCGATCTGCGGTTTCGGTGGTGGCCAGTGGCGGGGCCGAACCGCCGACCTTCCGATTTTCAGTCGGACGGACATGTGCTGGATGCACTTGGAATCGCGCGAACTGCATCCACGCTGTGTCGCGGTCGGCGACGGTCTCAGTTCTGGTCTCATTCCTTGCCGTTCACGACCGTCCGGTCATAGTTCCGCGCGTAGCCGATGAGCACCGGGGTACAGTCGCGGACCGGCATGAACATGTCGGTGCAGACCTCGAAAGTGTGCTCCCCTCCGCCCCCGCAGGTCACTTGAATCACCGCCACAGCCCAGCCCGCGATCCTGCCAGCGGACGCCGCCGGGCCGGCGATGCGCGCCCTCCGCGCCGAAGCCAGCAAGCGCCTGCTCGGCAACGGATACTGCGCCCGCCGATCGAGCACGACTGCCGGTACGAGACCATCTGCGAATCCTGCACCATGTTCTTCACCACCATCGAACACCGACCCACCATCCAGGCCCAACACGACGACGCCCACACCAAAGCCAGACCGGACGCCTATGACACGCTGCTCAGACGTCTCGACGACCCCCATTTGACACCGATCACCTGCAGAGCCGAGGCGTGTCCCGTATCGGGTCTGATGTAGGCGCTGGGGTCTCCCGACTTGCCGGCGCGGCTTAGGCGGCCTCTGGAGGTCTCCGGGGACCTCAGGGGCATTCGCAAGCGAACGCTGATCAACCTGCACCATCCGGTCGAAGTATGACAGTCTTGCCAAGATCGAAACGTGGTCGACAGCGCAACTCTAGGGGTTCGGATGCAATCCAGCGGCGCCCAGCAAGACTACCTAAAGATGACCCTGACACGAGGGACGCCTTTCGGGCCGGCTTCGGCCGACGAATTCGACACGAGGAATGCCGCCCGATCCCTCTATGACGATGACAATGTGATTGACGGGGCTATTCGCAGAAGTGCCCCGACTTTTCTCATCGGTAGGCGCGGTTCAGGCAAGACCGCCTTCCTTCGGGCATCCTCGATCAATGATCGGCTCGCAGTGGATCTTAACACCCCGGAACTTATAGCGCAGGTAGCTACCACCCTGAGAACGCTCCGCCTTCACGAGTCTGGCAACTTCGTTGAGCGGGCCACCCCCATATGGCACGCCTGCTTTATGGCTGCCGTAGCGGCAAGGCTCCGCTCTAAGCACTCGCGACTGCGAGAAGCTAACTGTGCGGAGGCGTATCAGTTTGGATACTTGACTCGGCAGAGTATCGATGGTTACGCCACGGACGTGGCATCCCAATTTCTACTTGCTCTTCGAACTCGAGCCGCCGACGGTCATTTCGCGAGTGTGCAAACGCTAATCGATGAAACTGAGCTAAATGGTGTCCCATTGTGGGCTGCTCGAGAATCAATGACCAAGGCATTTGAGGAACGCGAAACACGAGCGACCATCTCGATGGATTCACTTGAACGCTTGGATCAAATGTTCTACTCGGGGGGAATCTTAGTCAATGTTGAAGCCTTCGCGCTTCAAGGCTTGTTTAGGGCTGCTGGACAGGCCGGACGCAGCCCAACCAGCCCCTATCAGGTTCGGGTCTCATTTCCGGCTGAACTATGGCACTTCTATTCTGACCTCTCTTCTAACCCTCTGAAGGACTTCGATAATAGCGTCGTGCTCCATTGGGACAATTCTGAGCTGCTGCACGTCGCGGCGACGAGATTCATGAAATTTCTGCAAATCCACGAGCCAATCGAGTTTAGGGGGCTCAAGCCAACATCAGCTCCGTGGGCCCAAAGCCTGTTGCAGCGGTATCTACCTGCAGAAATAACAAACGGCCTAGAGACAGTGGAGCGGACTTTACCTTACCTTCTTCGCCACACACAACTTCTGCCACGACACTTCATCCACCTCTTGAACCGAGTCTTTTCCGACTATGAGTTCGGGGCGGGACACCCTACTGAACAGCATATCCGCGAGTCGGTTGCTGACGGAGAAGTCGCCATTGTGGAGGCAATTATCGACGGATTTAGGATCCCGTATCCAAATCTGAGCGAATTGTGCACTTCATTGATACCACAGCTGCCGCACACGTTCTCGGAAGGGGACCTGCATACCGCAGTGAACCGTGCCAATCGATACGGCCTCGACTACAGAGAGATTACGCAAATGCTCGTTGAAGTCGGGGCCGTTGGGCGAATGACTGAGCGAACGAGGACTTACGTGAAGGCGGAGTTCGAGTATCTTTACCCGCATCGAATGTTCGTCACTCCTGAAGACACTCTGTGTCTCCACCCCCTATTCTCGGCCCGATTTGATTCGCTTGGGAGACATCGACCACTTCAGTCGGGAGTGCTCCCGATCTATCCATTGGGGAGCAGTGACTCAAACGAGTTCAGTCGCGAGATCTCTTTGAGTGGTGGTGCCGACCAAGATTCATCACACCCGGACGCCTTGGACGCGTACGACCCAAGGCGGGACATCAGCCTCCATGACAGGAAATGGTCGTGACTGGGCGCCTGCAGCAGTTGAGTTCAATCTTTTCGCCCAACGCCCCGCTCCAAAATACGCAACATCTGATGGGAAGAAGGTCTGAGCTGCGGGACACTTTAATTGGCTTGTCGTCGTCGCAAGACGTAGTACCTGTTTTGGTCGGCCCCCCAGGCATGGGGAAGACCACACTGTTGCGTGCGCTGAGCCAGATTTTTACTGGAAACGTCGACCTTTTGAAGGATAGGGGTCTGGAGGATTGCCAACCAGATGCTACAAGTGTCCTAGTCCTTCAAATCAGATGTAGTCGTGAGATGCTGGATCGCGATGCTCTGTCTCGGGCGATCCTCGACAGGATGACGGACGTGCTTGGGCGCAACTACGCGTCCCCGCGGATTCACCTCAAAGGTTTTGAGGTCGAAACGTCCCTATCTATTGTCAAACTAAAGGCGGCGTGGGATATAACGCCTACGAGCCCACAAAGTCCGTCGGCCGAGTTGCGCGAGCGTTTGTCTTCGGTGTGTCGGTCCCAAGGGGGCGACGTCATGTTGCTTCTTGACGAGTGCGAGCAACTGCCTTGGATATTGGAATTGCTCGATTATACGAGGTCTTTTGATGACGTCAAAGTTAGGTTCGTTTTAGCCTTGCGCGATTACGCCTCATACATGCTCGCAGATCCTAGCCACGGAGACTATCGCTGGCAACGGCGCGTTAATCTTTCAAGCCTCTCAAGGCTAGAGATTGAGGGGCTGTTCGCTCGGGCAAGCTCGGAGCTACGCAAGCTTGGCGTGGTTTGGTCGCTCTCAATCGAGGCCGTCAACTACATTCAGAAAAGTTCGGCGGGAGAACCCTGGTACCTGCAGATGGTTGGGTCCGAGCTTCTTTTGGATGAAGACCTCGCTCTCGAACAATATGTGAATGCGCCCGTAACTAAAGGCAATAAGAGCGTTCGCGTCAGCCTCGACATGGTCAGGCAAGCAGAGGCCCGCATGGTCGTCTCAAGCTTGCACAACCTACACGCGGAAAGGTATCTCAGAATCTGCAGGAAAGCGCCGAAAACTGAGGAGATGCTCCGAGCGTTAGCACATTTCCCGGGCACTTACATTCCGAACCGATATATTGAGCACGTTCGTGAGCGACGGATAGCGTCGGCCGGTGGAATCTTGCGACGTCTCTCTAATCCCGACCTGGGACCCGTTTTGACTCGACCCACTAGCCCCACGGGTACTTGGCAATTCGAAGATCATCAGTTTCGCGTATATTGCCGGCTGGCATCAGCCACCAACGACCTCATTGCAGAAATGGGTCGTGAGCATGCCGAAAGTTGGAATGCTTAAGAGATTTCCTCCCAGATGAGGGTCTCGTCGATACCGAGGACGCGGGTTGGTTCCGGCACGGGCAGCCACCGCGCCGCGAGGGCGATCAGCGCCAGGTGCGCCGTTACCCATGCCACGCGTAGTCGGCGGCGAGCGTCCCGTCCCGGGTCTAGTGCAGGCTAGAGCGTCCCGGGTGTCGGCTTTCTGCGAGGCGTGTCGAGGTAAATCAGCGTCTCTCCGGCCTCTCCCCCGAGCGGATCAGACCCTCACCAAGAAGGGCAAAGCTGCAGGTCAGGGATGACCTGCGGTCTCGGGTGATGGCCAGGGGCGGGGTCGAACCGCCGACCTTCCGATTTTCAGGCGGACGCTGGGCCAACAGACCTCTTCCCGCGTGCCGAGTCAGTCGACTCAAGTGGGCCGGGTGTGAGTCCGGGCGAGGCGGACTGGTCACGCCGGGCATCGGCTGCCTGTGCGAAATGCGTGGCGAAGTGCATCGTCATGCCGGGTTGATGCAGGTCAGTGCCGCGTGGATCACGGACTGTAAATCCGTCGCGAGAGCTACGAAGGTTCGAATCCTTCACCTGCCACCAGTGTTGTGAGGCCCCCGGGGGACGGAGACGTTGCCCGGGGGCCCTTTGCTTCGCCGCTAGGTGTTTCGGCAGTGGCCGGTCGGGGTACTGACCAGTCAGTTGTCGCCACGCTGAGCGAGACGCGGACCTGTGCGTCGACCGTCGGCGACCCCGAGGAGAGACACCCATGACTGACACGCATGCCCGGGCGGGCCAACCCGCCGAAACCACGAGCAGCTCGGATGCCGGCCGCCCGGCCGAGCCGTCGACCGGCCAGCTCGTGACCCAGCTCTCGACCGAGCTGTCCGACCTGGTGCGCGGCGAGCTGGCGCTGGCCAAGGCGGAGGTCACCCAGAGTGCCAAGCAGGCCGGCATCGGCGCCGGCCTGTTCGGCGGGGCTGGAGTCGTCGCCCTCTACGGCGTCGGTGCCCTGGTCGCGGCGGCGATCCTGGCGCTGACCCTGGTCGTGGACGCCTGGCTGGCGGCTCTCATCGTCGCCGTGGCACTTTTCGTGGTGGCCGGCATCTTCGCGCTGGTCGGTAAGAAGCAGGTCTCGGGGGCCACCCCCCGTCGAGAAGACCACCGCGAGCCTCAAGGCCGATGTCGAGACCCTGAAGGAGGGTGCCCACCGTGACTCCCACTGAGCAGACCGATGAGAACACGTCGAAGAGTGTCGATGAGATCGAGACCGAGCTGCAGCAGACCCGCGAGCAGCTGGCCGAGACCGTCGACGCTCTGACCGCCAAGCTCGACGTCAAGGCTCGAGCGGGTGACCAGCTCGCCGAGACCAAGGAGCGGGCGACGCAGGCGCTGCACGACTCGGCCGACGCGACGAAGCGCGTGCTGGTGCAGGGTCGGGATGCCGCCACCGACGACGCGGGTAAGCCGACCGTCGAGGCGAGCGCGGTGGCGGCAGCGGTCGTGGCGGCGGTCGCGGTTGTCGTGGTGCTGCTTTGGCGTCGGCGCCGATGACCCCGGAAACGGACGCGTCGGCCCGCCCCTCCACCGACGACGGGGCCACCGAGGCTGCCGAGGCTGACTCGAACGCAGCCAAGGCCCGAACCGAGGCCCCCGACCCTGACAGCAGCGCGAAGCCCGACTCGCTCACTGACGTCAAGCCGGCGTCGTGGAAGTTCGTGGCGCGCAAGACGGTCCGGGAGTTCAGCAAGGACGAGTGCACCGACCTTGCGGCCGCCCTGACCTACTACGGGGTGCTGGCGATCTTCCCCGCCGCGATCGCGCTGCTCTCGCTCGTCGGCCTGGTCGGCAAGAGTGAGCAGACGGTGACGACCCTGACCGACATCTTGCGACAACTCGGAGCAGGGTCGGCGGTCGACACGCTCGAACCGGTGCTCAAGTCGCTCAGTACGGCATCCGGCGCCGGCTTCGCGCTCGTGATCGGAATCGCGACGGCGCTGTGGTCGGCATCCGGCTACGTCAACTCCTTCGGGCGCGCCCTCAACCGCATCTACGAGACGGGTGAAGGTCGGCCCTTCTGGAAGCTGCGCCCGGTGATGCTGCTCGTCACCCTCATCGTCTTGCTGCTCGTCGCGCTGGTCGCGCTGGCCCTCATCGTGAGCGGCCCGGTGGCCCAGTCGATCGGCGACACGATCGGCATCGGGTCGACGGCGTTGACGGTCTGGAACATCGCCAAGTGGCCGGTGATCCTGTTCGTCGTGGTCATCATCGTCGCGCTGCTCTACTACGCCACCCCGAACGTGCAGCAGCCCAAGTTTCGGTGGGTCAGCCTCGGCGCCGTGGTCGCCATCCTCATCTGGGTGCTCGCTTCGGCCGGCTTCGGCTTCTACGTCGGCAACTTCTCCAACTACAACAAGACCTACGGCTCGCTCGCGGGGGTGATCATCTTTCTGCTCTGGCTGTGGATCACCAACCTCGCCCTGCTCTTCGGGGCCGAGCTCGACGCCGAGCTCGAACGCGGCCGTGAGCTGCAGGCCGGTATCGCCGCCGAGGAGAGCGTTCAGCTGCCGCCGCGCGACACGACCAAGATCGACAAGGCGCGCGATCAGCACCAAGATGACGTCGAGCGCGGCCGTCGGCTTCGCGAGTCCAACGGTGAAGACCAAGAAGCGGAGGCAGACTCACGTGCCCACTGAAACGAAGACGAGCACTTCTGCGAAGATCCTCTATCGGCCCGTGGGGATGGTCGGGAGCCTAGCGGCCGCCGCCCTCTCGGGCGCTCTCGTCAAGGCGATCTACAAGCGAGCCACCCCCGGCGATCGGGCCGACCCGCCCGATCCGCTGGAGTCGGAGTACAGCATGCGCGAGATTCTCGTCGCGGCGGCTGTGCAGGGCCTGGTCTTCGCCACCGTCAAGGCCCTGGCCGACCGCGGCGGGGCCCGGCTGTTTCAGCGCTGGACGGGTGAGTGGCCCGGCGACTGATCACGTCGACCACGTGGTTACCGACGGGTAGCGGTTGCCCTTGACGCCGTCACCAGGCGCCCTGAGAGTGGAGAACAGAACCTCCACCCACCACCCGATGCGTCGCATCGGCCCGCAGGAGCAGGGGCAGACGGCCCCCGCTCTCTCCCCTCGAGGGGATTAGCCGGGGGAACCCCATCTTGAGGAGCAGCCGCATGGAACTCGACCGACGTCACTTTCTCACCGCAGCCGGGGCCCTGACGCTGCCTGCCGTGCTGGCCGGATGCGGTTTCGCACCCTCCTCCAGCGGGCCGGCCGCGTCGGGCACCGACACCCTGAGCTTCACCACCTGGGGTACCGACGCCGAGCTGGCCGGCTTCCGCACCGCCATCGCCGCCTTCGAGAAGGCCAACGCCGGCTCGAAGGTCGCGCTCAACGCCGTGCCCTACGCGCAGATGTTCACCAACATCGACGCCCAGCTGCAGGCCGGCAACCCACCCGACATCTTCCGGGTGCCGTACTACACCTTCGGCAGCTATGCAGGGCGAGGGCAGCTGCTCGACCTCAGCCCGAAGCTGCCGAGCGGCTTCAGCGACCGCTTCACGCCCCAGGCGTGGGCGGCCGTGCAGAACAAGGGCAAGCCGTTCGGGGTTCCGCACCACACCGACACGACCGTCATCCTCTACAACAAGGCTCTGCTCACCAAGGCCGGTGTCACCGACATCCCCACCTCGCTCGACCAGGCGTGGACCTGGCAGCAGTTCGAGAACGTGGCCCAGCAGCTACGCAAGAGCCTGCCGGCCGACCGCTACCCCTTCGCCTACAACTGGCAGGGCAACGGCGTGACCCGCTGGCTCAGCTGGCTCTTCGAGGTCGACGGTCGGTTCCTCGCCGAAGACCTCGTCACGCCGGCGATCGACTCCGACGCGGGCCGTAAGGCGGTCGACTTCACCAAGAGCTTCTTCGCCAACAAGCTCGTTCCCCAGAACAGCTCGGTCAAGTCGACGAAGCTCGCAGCCGACCTCTGGTACGCGCAGACGACCGCGATGAACTTCGGCGGAGCGTTCCTGATCCCCGACGCGGCGACGAGTCTCGACTTCGAGTGGGGCGCCACGTACTCGCCCCGCAACGTCCGCTCGGCCAGCGACTTCGGGGGGAACGCGCTCGTCGCGACGGCCAAGACGAAGAATCCTGACCTCGCGGCGAAGTTTCTCGACTTCATGACTGGCGCCGAGCAGATGAAGGGCTTCTGTGAGGGGGCCTCGTTGCTGCCCACCCGCCGAGACCTGAGCAAGGACGGCATCACGTTCAAGGTGCGGCCCGAGCTCTCACCCGTCTTCCTCGGGCAGGCGAGCACCGTGCTGCCCCGCGACTCGGGCCAGGTGGCATCGCCGTCCATGTCGAAGATCATCACCGTGCTCAAGGACCAGCTGGAACAGGCGTTCGTCGGCGGCCAGGACACCGCCACCACCCTCAAGGGCATCTCCGACGGCATCGCCCAGGCCACCGCCTCGTGACCTCGAGCCGCGCTCGTCTGTCGCGGCGGGAGTCGCTGACGGGCTACGCGTTCGTCGCGCCGAACCTGGTGCTGCTCACGGTCTTCGTGCTCGTGCCGCTCGTCTGGGCCGTGGTCATCAGCTTTCAGCAGACCAACGGGTTCGGCGCCGGCCGGTTCATCGGCCTCGACAACTACGCGCGGCTCGCGACCGACCCGGTGTTCTGGCGGTCGACCGCGAACACCGTGCTGTTCACCGTGATCGTCACTCCGGTGTCGATGGCCCTCGGCCTCGGCATCGCCGTGCTGCTCAACTCGGTGCTCCCGGCCAGAGGGGTGTTCCGCTCGATCATGATCGTGCCGATGGCGATCTCCGGGGTCGCCACCGCCCTCATCGGGGTGCTCGTCTTCGACCAGGACACCGGCATCCTCGACAAGCTGTTGCGCTCGATCGGCCTGCCGGCCGTCAACTGGCAGTCGGGCGGCACCGCCGCCTTCGCCTCGGTGCTGCTCGTGACCCTGTGGTGGCGGGTCGGCTTCAACATGCTGATCTATCTGGCCGGCCTGCAGGCCATCAACCTCGAGCTCTACGAAGCGGCTCGGCTCGACGGCGCGTCGGGGTGGCAGCGCTTCCGCTACCTCACGGTGCCGCTCGTCGGCCCGTCGTCGTTCTTTCTGCTCATCCTCAACGTCGTCTACTCCTTTCAGGTCTTCGACATCGTCTTCGTGATGACCGGGGGCGGGCCCGAGAACGCCACCTCTGTGCTCGTCACCTACGCCTACGACAACGGCTTCGTCACCGGTGACCAGGGCTACGCCGCCGCCATCGGGATGTTCCTGCTGGCGCTCACGCTGCTGTTCACCCTCATCCGCTGGCGCACGAGCCGCACCCGGGACCTCGTCGAATGAGCGCCCCCAGCCGCAGCGCCGGCAGCACCCGCAGCACCGCCCATCGCGAGATCCCTGGTTCGGATGCCGCTCACCCCCGAAGCTCTCGTCGGCCCTCCCGGGTGGGCTACGTGGCCAGGCTGGTGCTCGCGATCGTCATCTCGGCCGTCATCCTCTTCCCGCTGTACTGGATGGTCGTGGTCGCCCTGTCGAGCCGGGCCGACCTGCTCGGCGGCGATCTGCGGCTGTGGCCGAGGTCGTTCACGCTCGACAACTTCGAGCGGGTGCTGTCGTCGTTCCCCGTGGCGACCTGGTTCGGCAACTCGGTGGCCATCTCGCTGGTGGTCGCGCTGATCAGCGTGACGGTCAGCCTGCTCGCGGGCTACGCCTTCGCCCAGCTGCGCTTCCGGGGGTCGAGCTGGCTCTTCCTGCTCGCCCTGTCGACTCTGATGCTGCCGGTGCAGGTAATCATGGTGCCGCTCTTCCGGCTCGTGTCCGAGGCCCACCTCTACGGCACCTACTGGGCGGTGATCCTGCCCACGGCGGCCTCGGCGTTCGGCGTGTTCCTCTCCCGGCAGTTCATCCTCGCCATCCCGCGCGATCTCATCGACGCCGCCCGCATCGACGGGGCCGGTCAGCTGCAGGTGTTCACCAAGATCGTGCTGCCGCTGTCGAAGCCGCTCATCGCGGTGCTCTTCTTCATGAGCCTGCTGCAGACCTGGAACGACTTCGCCTGGCCGCTGATCGCACTCAAGCAGAACGAGCTGTTCACCCTGCCCATCGGCCTGCTCTACCTGCAGGGGCAGTTCGGCTCCGACTACGGCGGCACGATGGCCTTCGCCCTGCTCAACGTCGGCCCGATGGTGGTGCTCTTCCTCGTCTTCCAGCGCTACTTCGTGCAGGGCTTCGCGCGCAGCGGCATCCGTTGAGCCGCTGAGCCGCTGAACCGCCGAGCCCGCCTCGCGCCGGCGACGTCGGCGGCTCGGGTGGTGTCGTCGGTTCTGCCGACTCGCTGTCGACCGTGCTCATTCTTGACACCGGAGCCGCGGACGTCGCCTGGCGGAACGGCCACTCATCATCCTCCGGGGTAACTTCGACCTGTTCAGAAGGGGTGGAGGGGGGCTACCTTGAAGAGATCGCACGGGCACCACATGGTGGCCGGTTCGGCTGGGTGTGACCCTTGCGAATCCCCTGGGAGCTGAACATGGACTTCGGAATGGTCGTCCTCATCATCATGATCATCCTGCTGGTCGGGGGTGGGGCCGTGTTCTTGATGCCCAGCCGCCATTCGCCGGACGGCAACAACGGGCACGAGACGTTCAACAAGAACGCCGAGTCTCCCGACGCCTTGACGAAGGTGTCGGCGACGGCTGACCATCCGGTCTCCGAGCCGTCGTTCGACACCCTGGCCGCCGATGGGTCGAGCACGGCCATCGCCGGTGCGGGCGCGGGCGGCTACACCTCTGACGCCCGCCGGCCACTCATCGGCGGCGGTGGGGATGAGACCCTGCCCGGTCACGTCTGAGCCACTCACGACACCGAGGCATCTCGAGATGGTGCCAGCCCAGCGGGCCTCGACGTAACCGGACGGTCACCTCGGCAACGTCGTAACGGCGAGAGGGAAGAGGCGGCTGGGTATGACCCCAGCGAACCCTCACGCTAGGAGTTGTGATGAAACCTGGAATCGTCCTCTTCGTCGTTGTGCTCATCGTGCTCGTCGGGGGCGGGATCGTTCTCCTCCGGCAGGGTCGTTCAAGGGACGGGCGCCCTGGCCATAAGACCCTCAACACCGATGCCACGCAGGCATCCGCCACGCGGTCCGTGGCGCCGACTGCCGACCACCCCGTCTCTGAACAGCCTTTGGACACGCTTTCGGCCGACGGGTCGGGTACGGCGGTCGCCGGTGCCGGCGCCGGTGGGTACACCCCCGACGCCCGCCGACCCCTCACTGGGGGCGAGACCGACGCCGAGAGCTCACCCGACCAGAGTTGAGACACCCGCCACTCGAGGTCCCGCGTGGGAATACGAGCGGACTCAGCTCCGGTTGCGGTCTCGTGACCATTTCAAGTACTTCCCGCCAGACCACCGTAGCCGTGCTCGTCGGAAGCCTTCGGGCCGATTCGGTGAACCGCCGGATCGCCGAACGACTGCGAGACGAGGCTCCCGTCGACGTGATGGTCGAGATCGTCGAGGGCCTCGGCGATCTGCCCTTCTACAACGAGGAGCTCGACGGCGAGTCGGCTCCTTCCTCCGTGCAGGCCCTGCGTCAGCAGGTGGCCGTGGCCGACCGGGTGCTGGCCGTGACACCGGAGCACAACGGCACCATGCCCCCGGTGCTGGGCAACGCCATCGACTGGCTGTCGCGGCCGTACGGCGCGGGAGCCATCGTGGGCAAGCCGTTCGCCGCGGTGGGCGCCACCCCGACCCCCTACGGCGGCAAGTGGGCCCACGAGGCGGCTCGCCGCTCGGCCGGCATCGCCGGCGCCGTGGTCGTGGCCGACATCGCGGTCTCGCAGTCGACCATCGAAGCCGATGTGGTCGGTGATCACGTGGTCTTCGCCAAGCTGAGCGACGCGCTGCGCGCCCTGGCCGACCACGAGACGGCCGTCGCCGCGGCCTGAGCCCGCCATCCGCCGTGAAGGCGATGCCAGACGCTCCGCGCCGGATATCGCCTTCTGCATACTGGCTTCACCCGCCGCTCGTGCTCACGGGGTCGGGGTCAGGGCCGTCACGACGCCCGCTTCCCGCAGGGTGTCGAACACCGCTATCGCCATGACCGTGTGGCCCTTGGCGCTCAGATGGTCGCCGTCGGGGAGCAGGTCTGCAGTGGGGTCGAGCGAGCCGTCACCCTTGAACGGGGTGTAGGCGTCGACGTAGAGGCAGTGAGTGCTGGTGGCCACTGTCTTGATGGTCGTGTTGACGGCCCGGGTGAGGGCATCACTGCCGGCGACGAAGGCCTGACCCTGTGCGGCGCCGACGTCGCCGTCGACCGTGACGTTCCAGTAGCCGATCAGAGCGATGTGCACATCGGGATCGCTGTCGACGTCGCGGATCCCGGAGACGATGTCGGTCAGACCCGTGCTCAGGTCGGCGATGGTGTCGGCCCAGCACTGGGCGGGGAGGACTGGTAGGCAGGCCGGGTCGTCGACCGGGCCCAGGTCGAAGTCGTTGGCGCCGATCTCGACGGTCACCACGTCGGCGTGCGAGAGGTCGGCCATGGTCTGCCCGTCGCTCAGGTCCTGCTCGACGTCGGAGGTGGTCCAGCCCCCCTTCGAGTCGTTGTGCACCACCACCGGCCTTCCGGTGGCGGCGTGCAGCGCCGTCCCCAAGAGCTCGACGTACCCCGTACAACCGCAGGTGGCGGCGGCCGGCACCGAGTCGCCCAGCCCCACCAGCGTCAGGGGGTCGCTGGCGGGCGGGCCGGTGGCGGCATCCGTCGGGCTCGTCGTCTTGGGTGGGCTCGTCGGGGCGGTCGGGTTCGTCGGCGGAGCCGTGGCGCTGGTCGAGGCCCCACCGAACGAGGATGCCGGGGGGTTGGCGCTGGGGTTGGCGCTCGGGCTCGCGCCGACCGCCCAGAGGCTGCCGACCAGCGCGAGCACGACGAGAGCCACCACCACCACGGTACGGCGCAGCAAGCGTGTCGACCCGCCCTGGTCAGCCATGGAACCCGGGCAGCGTCTGCGAGAGCCACCTCATCGCGACCGGCACGAAGGGCTCCCACACCTGGTCGCGATGCCCGCCCTGCTTGAGCACGATGGCGGTCACGTCGAGAGGGCGTCGCGCCACACTGAGGAACTTCGAGGTGGTGGGGTAGGAGAGCGAGTCCTGTCTCGAGGTGAGCACCCACATCGCGAGAGGGGGCGGCGACTTTCGGGCGATGTCCACGAGATCGTAGGCGCGAAGGGCGCTGTTCGACAGAGGGTCGTAGGCCGGGGTGAAGTCGGGGCGGAAGTAGCCCTGCAGCACGACGGCCGCGCCGAAGATGTCGGGGTGGCGCATCGACACCGATGCCGCGCACCATCCGCCGTAGGAGTAGCCGACCACGGCCCAGCTGGTGCGTTTTCGCTGCACCCGGAAGTGCTGGGACGTCCAGAGGGGCAGGCCGCGGGAGAGCCAGGAGTCGGTCTGAGGCCCACCGGCCGAGCCGTTGACGCACTCGGTGTCGAGGCCCGAGGGCGTGTCGATGCGGGGGGCCACGACGATGGTCGGAGCCATCTTGTGCTCGGCGGTCAGCTGGTCGATGGTCGAGATGAAGGGCAGCCGCATGAAGCGCTGCGGCGAGCTGGGAAAGCCGTGCAGACCGATGATCACGGGATACTCGTGCGGCGAACGAGGGTTGTACCCGACCGGTAGATGCACCAGAACCTGGCCGTCGAATCCGGCTCCGCGATCCACCACCGTGTAGGTCTGCAGGCTGGACCCGGGCTGAGGCAGCTGGGGCAGCGACACCGGAGAGGCGAAGCCGGTGAACCCGGGCCCGTGGACCTTGCCTGTCACGACGTCGTTGCTCGTGCCTCCGTGGTGGAGGTTGACCGAGGCCGAGCGGGCGCCGAAGAGATCACTCCAGCTCGAGTAGAACAGGTACTGGTTGTTGAGGGCGGCAGCGCACAGGGTGACGACGAGCAGGTTCAGCACCACGACCTGGGCGCCTCGCGTGGCGCCTCGTGCCACCCGGCCGCCCCAGCGGGGCCAGCCGATGATGACGAGAACGAACAGGCCCAGCGACAGCAGGCCCAACAGCACGAGCAGGGAGGTGTCGGTCAGTGCCATGGGGTGAACCTCGTGAGGTCGGGCTCGGTGCTGGCCGGGCGGACGAAGGGAAACGTGATCACCGACCGGATGGAGGTGTCGGTCAGGAGCATCACGAGGCGGTCGACCCCGATGCCCAAGCCCCCGCTCGGCGGCATCCCGAGCTCGAGGGCGAGCAGGAAGTCCTCGTCGACCTCCATGGCCTCACCGTCACCGGCGGCTGCCTTGAGCGATTGGTCCGTGAGCCGTCGGCGCTGGTCGATGGGGTCGGTGAGCTCGCTGTAGGCGGTACCGACCTCCATCCCGGCGATGACGAGGTCCCAGCGTTCGACGAGTCCGGGCTCCGACCGGTGCGGGTGGGTGAGGGGAGAGGTCTC
>JAKDLG010000288.1 GCA_030452985.1 Humibacillus sp.
GCGCTCATACAGAGCGCGTAACCCCCCGCTGTCTCAACCGACTTGACAGGTTCCGGTCGGGCGATGTCGTCTACAACGGCGTTCATCTGTGGTTGGCCGGATCGACCCCTTCGACTCGATCGGCGTGGCTCGCTGCCCTGGATGCTGTCGAGACGCTGGCTCCGCAGACGATCGTCGCGGGGCATCGCGATCCGGCGGCGCCCGACGAGGACGCTGCTCGTCTGCTCGAGCAAACGAGGAGCTACATCCTCGATTTCGATGCAGCTGCCGCCAATGCTGGAGGCGCTGCCGAGCAGGTCGCTGTGATGCTCACCCCTGCTTCCGCAGTGCGTGCGCGTCGATGTCTTCCTCCCGTGTGAGCATGAGCAGCGGGGCTCCTTCGTGCTGGTGAGTGGTCAGAGACCACCAGCCTCGAAGGAGCCCCCCTGACTCGGTGGAGCCACACGGGTGGGGAATTTCAGTGAGCAGGTCTGGGGATTTTCAGATGAGCGCCATCAACCGCTGAAGTACAGAGTCTGATAGCCCAGAGTGACGGGGTGCGCCGCGTCCGCGACGTAAATCAAGACCGCGATGGCAAGGACACCGAGCACAGCCAACAGCACCCGCTTCCGGCCCCGCGTCGGCAGCCGCCGCAGACGCACGTAACGACCAGATGCGGTGGATGCCCTGTGGCAAGCCACGGCAATCCGTCACGCACCCTGACCTTCACCACCGCCAGCACACCCTTAGCGAGGAAGGCTGGTCACCGATGACCGAGACACACTCGAGCATGAGCTCCATGCCGAAGGAAGCGAAGAAGACCACCAAACCGGGCACGGCTGAGCGGACCCGCATCAGTTCGACGGGCCTTACACTCGGTTGACCGAGGACCCGAGGGGGCGGCTGAAGGGTCACTGTCCCATCCTTGGTGGTGACCCCGACCGGGTCGGACGTCTCGCGATCCTTATCGGGCTCGTCGATCAGTCTTGGCATGCACCCACCCCTGGCGCCGGATCTGTTGATGGAGATGGTGACAAGCACGACCACCCGTGATGAGGCTCTGGCCTTGATCGACCAAGACCGGGTCGACGGTTGTCAACGCCGTCGCCGACCTGAGCCTGCCTCTCCTGCCGGGTGACCTTGAAGCAAGCATCATTATCAGCCCCACCGGGTAGATCGACCACCGGGTAGACCGACCCCACCACCGACGGACCCGAGGGCCGAACGGCAGTCCGGGTGGGGGCAACTCCACCCTCTGCCAAGGGGGCCGGACTCGTGGGCGTGCAGGTTCCAGACTCAGCCCTGATCCACCGATGGTGATTCTGGGGATTGTCGGTGGCGTTTTTGGACGGCTGATGTGGCTCTTGCCGTGGGTGGGCGTGGTGGATCGGCCGGTCTGTCCGGCTCTTCCACGTCGGGTGTTTCCTCGGGGCCGTTCGGGCCGGGTGGTCAGGTCGTGGCGGTGGCCCAGAGGTCTTGCCAGGCGGGGGCCCAGGGCCAGTCGGTGGGTAGGTGCAGCACGAGTCGTCGGGCGGAGGTCGCGACCCGGGCCGGCACCGGTGACCAGCTGGGTCCGCAGGGTGGCCCAGCGGGCTTTCGCGTGCCGGGCCGAGGCGGCGACGCCGGCGGCGCGGAGCAGGTTGAACGCGAGACAGGTTAGGGCGAGCCAGGCGGCGTTGGCCTGGAATCGTCCAGAGGGTGCGTGGGCCAGGGGGCCGTTCTTCAGCTCGGCGATGACTTGCTCGATGATGGCGTGGTCGCGGTGGGTCTCGTCCGCGTCGACGGCGGCCAGCGTCGAGTTGGTGATGAACCCGTGGTGGCGCCACAGGCTGAACAGCTCGCCCTGCCCGGCCGCGGCGGCGGGGTTGAGCCGCTTGACGCGGCGAACGACGAGGCGGCAGGTCACCTGCCGGTTCTTGGGGTGTGAGGTGAACGCGGTGAACGGTGTTTCGGCGATCTCCGCTTCGGAGATCCACCGGTGTTCTTGCTCGTCCCAGACCGCGTTGGCGTACTTGATCGTGGCCCAGGCTTGCTCGGGGATGGCTGCGATCGCTTTCTTCACCGCGGGGTCCATCCGTGTGGTGACCGAGAACTGGGCCTTGGCGGCGAGGGCTGCGGCGATGACGTCTTGCCGGTAGTAGCCGGAGTCGGCTCGGACCATCACTTTCCCGGTGGCCCCAGCGGCCCGGGCGGTGCTGATCGCGTCCCCGATCAGGCGGGCCGCGCCGTGCCCGGAGATGCTGTTGCCCTTACGGAGCCGGGCTGCGGCAATCACTGGCGCGCAGGTCGGGGAGGACAGGGCCGCGAGCTGGGCGTTGACGCCTTTGACTCCGGAGTAGCCGTACGCGACGCCTTGCTTCCGGTAGCCGTGGACCGCCCGGATGGTGTCGTCGATGTCGATGAACGCCATCGCCTCGGTCCCGGCCAGCAACCGCGGCACGATGCCGGCGAACCCGGTCAGGGTCCGGGTGGCGACCGCGTCGAGCTGGCGGACGTGCCCGAAGGTGAACGCCCGCAGGAACGTGCCGTAGGTCGAGGGCGCCCGGACCCCGGCGAAGACTCTGGCCATGCCGCCGTGGCGCAGCACGTCCAGGTCATCGATGCTGTCGGCGCCGGCCAGCATCCCCGTGATCACCCCCGAGGACTTCACAGCTGCGTTCGGCGATCCGACGCTTAAATGCGACTCGAGCAGCTCGTGCAGGCCGGCCCGTTCGGCCAGGCGCATCACCGGGACCAGCCCGGCCGAGCCGATCAGGTTCGGCTCATCGAAAACCGTGGAGACCTTGTGCGATGCTTGCATTTGTCGGATGCCCCTTCGGAGCCGGTTGGATCGAACTGTCGCAAGTCCAATCCTCCCGCCCCACAGGGGCATCCGCGCGTCACGACCCGCGACACCCACTCACCAATCGGTGGATCAGGGCTCAGTCCACGACGAGAGTGATGGTCAGTTTTGCCTCCGGTGTGACACCGTTAGTGGCGATGAGCGTGATGGGTGTGGTTCCCACTGCCGTGGGTGTCCCCGCTATGGCACCGGTTGTCGGATCTAGTTCCAGTCCATCAGGAAGGGCGTCGACTCCACCCAGTTTCACGACCGGCGGGGGGGATCCTGTGAGTCCGGGTACCCAGTTGCTGGATTGACCGACCTTGAAGTGCGGTTCCTCTGCCCCGGCATGAAGCTGGGGCGGCGAGGGCGCTAGAGGCTTGGTGGCGTCCGCTGTGCTGCCTGCGGTCTGAGCTCCAAAGTAGAAGCCTGCGATGGCGGCTACCAGGGTAGTCACGGAAGCGACGACCTGTGCCCGGAGATCCCGCACCCCCTCGCCAACGAGTCCGAAGACCGCGATGACGATTACGCAGAGGATCGAGAAGCCTCCAACGGCCAAGGTGGTTCGTGTGGTGCGTCTTCCGCCGCGTGCCGAGGTTGCCAAGTCGCTGACCAGACGTGGGGTCACCAATCCAGGCGTTGGCGGAGTCCGCGACTTTCCCTGACCCAGAATGTTCTTGAGCGTCGAGCGAGGGGCGCTTAAACTGAAAGCGCTCAACGCAAACATCGCCAGAACGATCACGACCACCAGGGTGAGCAGGCTGACCAGAAGCCAGCTGGGAAGTGGGGCGGCGTTGTCAGCTGGCACGGTGGCCACACCAGTGGTTGTCGTTGTTGCCGTAGGCGTCGGATCGGCGCCCCATAGAGAACCCAGCGCTGGGACTTGAAAAAGGTTCCTCACAGCATCCCCCTGAAATGGACGACCCTATTAGGTTCGGACGGCAGTTCCGCCACGGCTCGGGTGGTGGTGTTTGCCGACCTTTCGCCGCTAGGACCTATGCATCTGTCAAACAGAACGGACGCCCCGACATGTTTCCCAAGACATAGATGCTCCTCCCGTAACGAGGGCGGGTCAAGCAAACGCGTTGACTCACCTAAAGTGCGCGCGTAGAGGGGTTCGTTGACTCATGCAGGAATGCGCGCGTAGAGCG
>JAKDLG010000289.1 GCA_030452985.1 Humibacillus sp.
CCGCGAACGACTCGTTCGAGGTCGAACGCGCCGGTACACCACTGCGTTCGATCACGAACCCGGCGTTCGACGCAACCGTCAGGGCCACTTCCCGGATGCCGTGGGTCAGGGCAGCTCGTCACCCCAGTCGGCGTCGCGCGCGGCCCGATACCGTGACCCGGCTCGCCTCGAGACCACCTCCCGCCCAGCGGTGCCGTCAGGTCGGCACACCTGGAACTCGACCATTCCCTTGCGCTTCAACGGATGCCGCAGAATCCGCGCCGAACGTGCTTGTAGCGCAGGCGAGCTCGGCGACGTGGCCGCGACCCACGAGAACTTCTCGTCCTCGTACGACAGCTCGCCGCCCTTGATGCGCCGGTGCTCGGCCGAGCGCTCCAGCCGGGTCGCGAAGTGGCACCAGTCACCCTGCTTCAGCGGGCAGTCCGCCTGATGTGGGCACGGGCCGACCAGTCGCCAGCCCGCGTCGAGCAGCTGCTGACGGACGGCGAGGATCCGCTGGTAGCCATCGGGCGTGCCGGGCTCCACCACCACCAGGCAGTCGCCAAGCCGCATGGCCTCGGCGACGAGCGACCGCTGCTGGGCCGCGCCCAGCTCACTGAGCACGTACGAGATGGTGACCAGATCGCCCACCCGGTCGGGCAGGGACCCGATCTCGGCCTGCTCGAAGCGGGCCGCTGCCAGCACGGGGTCGGTCACATCGGCCACGAGCACCCGACCCAACCGAAGGGCCTCCGCGACCTGGTCGAGCACGACGATCGACTCGAGACCGTCAAAGCATTCGGCGGCGGCCCAGGCCGCTGCGCCGGTTCCACCGCCGATGTCGACGACGGACCGGGGCGAGAGACCGGCTGCGGCGAGGTCGCCCAGCACCGACACGAGCGCGGCGTGGGTGGCCGGCATCCGGTACGCCGCATAGGCCACCACCTGGGTCGCCGACGCGAGGATGGGGGCGCTCGCCGCTGCGACCGAGCGGTAGCGCGCCACGAGGGCAGCCGTCGCGGCCACCAGATCCCGTTCCGAAACGGGGCGAACGACCCGTTCCAGCGCTAAACGCAGCTCTGCGGCATACCGGGGATCAGGGCTGGGCACGCGAGGAGAGTACTGCCGGGTCAGATCCAGAGCCGACACGCGCCCGCCGTTCGTGGTCACAGCAGTCACATGCGGCACACTGAACGCAACCTGTGCGGTGCTGCGCAAGCACCCAACCTGCACTGGATGTCGCCACACGACAGCGTGTCCGTCGCCCCCCATTCCACCCGAAGGAGCAGACACCGATGGCCAAAACCCGGAAGGTCATCCTGATCATCGTGGTGGTCTTCTTCATCTACGCGGTCTTCCAGTCACCCGAGAAGGCCGCCGACATCGTCACCAACATCTGGGGCGTGATCGTCGACGGCTTCAACGCAATCCGGCGCTTCTTCAACTCTCTGCTGAACCGCTGAGACCCGGTCGGTCGGCTGGCCATGGCCCAGAAGCAAGGTGCGGAACAGGTGCCGGCGGGGCTCATCCCCGTCCTGCTCCCCGGCGAGACGCTGATCATCGCGCAGCGCGAGCACTGGGCCCGCGTCGCCGAACCCATCATCACCACGGCCGCCGTGTTCGCCGTGGCCATTCTCGTCGACTGGCGGATCACGGCCTCCACCGAGTTCATCGCCACCGCCCTGTGGTGGTGCTTCTTCGTGACGGTATTCCGTCTGCTCTGGAGGCTGCTGCAATGGCGGCACAACTGGTTCGTCGCGACTGAGAAGCGACTGCTGCTGCGGTACGGGCTCATCACCCACAAGGTGGCCATGATGCCGCTCTCGAAGGTCACCGACATGACCTACGAACGCACCATCCCCGGGCAGCTGCTCGGCTACGGCCGCTTCATCCTGGAGTCGGCCGGGCAGGACCAGGCGCTGCACATCATCAACTGGGTGCCGCACCCCGATGTGACCTACCGGGCCATCTGCGCCGAGATCTTTCACATCCTGCCGCCCGGTGAAGGCGACGACGGCGAGCCCGAGGCGGGAGATCAAGACGACCCGGACGGCGACGGCCCAGGAGCGCCCGACGGCCCCAACGGTGAGGGAGGTCCCGGCGGACGGGGCGAGAAACGACGACCCTCAGCCAACCTCAGCCCGATCTCTCGCGGGCCCGAGTCGCCCGAGTCACTGCAACACAAGGCCGGCTACCCCGACGTCCACCGCGTGCACAACCCGGTTCATGACCGACTCGACTCCTACTCGCGGGCCGTGCCGATCACCCCCGCCGAGGAGGGTGAGCCGATCTACCAGAGTGATGACATCCGCAAGCGCCGCCGGGCCGCCGACACCGGGCCATTACCGCTCTGGCCGACGGACTGAACTGCGCGCAGATTTGAGCGCTGCCCACCCAGAAAGACACGACCGCGCATCTCTCGCCGGGCGGGCCGGGTCGGGTCTACGTTGGGTCCCGACACCGTCAGCGCCGACTCTGAGGGGCCGCACATGAGCATCTTCCGCACCAAATCGATCGAAGCGTCGATGGCTTCGTCGCACGAGGCCGAACACCAGCTCAAGAAGAGTCTGAGCGCGCTCGACCTGATCGTCTTCGGCGTCGGTGTCATCATCGGCGCCGGCATCTTCACCCTCACCGGCCTGGCCGCGAAGGAGTACGCCGGACCGTCGATCGCCCTGTCGTTCGTCGTCGGAGCCATCGTCTGTGGGCTCGCGGCCCTGTGTTACGCCGAGTTCGCCTCGACCGTGCCGATCTCGGGGTCGGCGTACACGTTCTCGTACGCCACGCTCGGCGAGATCATCGCGTGGATCATCGGTTGGGACCTGCTGCTCGAGCTGATGCTGGGGGCCAGCGTAGTGGCCCAGGGATGGTCCCAGTACCTCGTGACCCTACTGGGCCAGCTGGGCATCGTCTGGCCCGAGTCGGTCGGGCCGGGGTCGCACTTCGACCTGCCGGCCTTCTTGCTCGTGGTCGCTTTGGCCCTGCTGGTCGCCAAGGGCATCAAAGAGTCGATGCGGGTCAACCTCGTGCTCGTCGGCGTCAAGGTCTTCATCGTGCTCTTCGTCATCTTCGCGGGGCTCTTCTACGTCAACACCGCCAACTGGTCGCCGTTCATCCCGCCGTCGCAGGCCGGCGAAGCCTCCACCGGGCTCACCACGCCGCTCATCCAGGTACTCACCGGCACGACCCCCACCACGTTCGGTGTGCTCGGCATCATGGCTGGAGCGGCCGTGGTCTTCTTCGCCTACATCGGCTTCGACGTGGTGGCGACCACGGCGGAGGAGGCGAAGAACCCGCAGCGAGACCTCCCGCGAGGCATCCTCGGCTCCCTCATCATCTGCACGGTGCTCTACGTCGCGACGACCCTAGTGATCACCGGCATGGTCAACTACAAGGACATCGACCCCAAGGCGGCGCTGGCCACGGCCTTCACCAGCGTGGGCAAGGACGGCTTCGCCACGCTCGTCTCCGCCGGCGCGGTGGCCGGCCTGACGACTGTGGTCATGACGCTCATGATCGGTGCCACCCGCGTGACGTTCGCGATGAGCCGCGACAACCTCATTCCCGAGAAGCTCGGGCGAACCAACCCCAACACGGGAACACCGGTTCGGCTCACCCTCATCATCGGCTCCGTCGTCGCGCTCATCGCCTCGCTGACTCCCATCGGCAAGCTCGAGGAGATGGTCAACATCGGCACGCTGACCGCCTTCATGCTCGTCTCGCTCGCCGTGCCGATCCTGCGCAAGCGCCGCCCTGACCTCAAGCGGTCGTTCAAGGTGCCCGGCAACCCGGTGGTGCCCTGGCTCTCGGCCCTGGCCTGCTTCTACCTCGTGCTGAACCTGTCGATCGAGACGTGGATCCGGTTCCTGGTGTGGATGGCCCTCGGCTTCATCATCTACTTCACCTACTCCCGACACCACAGCAAGCTCGCGACCGGCAAGGCCGAAGCGGAGGGGGACAGCGAAGACGC
>JAKDLG010000290.1 GCA_030452985.1 Humibacillus sp.
CAACGAACACGCCCCTGCCCCCGCCCTCCGCCGCGGCCCTGGCCGCGGTCGCTGCGGCCAAGGCGAAGGTCGACGCGGACACGAAAGCCAAAGCCCTGGCGGCCAGCAAGGCGCAGGCGGCCGCAGCAGCACAGGCCCTGACAAAGGCGAAGGTGAAGGCCGCGGCAGTCGCCCGGCAGAAGGCGGCCGACGCAGCCCAGGCCAAGGCTACGGTGGCCGCGAAGTCGAAGGCTGCTGCGCAGGCGAAGGTGAGAGCGACAGCCCAGGCCAAGGCAGCCGCTGCCGAGAGGGCTCGTGTCGCCGCGGTGAAGGCCGCGGCCGCGCGAAAGGCGAAGGCCTCCACACCACCACGAGCGTTGGCGGCCACGTACTACCAGAACTGCACCGCTGTTCGCGCTGCCGGCGCTGACCCCATCCACAGAGGTGAGCCGGGGTACTCCAGCAAGCTCGACCGTGATGGCGACGGCGTGGCCTGCGAGTGAGCCGGCCCTGACGGGCGACCCTCAGGGGCAGCCCGTGAGGGTGGCCCATGAAGGCAGCCACTGGGCAGGGACGCTGCGTCCGAGAGGCCGCCGCGCCTCAGGGGCCGCGCCTCAGGGAAGGAGGTCGTCGAGGTACGTGGGAAGCATCTCCCACCACGTCGGCCAGTCGTGCCGGTAGCTCGGCCCCCAGTCGTCGACCCGGTTGGGGATTCCCTTGCTGCCCAGCACGTTGGCGG
This sequence comes from Humibacillus sp., assembly GCA_030452985.1. Lineage (GTDB taxonomy): Bacteria > Actinomycetota > Actinomycetes > Actinomycetales > Dermatophilaceae > DSM-29435. The sequence goes on from JAKDLG010000290.1 coordinate 719, forward strand.
CCGCCCACGACTCTCCGACGTCCTCCCACTCGCCGCTGCCGGAAGCGAACACGACGAAGCGACGCCGCAGCAGGTCGAGGGCCGGCCCCTGGAGGTCGGGCAGGAAGTGCAGGGGTGAGGAGAAGTAGAGGTCTTCAGTGAAGCGGCCTCCGATGAACTTCTCGACCCCGTACGTGCCGCTCATGCAGACGGCTGCCCCGACGAGATGCGGGTAGCGGCAGGCGATGGCGAGAGAGTTGAACGCACCGATCGAGGCTCCGGCGACGACCACGGGAATCCGGCTGCCCAGATCGGAGTGGATCGCCGGGATGACCTCTTCGGCCACGGCCTCGTGAAAGGCGTTGAACAGGGCCATCTGGTACTCCGGTGAGCCGACCCGCTCAGCCATGGCCTTGCCCGCGACGCTGTCGCAGGAGTAGACCTTTGCGCGGCCGGCATCCATCAGCGGAGCCAGGTGGGCGATCATCTTGTGCCGCTCCACCTCTTCCGCATCACCGCCGGCCGTGGGAAAGAGCAGCACGGGTGCGCCGTAGGTGCCCCAGCGGGCCACGGTGATGTCGTGCTCGAGGCGGTTGGAGTACCACCGGTCGGTCACCTTCATGTCGCTCCTTCTTTCTGACTCGGCCCTGACGGTGTTCGAACCGGCGACGGGGCCCGATGCCCAGCGGCCCGCACGTGCGCTCTCATTCGTAGACGAACTTCTGGGGCCCCGGGAAGAGCCACGAGAGACCCTCGCCGAGGCCGTCCCGCCAGTTCTCCCAGTTGTGGCCGTCTCGCGACTCCGTGTAGTGCACCTTGGTGCCCGTATGGCGCAGCACCGGCACCATCGAACGGTTGGGGGTGATCAGCGGTTCGTAGACCCCGCAGGTCATGAAGATGCGGTCGACGACCCGAACCGGCTTCTCGCGGTAGGAGTTGACGAACTTGACGACCGGGTCGAACGCCGGGCCGCCGCCGTGGTCGAAGCCGATGTCGGTCGAGACGAGCGAGGCCGACTGCAGCATCAGCGAACCGAAGAAGCCGGGGTAGCGCACAGCCGTCGACAGCGAGGCAACGCCCCCGAACGAGCTGCCCATCAGCGAACGCGCCTCCGGCGTGTCGATCAACGGGAGCCGCTCGTTCACCAGCGGCACCAGCTCGCGGGCGATGAACCGGGCGTGCGGGGCGTGGTTCGGGTACTCCTTGAGCCGGTCGCCGGGTGGCACGAACACAACGATGAGGGGGTCGACGTCGAGCCGGTGGATCAGGTTGTCGAGCACCGTCTTCATCGACGTGTACGCCAGGTAGTCGGGGCCGTCGTGCACCACGAGCAGCGGGTAGCGCTGCACCCGGTTATAACGAGCCGGCAGGTAGATCTGCACGGGCTGGTCCCGGCGCAGAGCTTTGCTGCGGACCACCTCTTCGACGAGCTCACCGGGCCGGGCCTCCGGGTCGGGCGAGACCCACTCGGGCACGCGGTACCCGATGGCGGCGCACACCGACGACGACCCCATCGGGCTGTGCGCGAGCCGCGAGTTGAGCGGGTCGTTGAAGCGCTCGTAGCTCTCGCCCTTGCGGATCTCGATCTGGTACTCGACGCGCGATCCCTCCGGCAGCACGGTCGTCACGACCCAGAGGTCTGAGTCGCCGATGCGCTCCAGCGCCATCGGGTCGGGCAGGCCGACGACCCGGTGGCGCAGCCACACCTCGTCGACATCACCGCGGAACAGGAAGGTGGCCCGCTCGCCCTCGATGATCGGCGAACCGTGCCGGTCGATGAAGCGGTCGATGGTCGGACCGTCGATAGGGTGCTCGCGAAGCCGGTTGACGGCCAGGCGTAGGCGCGGGCTCATGCGGCCTCCACGACCGACACGGTCCCGTCGGCCTCGATGGTGCGGGAACCTACCGGCAGGTCGGGCCCGTCGTCGTCGAGACGCACGACCGCCCCGTCGTCGAGCAGCAGCAGTCGCTGGTCGGGAAAGCGTCGCGCCAGCAACGACATCCGGCTGGTGTCCGACAGATGCAACCTCCGCCTGGCGTGCGGCAACGCGACGACACCCCGCACCCGGCCCAGCCCACGGTCATACACCTCCGACGCAGACATCCCCTGGGAGGCGAAGTCGTGAAAGAGCACAACCTGCTCGGTGAGCACCATGGCGCCGGCCGACCAGGCGATGACAGGGGTGTCCGCCGGGATGCGGACGTCGAACAGACGCAGCGTGCGCATCAGTGATCGCACGTCGCCGCCCGGAATCACCACCGCTGCACACTCGTCGAGGCTCGTGGCCACCTCGGCGCGGTGCCAGCCGATGACCTCGCTGTGCTCGGCCGACTCCGTCGCGATCTCGTCGTAGAGCTGCTCGAGCTGCCCGCCGTACCAGCGGTCGACGTCGCGGACCGTCTCGATGGCCGCAGCCTGCGCCACCGGCCCGATCGACTCGACCGAGGTGCGATGCGCGACCGCCCCCACCGTTTCGACGGCGCCCTGCAGCCGGATGCCGTAGAAGGCTCGCAGCTCGTCGTGGCGGTCCCGAAAGCGCAGCGCGGCCCGGGCGAAGTCGCGATCTTTGGACAGCGAGTCGACCAGGCGGTGGTAGAGGCGCAGGTTGACGGCGCGACCCTGAAGGTAACTGCCGAGCTCGTCGTCCTCGCCCTCGCGCTCCTCCCAACCGGAGTTGATCACCGCGATCGGGCCCTCCAGTCCGAGGGAACGCAAGGTCTTGTCGACGGTGATCGTGAAGCGTTGGGGGCCCAGCAGAATGGTCGTCATGGCGTCGGTCGATCGGTGGCGACGGTCAGCCGGCGTGCACGTGGATCGTGCGTCCGATGTCGTCGAGCATGGCGTGGGCGGCGTCGTAGTCGGGGTGGCGCAGCCGCACGTACGCGTTGGCCATGTATCCCGCCTCGACAGCCTGTGTGCCGTGCCCTTCGGGTGGGAAGTGTCCGTCGATGATCCACTCCCCGTACCGACCCTGGATCTCGTCGACGCCGCTGTAGCCCTTGATCTGACCGTCGTGGTCGGGCCGCAGTGCGACGATGCCCGCGGCGAACGACCGCTTCATCGGCTGCTCGGGGGCGCGGTGGGTGATGACGTGGGCCCACTCGCGGTAGACGTCGACCTCGTTGGCGGCCGAGTACAGGTCCCACGCTCCGACGCCCGGCGGACGGCATCCGATCTCGCTGAACTTCAGGCCCTTGGGGCCGTAGAACCACTCCATGTGCGTGGCCGAGGTCTCGATGCCGAG
>JAKDLG010000291.1 GCA_030452985.1 Humibacillus sp.
AACCGGCGGCCGTTCTTACACCGGATGAGCAGGTGTGCCCCGGTCCCGGCGATCTGCTGGATCAACGCAGCGGAGGCGAAGTTGCGGTCCGCAAGCAGCACCATGCCTGGCCTCAGGCTGCCCAGCATGCGCGGGGCGTAGGAGGTTTGCCCGACCCGGTAGGACCCGAAGACCGCGTCAATGACTGCCTGGCACCCTCATGGACAGGCCGGCACCGGCCGCCAACCGGGCCAGTACCTGCCGGTACCCGACAGCGGCGAACAATACGCCAGCCAGCAGCACGTACACCGCAACCCGTGCTGGCAGCCGACGCAGGCGCTTGTGCGTCGCTCCCGGGGCGTTGATCGCCGCGTCGACCAGGTCATGCGAGACCACCTGCGTCAACTCGCCGAGATGCCCACAGCGAACGGATCCACCGGCGCAGCCACCGGATCGGACGTGACAAACTGAATCGGCAACGGAACTCCATTTTGGTAGCAGGACGTCTCGCGAGGACATCCCTTCCCTATCGGGAGTTCCGTTGCTCCCTCCCGCGACACGCCGACGCCACACTTGCCACACCAGTCACACCACTAACTGCGCGGCATTGCCTCTAACGGGCCTCGGCGCCCTGCCACGCCGCCCTGCCCGGTTGGAGGTGTCGGGGCGCGGTGGCCCGCGCCGGAGCACCTCCAACCGGGGGATGGCGTTCGGTCAGGGGATCATCCACGACAGCAGGGGGGTCGACTGGAGGTAGACGAGCACGCACATGAAGAACAGGAACCCGAGGCTCCAGAAGATGACCTTGCGGAACAGGTCGCCCTCCTTGCCGGCCATACCCGTCGCAGCCGCCGCGATCGCGAGGTTCTGCGGCGAGATCATCTTGCCGAGCACGCCACCGGACGAGTTTCCCGCGGCGAGCAGCACCTCGCTGAGCCCTGCCTTCTGGGCGGCCGCGACCTGCAACGTGCCGAAGAGGGCGTTGGCCGAGGTGTCCGAACCGGTGACCGCGACGCCCAGCCAACCCAGCACGGGCGAGAGGAAGGCGAAGAAGGCGCCGGTACCGGCGATCCACTGGCCGATCGTGATGGTCTGGCCCGACAGGTTCATGACGTATGCCAGCCCGAGCACGGCAGCGACGGTGAGGATGGCCCACTTGAGCTGGTTCAGGGTGTCGCCGAACGCCGTCAGGGCCCGGCTGGGCGAGATCTTCAAGGCGACCATGGTCAGCAGTCCTGAGAACAGCAGCAGGGTTCCGGCTGCTGAGAAGAAGCTGAAGGCGAAGCTCACCGATGACGGGGTCTCCCCCGACGGGGAGACGATGTCGAGGCCCGGCCAGTCGAACTTCAGCGAACCGGTCGACAGGAGTGTCTTCACCGCGCCGATCTGCGCGACCGAGAACACGACGATGATGATGATGTACGGCAGGTAGGCCTTGACCACCTCGGCGGGCGGGTCGACCACCGGCCCAGCGGAAGCCGGCCGGTTGGAGCCCGGGTCGCGGGAGTCGGTACTGACCGATGCACCCTTCCCCGCCCCGGAAGAGGTGGCGTCGCCGCGGCGCGAACCGCCGGTCTCGGCGGCGTGAGCGCTCGCCGTCGCGTCGGAGATGCGGCTGCTCAGCTCCTCCTCGCTGAGCGCTTCCACCGTCAGCTCCTCCGCCGGCTGCCACACCCGCAGCAGCAGCACGATGGCGGCGGCCGACAGGAGAGCGGCGATGATGTCGGTCAGCTCGACCGACAGGTAGTTCGACGAGATGAACTGCGCGATCGCGAAGACGACACCGCCGACCACGGCCGGCAGCCAGGTCTGGCGCAAGCCGCGACGCCCGTCGACCATGAACACGAGCACGAGCGGAACGAACAGGGCCAGGATCGGGGTCTGGCGCCCGACCATCGAAGCGAGCTCGTGCACCGGTAGCCCGGTGACCTTGGCCAGGGTGGTGATCGGCACGGCGATGGCGCCGAAGGCGACCGGGGCCGTGTTGGCGACGAGAGCGACTGCGGCCGCCTTCATGGGGCGGAAGCCGAGGGCGATGAGCATGACCGAGCTGATGGCGACCGGGGTGCCGAAACCGGCCAGGGCCTCCATGAGGGCGCCGAAGCAGAAGGCAATGATGATGGCCTGGATCCGTTGGTCGCTCGAGACCGTGCCGAACGAGCGTCGCAGCACGTCGAAGTGACCGGTGGCCACGGTCAACGTGTAGATCCAGATAGCGGTGACGACGATCCACATGATCGGGAAGATGCCGAACGCGGCACCTTCGACGGCCGCGCTGAGCGCCTGGCCCACCGGCATCCCGTAGGCGACGATGGCGACCACCAGTGCGACGCCCAGGGCGATCAAGGAGGCCCACTGCGCCTTCATCTTCGCCACCCCGAGCAGCAGGAAGATGGTGAGCAGGGGCAGGAGCGCGACCAGGGCGGACAGGGCGAGCGACCCACCCACCGGGTCGAAGATCTGGCGGTACATGTGAGCTCCTGACTAGGCGGTGAGGGACGGGGAGTCGAGCTGAGTTTCGGGCTGGGAGTGGGTTGCCGCGGCGATGGGGTCAAGGCCTCTGATCGAGGCGTCGATGAGCTGCACGGGGTGGAGGAGCGGAACCCCGGCGTCGAGGTAGCGGCGGATCTGCAGCAGACAACCGGCGTTGGAGGTGACCACCGCGTCGGGGAGCGTCGAGACGATGTTCTCGACCTTGCGCCGACCCAGCTCCTCGGCCGGCTCGGGCTGGACCATGTTGTAGATGCCGGCCGAGCCGCAGCAGATGTCGGCCTCGGGGATGTCCATGACCGTCATCTCGGGGATGCCGCGCAGCAGGGCGCGAGGCTCTTCGACGATGCCTTGGGCGTGACGCAGGTGGCACGCGTCGTGATAGGCGACCCGCGCGGCGATCGGGTGCCGGGTGGCCACCGGCCCGATCTGCGCCAGCAGCTCGGAGATGTCGCGCACCTTGGCCGCGAACTCCTGCGCCCGCTGCGCGTACGCAGGGTCGTCACGCAGCAGCACGGCGTACTCCTTCATCGACGACCCGCACCCGGCCACGTTGACGACGATGGTCTCGACCCCCGCCTCGGTGAAGGTGTCGATGAGGCGTCGGGCGCGAGCTTTCGCCTCTTCTTCCCGCCCGGCGTGCGACGAGAGGGCGCCGCAGCACTGCTGGTTCTTGGGCGCGATGACGTCGCAGCCCTCAGCGGCCAGCACCCGGGTGGCCGCCGCGTTGACGTCGCCGAAGAACACCCGTTGCACGCAGCCCGACAGCATCCCCACTCGGTGTCGTCGAGGGCCGACAGCGGGAGTGAAGGCCGGTTGGCGGGCCACGACCTGCCGCAGCGAGAGCGGTGGCAGCAGGGCCTCCAGGGCGCGGAGTCGGGGCGGGAGCCGGTCGAGCACCTTGCCTCGGGCCAGCATCCGGCGAACCCCGAGTCCCTGGTAGAGGGTGCCGAAGAACGCCGCCGGACGCAGGCGCGAGGGGTAGGGAAAGAGCGTGAAGATGAGCGAGCGGAACAGCCGGTCTGACCGGCTCCGGGCCCAGTTGCGTTCGATCTGCGGGCGCACCGCCTCGATCAGCTGGTCGTACTTGACTCCCGAGGGGCAGGCCGTGACACAGGCCATGCACCCGAGGCAGGCGTCGAAGTTGTCGACGAACTTCTCGTCCATCGGCACCTCGCCGGCGTTGCCCATCTTCATCAGGTAGATCCGGCCCCGGGGGGAGTTCGCCTCCTTGCCCTCGAGCAGGTAGGTGGGGCAGGTCGGCAGGCAGAACCCGCAGTGCACGCAGTCGTCGATGAGCTCGCCGCTGGGCGGGTGCTGTTCGTCGAAGGCCGCGAAGAGGCTGTGGCCACCGTCGTTCATGCCGGCCGTGACGGCCCCACTGTCGTGGCCGCCTTCGGTGGCGCCCGGCGTCGCGCTTGTCATCGGGCCGGGAGGCTGACCTGGGGTGGCAGGTTCCGACGTGCTCG
>JAKDLG010000292.1 GCA_030452985.1 Humibacillus sp.
CCCACCACCAGTTGAGTTCTCAACCTTTCGGTTGCGAACCTCGCCGCAGCGACGTACGCTTGCATGGAACGAAACAGTTTCGTTCCATGTGATCAAGGTCGGCGACAGCACCGGCCCGGTTGGGGAGGTCGACGTGAGTAGCGAGTCCAGCCCCACCCCCAGCAGCGGACCATCGAGCACGCAGGGAGCGCATCCTTCCGGCCGCTCCGCGACCGGGTCACGGCCACGCGTCGCCGGCGAACGTGAGACCGAGATCCTGCGGGCCGCGGTCGAGGTGCTGTGTGACGTGGGCTACGACCGTCTCACCTTCGACGCGGTCGCAGCCGCGGCTCGGGCCTCCAAGGCCACGCTCTACCGCCGGTGGCCGCACAAGCGCGAACTCGTGGTCGACGCGGTCGGCCTGCTGGTCGGCTGCCCGGCCGAGCGAGATCCCAACACCGGGTCACTGCGCGGCGACCTCATCGGGCAGGCCTGCGCCGCCGGTGGCCTCGACGACGCCGTGGTCAGCGAGACCTGGGCCGCGCTGCTCCCGGTCATCCACCGTGACACCGAGCTCGCCGCCGAGCTCCACGCCCGCTTCATCGCGCCCAAGACCGACGCTGCCCGTGTCGTCCTGCGCAACGCTCAGCAGCGAGGTGAGCTCGGCCCCGACGCCGACCTCGAGACGCTGCTCTCCATCCTTCCCGCCCTGTCGATCCACGAGGCCATGCTCTCGGGAAAACGACCAGGCCCGGAACGCATCACCCAGCTCGTGGACACCGTCGTCCTCCCGGCGTGCGCCGCCACCCTCAGTGGCTCCGACCGTGCTGCGGCACGGCCCGGTCACTGACGGCGCCGCAGCCACCATCATCCCCAGCACGTCCGAGAGGAAACCCATGTCTTCCACCACCGTCGACGAGGTCGGTCATCCGTCAGACCCGTCGATGACGGCATCCGGTGATGCCGTTGTCCCGAAAAAGCTCGGGTTGGCGCTCATCGTCATCTGCGCCGCCCAGCTCATGATCGTGCTCGACGGCACCATCGTGAACATCGCCCTGCCCCACATCGAGACCGAACTCGGCTTCAGCCAGGCGAACCTCCAGTGGGTCATCACCATCTATGCCCTCGCCTTCGGCGGTGTGCTGCTGCTCGGCGGCCGCCTCGGTGACCTCTACGGTCGCCGCCGGATGTTCGTCTCGGGCATCGTGCTCTTCACCCTCTCCTCCCTCGCCGCCGGTCTGGCCCAGAACGAGCAGACGATGCTCATCGCCCGTGCCGTCCAGGGCCTGGGTGGAGCCCTCGCTGCCCCCAACGCGCTCGCCCTGATCACGACCACCTTCCCGGCCGGCAAGGAGCGCAACCGCGCCATGGGCGTGTTCGCTGCCATGTCCGGCGCCGGCGCCGCCATCGGCCTCATCCTCGGCGGCGCGCTGACCGAGATCGACTGGCGCTGGAACTTCTTCATCAACCTGCCGATCGGCGTCGTCGTGGCCGTGCTCGGCCAGCGGATCCTCACCGAGAGCGACGACGGCCGGGGCTCGATCGACATTCCCGGTGCGATCACCTCGATCGCGGGCCTGTCGGCGCTCGTCTACGGTCTGACCCATGCCGCCAGCACCTCCTGGGGTGACCCGACGACCGTCAGCTACCTCGCCGCCGGAGCGGCCCTGCTCGTGGCGTTCGTCGTCATCGAGACCCGGGTCTCACACCCGCTGCTGCCGATGCGCATCCCGGGTAACCGCACCCGCGGCACCTCGTACTTCGTCATGCTCATCGTCGGGGCGGCTATGTTCGCGATGTTCTACTTCCTCGGCATCTACATCCAGACGATCCTGGGCTACTCGGCCCTCAAGACCGGCCTGGCCTTTTTGCCGTTCTCCGTCGGCATCGTCGTGGCCGCGCAGGTCGCCTCACGGCTGATCTCCCGCGTCGACCCGCGCTGGATCTCCGGCACCGGTGCCGGGCTCGCCGCGCTGGGCATGTGGGGCTTCACCCACCTGACGCCGCAGAGCACCTACACGGCGAACCTGATGCCCTGGATCATCGTGCTGGCCCTGGGTCTCGGCCTGATCTTCGTGCCGATGACCCTGACGGCCGTGCACGCCGTGGCCCACGAGGACTCCTCGGTCGCCTCCGCCGTGCTCAACACGATGCAGCAGGTCGGTGGCACGCTCGGACTGGCCACGCTGAGCACGATCTTCGTCAACAACCTGTCCGACCGGGCGGCCGAGCTCACGGCTGCACTGCCCAAGGGCGGGCCGGCCCCGACACCGGAGCAGCTCGCCGCGACCAAGGCGATGATCTCGGCCGAGGCGTTCAGCTACGGCGCCAGCCGGGCCTACCTCGTGGCCGCGGTCATGATCGCGGCCGCCGGAGTCATCGCGCTGGTCTTCCTCACGGTCAAGCACGAGGAGCTGGCCAGCGACGGCGCCGCCCCCGTCCACGCGGCCTGAGAAACCGTACGAAAGTGGCCAGTTTCGTACCACGGGGTCAGGACGCGATCACGACCCGGTCGGCCCAGACGGCCGCCCAGGGCACGTTCCAGCCGGCCAGGGCGAGCGATCGGGTGACGAACGCCTCGCGCCCCAGCCCGACCACCCGGCCGGACGACGGTTCGTAGACGTCGAGCTCCGACTCTCCTGTGGCGGGCAGCACCAGCACGACGTGGCGTGGCAGCCTGACGTTGCCGACATAGAGCAGCGCGGGCCGACCGGGAGCCACCCTTGAGCACAGGTCGGCGAACGCCCTCTCGAGGCCGCCGCGTGAGCCAAACCGGATCGGGCGCATCACGTACCGCGTACCGGGAGGGCCGATCCCGAGACCCAGCTCGTTCCGCGCTCCCCACGGTGGGGTGCCCAGGGCGCGCGGCCACGGCAGCTGCAGCCGTCCGGCCCCACCGAAGAGGGCGTTGGTGCGGCCCATCACGATCCGTTCGTAGGCGGCGAAGCGCTCGGATGCCGTCCCGACGAGCGCGGGCGGCGGAACGGCATCCTCGCTCGCCTGGCGGTCCAGGCCCGCGCCGATCCACCGCGCGAACCAGGGGTCGGCCAGCATCCGGGCGACGGTCAGTGAGGCCGAGCCGCAGGTGGTCGGCGACTGTTGACGGGGGGCGCTGTCACCGGCCTGCAGCCGGAAGGGCCTTACCACCGGACCTCAAGCCGTCAGGCGGATTCCTTGCGCGGACGCTTGGCCCTCGGCTCGGCCGGGCGACGCACGATCGTCGGCAGCACGTTGTGGAGCACGACCTCCTCGGTCACGACCACCCGGGCGATGTCGTCGTCGCTCGGCACATCGAACATGACCGGCAGGAGCACCTCCTCCATGATGGCTCGGAGGCCACGTGCGCCGGTGCCCCGCAGCAGGGCCTGGTCGGCCACCGCCTCGATCGCGTCGGTGGTGAACTCGAGCTCGACGCCGTCGATCTCGAACATCTTCTGGTACTGGCGAACCAGCGCGTTGCGCGGCACGGTGAGGATGTTGACCAGCGCCTGCTGGTCGAGTGGTGCGAGCGTCGTCAGCACCGGCAGACGCCCGATGAACTCGGGGATCAGCCCGAACTTCAGCAGGTCCTCGGGCATCACGTCGCTGAAGCTGTCGCCGACGTCCTTCGGGTTGTGCAGCGGCTGACCGAAGCCCAGGCCCTTGCGCCCCGAGCGGGACTCGATGATCTTCTCGAGGCCCGAGAAGGCACCACCGACGATGAAGAGCACGTTGGTCGTGTCGATCTGGATGAACTCCTGGTGCGGGTGCTTGCGCCCGCCCTGCGGAGGAACCGACGCGGTGGTGCCTTCGAGGATCTTCAGCAGAGCCTGCTGCACGCCCTCGCCCGACACGTCGCGGGTGATCGACGGGTTCTCGCTCTTGCGGGCGATCTTGTCGACCTCGTCGATGTAGATGATGCC